>DASZWI010000133.1:0-7989 GCA_035546715.1 Gaiellaceae bacterium | reverse complement strand
GCCGAGTCGCCGTAGCACGCGTCCCGGTCGGCGAACGCCAGCTTCGCCGCCTCGGTGAAGACGTGGACGAGCTCGGCCTCGCCCAGCGAGGCGACGTCGACGCCCTCGAGCAGCAGGAGCTGCTGGAGCCCCGACGGCCCCTGCCCCCACGGCCCCGTCTTGCAGACGGTCAGCCCGCGGTAGTCGGCCGTCGCGGGCGGCTCCAGCGTCGCCTCCCAGCCGCGCAGGTCGTCGCCGGTCAGCAGGCCGCCCTCCGCGCGCGAGAAGCGATCGATCTCCTCCGCGACGAACCCCTCGTAGAACACGCGGCGGGCTCGCTCGATCTCCTCCTCGCGCGAGCCCCCACGCGCCTCGTCGAGGATCCGGCGGTATGTCGCCGCGAGAGCCCGGTTGCGGAACGTCGCCCCGGGCTCCGGCGCCGGGAGGTAGAGCGCGGCCGACGCGGGCCACGAGCGCAGCAGGTCCTCGACGCGCGCGATCGTCGCGCTGATCCCCGGGATCACCGGATAGCCGTCCTCGGCGTAGCCGATCGCGTAGGCGAGGACGTCCTCGAGCCGCCAGGTGCCGAAGTCGCGCAGCAGGCGCAGCCAGCCGCCGAACGCACCCGGCACGCACGCCGCGAGCAGGCCGGTGCCGGGGACGAGGTCCTCGCCGAGCTCGCGGAAGCGCTCGATCGTCGCCGCCTGGGGGGCGACGCCCTGGGCGCAGAGGACGAGCGGCTCGCCCGCGGATGCGGCCCAGAAGACGGCGGGCAGGTCCCCGCCGGGCCCGTTCAGGTGCGGTTCGACGACCTGGAGGACGAACCCGGTCGCCACCGCCGCGTCGAACGCGTTGCCGCCGCGCTCGAGCACCGCCATGCCGGCCGCCGAGGCGAGCCAGTGCGTCGACGCGACCGCGCCGAACATGCCGCGCAGCTCCGGACGGGTGGTGAACGTCAGACCGCGGCCTCCGCCGTGTCGGCGAGCGTCGGCGCATCGCCGCCGGGCCGGACCAGGTGGCAGGCCACCCGGTGACCGCCGCCGACGTCGATCAGGGGCGGCTCCGTCTCGTGCGAGGCCGGCGCCGAGCGGTGCTCGAGCGGGCAGCGCGTCCGGAACCGGCACCCGGACGGCGGCTCGATCGGACTCGGCACGTCACCCGCCAGGACGACGCGCGCGCGGGCGCGCTGGACGACCGGGTCCGGCACGACCGCCGCCGAGAGGAGCGCCTGCGTGTACGGGTGCTTCGGCGCGGCGAAGAGCTCCGCGGTCGAGGCGAGCTCCACGATCTGCCCGAGGTACATGACGGCCACGCGGTCGCACAGATACTCGACCGTGCCCAGGTCGTGCGTGATGAACAGGCACGAGAAGCCCATGTCCTCCTGCAGCTCGCGCAGCAGGTTGAGGATCGACGCCTGCACCGACACGTCGAGCGCCGACACGGGCTCGTCGGCGACGAGCAGCGTCGGCGAGACCGACAACGCCCGCGCCAGCCCGATGCGCTGGCGCTGGCCGCCGGACAGCTCGTGCGGGTAGCGGTGCCGAAGCTCTGCCCGCAGGCCGACGCGGTCGAACAGCTCGTCGACCTTCCGGTCGGCCTCGCGCCGGCCCGCGAGCCCCTGGACGAGCAGCGGCTCGGCGACGATCTGCCCGCAGGTCATCCGCGGGTCGAGCGACGAGTACGGGTCCTGGAAGACCATGTGCATGTACCGCCGCAGCGGGCGCAGCTCGCGGCGCGAGAGGTGCGCGATCTCCTCGCCGCGGAGCTTGATCGAGCCCGACGTCGGCTCGTGCAGGCGGATGATGCAGTTCGCGACCGTGCTCTTGCCGCTGCCCGACTCGCCCACGAGCCCGAGCAGCTCGCCCGGGGCGATCGAGAACGACACGCCGTCCACCGCGTGCACGACGCCGCGCTGGCCGATGCCGCGGACCGGGAAGTGCTTGACGAGGTCGACGACCTCGAGCGTGGGCGTCGGGGCGCTCACGGCGGCGTGGGCCCCGGGTGGAAGCAGGCGACGCGATGGCCGGGCAGCACCTCTCGCAGCTCCGGAACCTGCGAGCGCGACAGGTCGTCGGCGCGCGGGCAGCGCGGCGCGAAGGCGCAGGCCTCGGGCAGCTGCGCCAGCGACGGGACGCGGCCGGGGATCTCCTGCAGCCGCCGCGACGCGCCGGGGCGCGGCACGGCTCCCAGGAGGCCGATGGTGTACGGGTGCTGCGGCCGCGCGTAGAGGTCGTGCACCGGCGCCTCCTCCGCCTTGCGACCCGCGTACATCACGATCACGCGGTCGGCGATGTCGGCGACGACGCCGAGGTTGTGGGTGATCAGCACGATCGCGGTCCCGAGCCGCTCGCGGATGTCGCGCATCAGGTCGAGGATCCCGGCCTGGATCGTCACGTCGAGCGCGGTCGTCGGCTCGTCGGCGATCAGGATCTTCGGGTCGCACGCGAGCGCCATGGCGATCATCACCCGCTGGCGCATGCCGCCCGAGAGCTGGTGCGGGTACTCCTTGACGCGCCGCGCGGGCGCGGGGATCCGCACGAGGTCGAGCAGCTCGACGGCGCGCGCCTGCGCGTCGCGGCGCGACAGCCCGAGGTGGCGCCGCAGCACCTCGCCGATCTGGTTCCCGACGGTGAACGCCGGGTTCAACGACGTCATCGGCTCCTGGAAGACGAAGGCGATCTCCCGCCCGCGGATGCGCCGCAGGCGAGCCGTCGACGCCGCCAGCAGGTCGAGGTCGCCGAAGCGCGCCCGCCCGCTGACGACCGCGGTCTCCGGGAGCAGGCGCAGCAGCGACATGAAGCTGACGCTCTTGCCGCAGCCCGACTCGCCGACGACGCCGAGCACCTCGCGCTCGGCGAGCGAGAACGAGAGCCTGTCGACGGCGTGGACGTCCCCGTCGTCCGTCGCGAAGCGGACCGAGAGGTCCTCGACCTCGAGCAGCGCGGCGCTCACCGGGTCGTCCGGGGGTCGAGGATGTCGCGCAAGCCGTCGCCGAGCAGGTTGAACGACAGCGAGCAGAGGAAGATGGCGAGGCCCGGGTAGACCGCGAGCCGCGGCGCCTGCGTGAGGTACGACTGCGCGTCGGAGAGCATCACGCCCCACGAGGGCGTCGGCGGCTGCACGCCGAGGCCGAGGAACGAGAGGACCGCCTCGCCGATGATCGCGGTCGGGATCAGCACGGTCGCCTGGACGATCAGCGTCGAGGTCATGTTCGGCAGGACGTGGCGCGCGATGATCCGCAGGTCGCCGGCGCCGTTCGCGACGGCGGCGCGGACGTAGTCCTCCTCGCGCAGCGCGAGCGCCTCGCCGCGCGCGATGCGGATCAGCGCCGGCGCCGCGGCGATGCCGAGCGCGAGCGTGGCGTTCGTGAGCGAGGGCCCGAAGATCGCCGAGAGCCCGACGGCCGTGATCAGGAACGGGAAGGCCAGCAGCACGTCGGTGAGCCGCGCGATCACGGTGTCCGCCCAGCCGCGGAAGAAGCCTGCGACGAGGCCGATCGGGACCGCGAAGGCCATCGCGAGCAGCGTCGACAGCACCCCGGCCTCGATCGAGGCCCGCGCGCCCCAGACGATGCGCGAGAGCACGTCGCGGCCGAGCTCGTCGGTGCCGAGCAGGTGCTTGCCGGACGAGTGCGACAGGACGTGGTCGAAGTCCGTCGCGGAGGACGAGTACGGCGCCACCCACGGCGCGAAGATCGCGGCGACGACGAAGGCGAGCGCCACGGCGAGACCGGCCACCGCGAGCGGCCGGCGGAGGAACCGCCGCCGCAGGATCTTCCGCCGCCGCGCCCGCGGGGTGACGACCGGGCTGACCTCGACGAAGCTCACGAGACGCGGATCCGCGGGTTGAGGAGCGAGTAGACGACGTCCACGAGCAGGTTGACGAGCACGTACCCGGTCGCCGTCACCAGCACGACGCCCTGGATCAGGGTGTAGTCGCGCGCCGTGATCGAGTCGATGGTCAGCCGGCCGAAGCCGGGGATGACGAAGATCACCTCGGTGATCACGACGCCCGAGATGAGCTGGCCGAGCTGGAGCCCGACGACGGTCGTCACGGTGATGAGGCTGTTGCGGAAGGCGTGCTTGCCGACCACCGACCACTCGGACAGCCCTTTCGCACGCGCCGTGCGCACGTAGTCGGCGCCGAGCGACGTCAGCATCGACGAGCGCATCTGCCGCATCAGGACCGCCGACAGGCCCGTGCCGAGCACGAGCGCGGGCATCACCATGTGCTCGAGGTTCCCGATCGGATGGGAGCCGAAGGACACGTAGCCGCCCGACGGCAGCCAGTGCAGGTCGACGGCGAAGAGGATGATCGCCAGGAGCCCGAGCCAGAAGTGCGGCACGGACAGCCCGACGAGGGCGAGCGTCGTCGCCGCATGGTCGGAGGGCTTGCCGCGCCGGACGGCGGCGATCACCCCCGCCGTGATCCCGATCACCATCCCGACGAGCACCGAGAGGAGCGCGAGCTCGAGCGAGATCGGGATGCGCGTGACGATCGTGTGGGCGACCGGGAGCTGGCGGTTGTCGAGCCCGAGGTTCCCGTGCAGGGCGCGCCAGATCCACTTGACGTACTGCACCGGCAGCGGCTGGTCGAGGCCGTACTCCTGCCGGACCGCGGCGAGCACGGCCGGGTCGTGGTTCTCGCCGGCGAGCGCGATCGCCGGGTCGCCCGGCAGCGCGCGGACCCCGGCGAAGACCAGCACGCTGGACAGGAAGACGACGACGAGGGCGGCTCCCGCCTTGCGGAGGAGGAAGCCGCCCATCGTCGTCCGGCCCTACGCCCCGCCTACTTCGAGTACGCCGCGAAGGCCGCGCGGATCAGACCGTCGCCGTACGCCTGCACCCCCGTGACGCTCTTCGAGACGCCGAAGTAGTCGACCGGGTGGTACAGGTAGATCAACGGGACGTCGTCCGCGATCACCTGCATCGCCGCGTGGTAGAGCGTGTCGCGTGCCTTGGTGGTCAGCGACTTGCGCGCGCCGTTGAGGATGTAGTCGAGCCGGCTGTTCGAGTAGCCCGAGTAGTTGAGCGTTCCCGGCGTCGCCGAGAACCCGTAGATGTTCCCGTCCGGGTCGACGCGGCCCGACCAGCCCACCGCGTACGTGTCGAACTGGCCGTTCGTCGCGTCGTTCAGCGACGTCGTGAAGTCGGTCGCCGAGATCACGACGTTGATCCCGACCTGCTTCTCCATCGCCTGGATGACCTGGCCGAGCCGGGCGTTCACGGGATCCGTGCCGCCGAGCAGCAGGTGCACGGTGACCGGTGTCGGCAGCCCGGAGGCCTGGATCAGCTTCTTGGCCGCGGCGACGTCCGCGTGCAGGTTGCAGGGGATGCCCTTCGTCGTCGCGGCGTACCACGAGCTCGACTGCGCGATCGGGAAGCAGTCCGGCTGGTTGAGCCCGCCGAAGACGACCTTGTTGATCGTCGTCCGGTCGAGGGCGTCCTCGAACGCCTGGCGGATCTGCTTCGACTTCGAGATCGCCGTGCCGGTGGGGCCGTAGCCCTTCAGCACCCCGTTCTTGTTCCCGACGTTCAGCGTCAGGCCCTGGTAGCCGATCGTCACCGACTTGATCAGCGAGACCTTCGAGTCCTTCTGCAGCGTGGGGACGTCGGTCGCCTGGATGCGGTCCTCGACCTGGATGTCGCCGGCCCGGAGCGCCTGGGTGCGGGAGCTCGGGTCGGTCATGATCTTGTAGACGATCGACGCCAGGTGGACCTTGCTCTTGTCGTAGTAGTAGGGCGACTTCACCAGCGTGATGTGGTCGCCCGCGACGCGGTCCTTGAACATGAACGGGCCGACGCAGACCGGGTTCTGGGCGAAGTTCGCCCCCTCCGCGGCGAGGGCCTTCGGCGACATGACCATGCCGGCGCGGTCGGCGAGCTGCGACACGAGCGGCGAGTACGGCGCCGACAGGTGCAGGACGACCGTGTTGGCGCCCGAGGTCGTCACCGACTTGATCGGCGAGATCTCGCTGGCGCGCACCGAGCCCTTCAGGGTGAGGTGGCGCTGGATGGACTCCTGCACGGCGGCGGCGTTCAGCGCGGTGCCGTCGTTGAACTTGACGCCGGTGCGGAGCTTGATCGTGTAGGTGAGCTTGTCCTTCGACACCGTCGGCAGCGCCGCAGCCAGCTGCGGGACGATGTTCAGGTGCGAGTCCAGGTCATACAGCTTCTCGCACATCGAGAGGAAGACCATGCGGCCGACGAACGTGCGGGCGAGCGTCGGGTCGAGGGCGTCGGGCTCCTCGGCGAGCCCGATCGTGAGGGTGCCGCCTTCGCGCAGCTGCGAGGCGGATGCGGTGCCGCGGGCGCCGGCGGCGGCAGCCACGGCCAGCGCGCAGAGCACGGCGAGCGCGAGCGCGATCGTCGTACCGCGTCTGAGTGAGCCGGTCATGAGCGTGTCTCCCTGGTGTCGGAACGACTGAGCACGGCGTCGAGGACTGAGGGTCCCTCCCGTCGGGAAGGGGCGAGCCTAAATTGGATCCTCTTTGTTGTCAACTGGATCCAAAATGGCTATCGTCGGACCCCATCGACGCCGAGCCCGCACCGCTCCCGACGCAGCGAGCCCGCCGGCTCGTCGGGCTCGACGTCCGCCTGATCGCCGTCGGGGCGGCCGGCGGCCTCCTCTCCGGCCTGCTCGGCGTCGGCGGCGGCATCGTCATGGTCCCGCTGCTCGTCCTGCGCGCCGGCTACAGCCAGAAGGACGCGCACGCCGTCTCGCTCGGCGCGATCATCCCGATCAGCGTCGCCGGCGTCGCCACGTACGGCGTCGCCGGGAAGGTGCATCCGTGGGAGGCGATCGCGCTGGCCGTGGGCTCGATCGGCGGCGCGCGCATCGGGGCCGGAGCGCTGGCGAGCATCGACGAGCGGCGTCTGAAGCTCGTCTTCGCCCTCTTCCTCGGCGCCGTCGCGATCCTGATGCTGGTCCGCGGATGACGGGCGTCGGGCTCTACGTGGCGCTCGCCGCGTTCGGCGTCCTGACGGGCGCGGCGGCCGGCCTGCTCGGCGTCGGAGGCGGGACGCTGATGGTGCCGTTCCTGACCCTCGCGGTCGGCCTGTCGCAGCACGAGGCGGAGGCGACGTCGCTGCTCGTCGTCCTCCCCACCTCGATCGTCGCCAGCCTCGTGCTGCGCCGCCGCGGCGTGGGCGACCTCGGCGTCGCGCTCAGGCTCGGCACGCTCGGCGCCGCCGGCAGCGTCCTCGGCGCCCTCGCGGCGCTCGCCCTGCCAGGCGACGTGCTGCGCTTCATCTTCGGCGGCTTCCTGCTGCTTGTCTCCGTCCGGCTCGTGCGCGACGCTCTCGTCGCGGAATGACGACTGTCGAGGAGCAGCACGGCCTGGTCGACCGGCTCGCGGCCACGATCCAGTCGCGCGTGCTCAGCGGCGAGATCGCGACCGGCACCCGGCTGCGGCAGGAGACGCTCGCGTCCGAGTTCGGCGTGAGCCGCACGCCCGTCCGCGAGGCGCTGCGGAAGCTCCAGTCGGCCGGGATCGTCGAGGTCGCGCCGCGGCGGGGAGCGCTCGTCCGGGCGCCGACCCCGCGCGACGTGCGCGAGGCGTACCAGGTGCGGGCCGAGCTCGAAGGGCTCGCCGCCGAGCTGGCGGTGCAGCTGATCGACGACGCGCAGCTCAGCCGGCTGCGCGAGTCCGAGCAGCACTTCCGTCACGCGATCGCCGACGTCATCCACGGCCGGCGCAGCGGCAAGGCGGTCGAGCCGTGGTCGGCCGAGAGCGAGTGGGAGCGCGCGAACGACGTCTTCCACCAGGTGATCCAGGAGGCGGCCGGCAACACGCACCTGCTCGCGGCGATCGCCTACCTCCACCGGACGTTCCCGCGGCATCTCAGCTGGACGGCGCTGAGCCGCAGCTCGCACCGGCTCGCCGAGAACGTCGAGCAGCACCAGCGGATCCTCGCCGCCATCGAGGCGCGCGACGCGGCGACGGCCCGGGCCGAGATGGCGGCCCACATCCGCGCCTCGGGCGAGCTGGTCGCCGTGCTGCTCGAGCGG
>DASZWI010000132.1:0-3752 GCA_035546715.1 Gaiellaceae bacterium | reverse complement strand
CGTCAGTTGCACGAGCACCGAGACGGCGCCGTAGGCCTTGGTCGACGGCGACGCGAAGAAGCGGTCGGCGACCTCGCGCTGCACCATCACGCACCAGGCCTCGATCTGGACGAGGGCCAGGCTCTCGACGACGAGGGGCGTCGCGACGTTGTACGGCAGGTTCGACACGAGCTTGCTCGGGACCGGGCGCAACCCGGCGACGTCGAGGTGCAGGGCGTCACCCCAGTGGACGGTCGTGCGCGGAACGTCGCGGAGCTCGGGCTCGAGCCGGCGGTCGACCTCGACGGCGTGCACGTGCGCGACCCGTTCGGCGAGGAACCGCGTGAGCACGCCGAGCCCCGGCCCCACCTCGAGCACGACGTCGGCGGCCCCGAGCTCGGCCAGCCGCTCGATCACGCGGAGGATGTTGTCGTCGACCAGGAAGTGCTGGCCGAGGTCCTTGCGCGGAGCGACGCGTCCCGCGCCCGGGCGGGCGGGCGGCGGCACGGGGCTCACAGCCCGAACGCGGCGTCCGCGTTCTCGTCGATCCGGCGGGCGAGCTCGGTGGCGTCCTCGCCGCGCGCCGCGGCGAGCGCAGCGACGGTGTGGCGGACGTTCGCCGGCTCGTTCCGCGTCCCGCGGACCGGCTGGGGCGACAGATACGGGCTGTCGGTCTCGGCCAGGAGGCGATCAGCCGGCACGGCCAGCGCCGCGGCGCGCAGGTCGTAGGCGTTCTTGTAGGTGACGTTGCCGGCAAACGAGACGTACCAGCGGCGCGCGAGCGCCGTGTCGAGCAGCGCGGGCGACGAGAAGCAGTGCAGCACGACGGTGCCTGGATGGTCGCCGAGCGCGGCGAGGGTGTCGTCGTCGGCCGCGCGCGTGTGGATGACGACAGGCTTGCCGGTCTCGGCGGCGAGCTCGAGCTGCGCCGTGAAGAGCTGCCGCTGGGCCGCGGCCGGGGCGTAGTCGCGGTGGTAGTCGAGTCCGGTCTCGCCGACGGCGACCGCGCGCGGATGCGCGAGCAGGGCGCGGAGCTCGCCGACGCGAGCGGCCTCGCCGCTGCCCGCCTCGTGCGGATGGATCCCGAGGCAGGCGTAGACGCCGTCGTGAGCCTCGGCGAGGGCGAGCGCATCGTGAGCGCCGGCGATCGTCGTGGCGACGCAGACGACGCGGTCGACGCCGGCCTCGCGCGCCCGGGCGAGCACCTCGCCGGCCTCCGCCGGCTCGAGGTGCGCGTGCGTGTCGATCACGACGCCGCGGCGGCGGCGTCCGCCTCGATCCGCGGGAAGAGCGGCGGCGACGCCGCGATGCCGTCCGCAGGCCGCAGCCGGCCGTACGCCACCTCGTCCCAGCCGAGCTCGGGCGGCTGGCCGAGCGCCTCCAGGATCCGCGGCGCCGTCTCCGGCAGGTAGGACGCGAGCGCGACCGCGACGACCCGAAGTCCGTCGGCGAGGTCGTAGAGCACCTGGTCGAGCTCGGCCGACCGGGCCTCGTCCTTCGCGATCTCCCACGGCTTGTGCTCGGTCACGTACCGGTTGAGCGCGCGGACCAGCGTCCAGATCCGATCCGCCGCGCCGGTGATGTCGTAGCGGTCGAGGTCGGCGCGGACGCCGTCGCGCATCGCCGCGACCTCGCTCTCGAGCTCCGCCGTCACCGAGCCTCGCTCCGGCAGGCGACCGTCGCGGTAACGGGCGATCATCGCCGTCGTGCGCGACAGGAGGTTTCCGAGGTCGTTCCCGAGCTCGCGCTCGTACCGCTCCGCCAGCCCGTCGATCGACGCGCTGCCGTCCTGCCCGAACGACACGGCGCGGGCGCACCAGTAGCGCACGGGATCGGCCCCGAAGACGTCGATCAGGTCGAGCGGGTCGACGATGTTGCCGACCGACTTCGAGATCTTCTTGTCGTCGAGCAGCAGGTAGCCGTGCACGAAGATCTGGTGCGGCACCTCGTAGCCGGCCGAGAGCAGCATCGCCGGCCAGTAGACGCAATGGAAGCGAAGGATGTCCTTCGCCATCAGGTGGCGCACGTGCGGCCAGAAGCGGTCGCGCAGGTCCTCCCCCGGCCGCGCGTACGTGAGCGCGCTGAGGTAGTTGACGAGCGCGTCGGCCCAGACGTACGCGACCTGGCTCTCGTCCCAGGGCAGCGGGATGCCCCAGGGCTGCCCGGCGCGACTGATGGAGAAGTCCTTCAACCCGCCCTCGATGAAGCTCAGCGCCTCGTTGAACCTGAATTGCGGCAGCACGAGCTCCGGCCGCGAGCGGTAGAGCTCCAGGAGACGGTCCTGGTACGCAGAGAGCCGGAAGAAGTAGTTCTTCTCCTCGATCCACTCGGGCTCGCGGTCGTGCAGCGGGCATTTGCCGTCCACGAGCTCGTCCTCCGTCTTGAACGCCTCGCAACCCACGCAGTACAGGCCGGCGTAGACGTCCTCGTAGACGTCCCCGTTGTCGTAGATCCGCTGGAGGAAGTCCCGGACGAACGTCTTGTGCCCCTCGTCGCTCGTGCGGATGAAGAAGTCGAGCTCGGCGTTCAGTCGCCTCGGCAGCTCCCGCCAGGCGGTGACGATCCGATCGGCGTACGCCTGCGCGTCGAGTCCCTGCTCCTCGGCGACCCGCCAGACCTTCGTCGCATGCTCGTCGACCCCGGTGAGGAAGAAGGCGTCCTCTCCCCGCTGCCGGTGATGCCGGACGAGGATGTCGGCCGCGATCGTGGTGTACGCATGGCCGATGTGCGGCGTCGAGTTGACGTAGTAGATCGGCGTCGTGAAGTAGACCGTCATCCGGGCGAATGATAGGGACGGCCCGCTCGCGAACCCCTGGCCGGGCCGGCCGGGCGAGCAGGGCGAGCGCGGCCGCGACGGCGCCGGCGAGCGCGACGAGCCCGGCGAGCGCCGCGACGACGAGCGGCGTCTCGGCGGCTCTCGGCGACGGCGCGGACGCCGGGCGTGTCGGGCGCACGGCGGACGGCGCGGGACGCGGGTCGTGCGGCGACGCGGGGCGTCCGGTGGAGACGACCGGCGGCAGCACCCGCCGCGCCGGCCGCTCACGCCGCCGGATCGGACGCCGCGTGGACGGCCTCGGCTCGGGAATCCGGTGGGGAGCCCACTCGACTGCCCGCCGGGCGACGGCGCCGACCGAGGTCGACGCGACGGTCGTTGCGGTCACCGTCGGGGGGACGAACGGCGTCGGCGAGTCGAAGGCGGGACGCGCGGGATCCGGCGGCCTCACGGCGCCCGGCGGGTCGGCTCCGGCGACCTCCTCGGGCGGAGCCGGGTCGGTCGGCGGCGGCGGGTCGACGGCCGTCGCGGACGCTGTCACCGGCGCGTCGGCAGCCGGCGGATCGGCCGCAGACGCGTCCGCGGGCGGGGCATCGGCGGGCGATCCCTCCCCCGTCGGCGTCTCCGCCGCCGCGGAGTCGCCGGCGCCGCCCGCGTCCGTCGCGGAATCGCCCCCGGTGCTCGCGTCCGCCGCGGGGTCGCCCACGCCGGTCGCGTCGGTCGCGTCGCCGCTCTCCGGGGACGCGTCCGGCGGCGACTCGTCGCCGGGAGCGACGCCCGTCGCTCCCGCGTCGCCGGCCGAGGCGTCGCTCGAGCCGTCCGGCGCACCGTCGGCGTCGCCGGCTCCGGCCTGCTGGCCGGCGTCGTCGCCGGACGCTCCCGACGCGTCGCTGCCGTCCGCACCCGCCGGCCCGGACGGGTCCGTCGTGCCCCCGTCGGGCGGCGAGGCGGTCGGGTCGTCCGTCCCGGTCGAGCCGGGCGGCGTCTCCCCCGTCGTTCC
>DASZWI010000131.1:0-116939 GCA_035546715.1 Gaiellaceae bacterium | reverse complement strand
ACACCCGCCCCGACGCGTTCCTGGACGCGAGGCGCGCGAGCCATCCGCGCCGGCGGGCGATCGCCGGCGGGTTGTCGTAGACCGGGGGCGGCTGCGGCCGATCCGCGGTCACCGCTTCGAGCGGCAGGATCATGCGTCCCTCCTTTCTCGCGGGGTATCGGGATGCAACCGGTTGCACGAACGGACAGGCACGAACGGGCCGTGCCTCACGCGGAGCTCCTGACGACGAGCTCGGCCGGGATCGCGTGGCTCGACACCACGCCGGTGCGGATCGTCTGGACGAGGCTCTGCGCGAGCAGCCTCCCGGCCAGGGGCCCGTTCTGGCTGATCGTGGTCAGGGGCGGGTTGCTGTACTGGGCGGCGGCGACGTCGTCGTAGCCGACGACCGCCACGTCGTCCGGGACGCGGCGACCCTCGCCGCGCAGCGCGTCCATGACCGCGAGCGCCATCACGTCGCTGTTCACGAAGACCCCGTCGAGGTCGGGCTCGCGCTCGAGCAGCTCGCGGATGCGGGTGGCGGCGAGCGCGGGCGAGTAGTCGCCGTACACGACGAGGCCGGCTTCGAGCGGGCGACCCGCCGCGGCCAGCGCCGCCTGGTAGCCCGCGTACCGCTCCCCCACCTCGCGCTCGACCTCGAACCCGCCGAGGAACGCGATCCGCTCGCAGCCGCGCGCCAGCAGGTGCTCGGTCGCGAGCCGGCCGCCGGTGAAGCTGTCGCCCGTCACCGAGCAGTAGCCGTGCGCGCCGGGCGGGCCGCCCCAGAGCGAGAACGGCGCGCCGAGCGCGCGCAGCGCCTGGATATGGCGCTCCGTGCACGTCGCCTGCATGAGGATGAAGCCGTCGGCTCGGCCGCTCTCGAGGTAGAGGCGCGCCCAGTCCGTGTCCTCCGGGTCGACGTGGACGACGAGCAGGTCGTAGCCCTCGTCGGCGAGACCGCTCGAGACCCCGCTCATCACCTCCAGCAGGAAGCCGTCGGCCACGAGGCCCTTCTTGTACGCGTAGGTGACGAAGGCGACCGCGTTGCTCTGCTTCCTGCTGAGGTTGCGCGCCGGCGCGTTGAGCTGGAAGCGGTGCTCGGCCGCGATCGCCTGGATCCGCTCCCGGGTCTCGGCGCCGATCAGCGGGCTGCCGTTCAGCGCGCGCGAGACCGTCGACTTCGAGACGCCCGCGAGCCGCGCGATGTCGGCGATGGTGTGGACCGCGTCAGCCATGCAACCGGTTGCACAGCCTAGCAGAGCGACCGCCGGCCGCGGCGACCGTCGCCGGCGAGCCCTACGCGGCCACGCGGCCCGGCGCCTCGCCGGTCGCCGCCTCGCGCCGATCGGCCGCGAGCAGGGCGACGCGGCGGGCGCCGTCGCCGCCGACCACGAAGACCGCCGCCAGGCCGAGCCACGCCCAGCGGCCGCCGTGGGCGAGCGCGAAGGCGATCGCCGCAGGCCCGAGCGCGCGCTGGACGCCGGTCGCCGTCGAGAAGAGCCCGAGGTAGCGGCCGCGCAGGTCCTCGCGCACGAGCCCGATCGACGCGCCCCACTGGGCGGCCGACGCGTAGAGCTCGCCGAGGGTGAGCGTCGCGACGGCGAGCGTGAGCAGCACGATGCCTGCGGCGACGTGCGTCCCGGCCGCCGCCGCGAACAGGCCGCAGGACGCGACGAGCGCGAGGGCCGCGCGCCAGTACGCGCGGGCGGCGCCGCGCACGTCGGCGGCGCCCGCGCTCGTGCGCACCTGGAAGGCGACGACGAGCACGGTGTTGAGGGTGAAGAAGATGCCCGTCGCCGAGCCGGAGACCGACGTGCGCTCGACGATCCAGAGCGGCAGCGCCACCTTGAGGATCGAGTCGTTGAACCACATCAGCGCCGTGAGCACGGCGAGCGCGACGTAGGGGCCGTCGCGGAGCACCGCCGCGTACCCCTCCCGCGACCGGCCGGCCGGCCGCTCCGCCGGCCGGGCGGGCGGCATGCGCAGCACGAGGTACGCGCCGAGCGCGAACGACGCCGCGTTGGCGAGCAGCACTGCGTCGTACGCCGGGCGCGTGTCGCTGACGAGCGCGAGGCTCGCGAGGAGGCCGCCGAGGCCGTAGCCCGCGTTTCGCGTCGACCGCTCGTAGGCGAGCAGGCCGACCCGGTCGGCGCTCGCGACGATCGAGAGGGCGACGAGCGTCCGCGCCCCGCCCGCGAGGCGCTCGAAGACCTGGATCGCCGAGGCGAGGACGAGGAAGCTCCAGAACGAGCCGACGAGCGTGTACAGCGCGAAGCCCACGCCACAGACGCCGTACCCGAGCGCCGCCACGTGCCGCGCGTCGTAGTGGTCGCCGAGCGTGCCCGCGACCGGCGTGGCGACGAGCCCCGCCAGCCCGGCCACGGTCAGGCCGACGCCGACGTCGACCGCGGAGAGCCCGACGCTGCGCGTGAGGAAGAGCACGCTCACGGGGACGAACAGCCCCGTCCCGAAGGCGTCGATCGCCGCCAGCGCGACGTAGCGCCGCCGGTTGCCGGGCGGCGGCAGGAGCCGGCGGAGAAGGCCGGCCGTCACCCGAGGAACCGCCGCACGTCGCGAGCCTCCCGTTCGAGCGCGCGCACGTCCGCGGCACGCACGCGCTCGAACGGCTCCAGCTCGAGGCCACCGCCGTCCGCCAGCCGCCAGATCGCGACCGCACGGCCGTCCACCAGCGCGAACGGCCGGACGATCCCGTTCGAGGTCACGAGACCCTGCCCGCCGCCGCCGACGAGCGGCGCCCGCGACACCCAGCCCAGGAGCAGAGGCTCGTAGGGCCCGAGCAACCGCGGCGGCGGCACCGGCTCGGCCGGAGGGCGTCCGGCGAGGTCGACCAGACCGTCCGGCCGCTCGGTCAGCTCGGCGGCGATCCGCGCGAGCCCGGCGCGCGCGTCGCGCAGCGGCAGGCCGGCCCAGCGGGCCAGATCGGGCGCGCCGGCCGGTCCGTGACCCGCGAGGTAGCGGCGCGCCAGCTCGGCGAGGGCCGTGTCGCGGTCGACCCGGGGCGGCTCGCCCAGCCAGTCGCGCCGGAGGACGAACGCCTGCTCCCGCCCGGCCATGGGTCCCCGCACGCAGATCCCGCGCAGCGACGCGGCGAACAGGAGGTGCACCAGCGCCTGCCCCTCCGTGCGGACGCCGGCGGCTGCGACGCGCTCGCGGAGCTGCGCACGGGTCAGCGGCCCCTCGCCGGCGAGCGCCCGCTCGACGGCGGCGACGCCGCGCTCGGCGGCGTCCGGCGTGACGCCTTCCTGGGCGAGCCGGCGGGCGCAGCCCGTCGCGAGCTGCGGCGTCGTCAGCGCGTGCAGCCAGGGGTAGTCCTCCCGGCGCACGAGGTGGAGCGTCCCGCGGTTCAGCCAGCTCACGACCAGCTCGCGGGCGGCGAGCGCCCGGTCGAGGTCGGCGACCGACAGGCCCTCCGTCCGGGCGCGAACGGTGAGCCGGGCGCCGCGCAGCTCCTGCGCCTGGACGGCCAGCAGCCGCTCGGCGACGCCCACCGGGTCGCGCGCCGCAGGCCCCGAAAGGAGCTGCGCGGTCAGCCGGGCGGCGACGAGCTCCCGCTCCGCCGAGGCGCCGGGCCGGGCTGTCGATCGGCGGGCGTACACATACCCAATCATCGCGGAGGGCCGGGCGGCCCCCGCGGCCTCAATTCCCGCCTGAGGACGCCGATAGTGGGAAGATGGAGACCACCACGACTTCCCCCTCGCCCACCGACTCGCGCACCCGCTGGGTCGGCGTCGGCCACTCGACCGCCGGCGACGCCCGCACCGCAGGGGCGGAGGCCGCCCGGGCGGCGCTGGAGGGCGACGACCCGAAGCTGCTCGTCGTCTTCTGCTCGAACGAGTTCGAGCTCCCCGAGCTCATCGCGGCCATCGCGGGCGAGGCCCCCGAGACGCCGCTCATCGGCTGCTCGACCGCCGGCGAGATCGGCCCCGAGGGCGCAGCGACGAAGAGCGTCGTGGTGACGGCGTTCGGCGGCGACGGGTTCTCCGCCCGCAGCGCCGCCGCGGACCGCGCGTCGACGCACCTCCGCGAGGCCGGCAGCGAGGTCGCGACGGCGCTGCTCGCCGCCGACCCCGACCGTCCGCACCGCGCCGTCATGCTCCTCACCGACGCGCTCGGCGGCGACCAGCAGGAGGTCATCCGCGGCGCGTACGCCGTGCTCGGCGCGGGCGTCCCGCTCGTCGGCGCGTGCGCAGGCGACGACTTCGGTTTCACGGCCACCTTCCAGTTCCACGAGGGCCGGGTCTGCAGCGACACGCTCGTCGGCGCGGTCCTCGAGTCGAACGCGCCGCTCGGGATCGGCGTCCGCCACGGCTGGCGCCCGGTCGGCGAGCCGGTGCTCGTCACGCGCAGCGAGGGCAACCGCGTCTTCACCCTCGACGACCGCCCCGCCGTCGACGTCTACCTCGACCGGTTCGACGCGCCCCCCGAGGCGCACACCGACACGACCGCCTTCGCGCAGTTCGCCATGACGCACCCGCTCGGCCTCGGCCGGCGGAGCTCGGAGGACGGCGCCCGTTTCGTCGCGTCCGCGAACTTCGAGGACGGCTCGCTCGAGATGATCGCCGCGGTGCCGCAGGGCGGCGTCGCGTGGTTCCTCGAGGGCGACGTCGACTCCGTGCTCGACGCGACCGACGAGGCCTGCCGCGACGCGGTCGAGGCGCTCGACCAGCGTGCTCCCCTCGCGTTCGTCGCCTTCGACTGCGCGGCGCGCCGGCTCGTCCTGGGCGACGACGGCATCGAGCGCGAGGTCGAGCGGATCGCCCGGCACGCGAACGGCGCTCCGATCGCAGGCTTCTACAGCTACGGCGAGATCGCCCGCACGCGCGGCGCGAGCGGGTTCCACAACGAGACGCTGGTCGTGCTGGCGGTGAGCTGATCTGGGTGTCGGCAACTGGTCGACCCATCAGCTGACGGAGTTCCTCGCAGGCGTCTCCGCCAGCGAGGACGAAGAGGCCGCCACGCTCGAGGCGGTCGAGCGCGCCGCCGAGGTGCTGGAGGCCGAGGTCGGCGCGGTCGTCCGCCGCGGCGCCGTGGTCGCGTCCGTCGGCTTCGCGCTCGGCCAGGTGCCGGCCGGCCAGCTCGCCGGGATCGCCGCGGGCGAGCGCGACACGCTCGAGGTGCCGGGCCTCGGCACGTGCGTCGTCGCCAGCGTGCCGCTCGAGGACGACCCGAGCGGCCGCTTCATCCTCGGGCGGCTCGACGAGCCGTTCGACCGCGAGGACGTGAGCCTCCTCCGCGGCATGAGCCGCGTGCTCACCCTGACGCTGCACCTCCTCCGCGTGCTGGCCGGCGAGCGCGCCCTCCGCGAGCGCAGCGAACGCCAGGCCACGGAGAACGCACGGCTCCTCGAGTCGCTCCAGGAGCGCCAGCGGTTGCTCGAGCAGCTCGCGCGGCTCCAGCGCTGCATCTCGCAGCGCGCCCGCATCCGCGACGTGCTCGACGCCGTCGTCGACGGGGCCCAGACGCTCGTCGGCAGCGACATCGCCGCGCTCCGGCTCGTCGACCCGAACGATCCCGCCGAGCTCCTGACCGCGGCGTCGAACGGGCTCGATCCGGAGATCCTCCGCACCGTCAGGCGCGTGCCGGCCGAGGCGGGCGTCGCCGGCTCGGCGATCGCCGAGGCGCAGGCAGTCCTGTTCGAGGACTACCAGAGCCACCCGCGGCGGATGGCCGACTTCGTCGCCGCCGGCGTGCAGACCGCGTTCGCGGTGCCGGTGCACGAGCACGGCGCCGTGACGGGCGCGCTGGTCGTCGCGCGGTGCACCGAGGGCAGCGGCTTCACCGAGACCGAGCGCGACATGCTGCTCGCCTACGCCGAGCAGGCGAGCCTCGCGCTGACCGCGGCCAAGACGGCCGACACGGTCCGCCACGCCTTCAACGACCCGCTCACCGGCCTGCCGAACCGGGCGCTGCTGCTCGACCGGATGGAGCTGACCCTCGGCCGCGGCGAGCGCGAGGGCAAGCCCGTGACCGTCCTCTTCCTCGACCTCGACGGCTTCAAGCTCGTCAACGACAGCCTCGGCCACCTGGCCGGCGACCGGCTGCTGATCGACGTCGCCCGCCGGCTCGACAGCTGCGTGCGGCGGGGCGACACGGTCGCCCGCCTGGGCGGCGACGAGTTCGCCATCCTGCTCGGCGAGGTCGGCGAGCACGAGCGGGCCGCTGGGGTCGCCGAGCGGGTGATCGACGCCTTCGGCGAGCCGTTCGACCTGCTCGGCCGCGAGGTCTTCGTCAGCGCCAGCATCGGCATCGCGGCCGGGCTCGACGAGCCAGAGGACCTGCTGCGCAACGCGGACGTCGCCATGTACCGCGCGAAGCGCAGCCAGCCGGGCACGTACGCGACCTTCGAGCGGAGCATGCACGAGGCGGTCGTCCAGCGGCTCGAGCTCGAGGCCGACCTGCGCCGCGTGATCGACCGCGACGAGCTCGTCCTCCACTACCAGCCGATCGTCGACCTCGTGCAGGGGAGCGTCGTCGGCGTCGAGGCGCTGCTCCGCTGGGACCACCCGCAGCGCGGCCTCGTGGCCCCGCTCCAGTTCGTGCCCATGGCCGAGGAGACGGGCCTCATCGTCGCGCTCGGACGCTGGGTGCTCGACGAGGCCTGCCGCCGGGCCGCGACCTGGCGCGCCGAGCTCGGCGCGAGCGCGCCGTGGGTGAGCGTCAACATCTCGGGCCGCCAGCTCGTCGACAGCGGGCTTGCGCGCGACGTGCGCGCGGCGCTCGCCGCGGCCGACCTGCCGCCGGAGGCGCTCGCCGTCGAGATCACCGAGACGGTGCTCGTGCAGGACGTGAAGCTCGCCGTCGAGCGGCTCGAGGAGCTCCGCCGGCTCGGCGTGCTCGTCGCCATCGACGACTTCGGCACCGGCTACTCGTCGCTCCGCTACCTGCGCCGCTTCCCGGCGGACCTGCTGAAGGTCGCGAAGCCGTTCGTCGACGGGCTCGCCGACCCGAAGGACGCCGCGCTCGTGCAGACGATCCTCGGCCTCGGCCGCAGCCTCGGCCTGGTGGCGATCGCCGAGGGGATCGAGACCGACGACCAGCACCGGCGGCTCGCGGCGCTCGGGTGCCCGCTCGGCCAGGGCTACCTGTTCGCGCGGCCCGTCCTGCCCGACGCGCTCGACGACCTGCTGCGATCCGGCCGCGCACCCGTGGCCTGAGCGGGCACGGGCCGTCCCGCCAGCGGCAGCCGGATCCTGAACGTCGCGCCCTCGCCGGGCGCCGACTCCACCTCGACCGTCCCGCCGTGCGCCTCGGCGACCGCGGCGACGATCGCGAGGCCGAGGCCGACACCGCCGCTCGCCCGCGTACGCGACGTGTCGGCGCGGTAGAAGCGCTCGAAGACGTGCGCCGCCTGGGCGGCCTCCAGCCCCGGGCCGTCGTCCGCCACCGTCACGACGCCGTCGTCGCCGTCCCGGACGACCGCGACGCGCACGGCAGTCCCCGCCGGCGTGTGTGCGCGGACGTTCGCGAGCAGGTTGTCGACGATCTGCCGCAGCCGCTCGCGGTCGCCGACGACCCCGACCGGCGACGCGTCGAGCGCGATCGGCCGCTCCGGCTCGACCGTCCGCGCCGTCTCGACGGACTCGCCCACGACCTCGTCGAGCGCCACGGGCTCGCGCTCGAGCGGCCGTCCCTCGTCGAGGCGCGCCAGCAGGAGCAGGTCGTCGACGAGCAGGCTCATCCGCTCCGACTCGCGGCTGATGCCGCTCATCGACCGCGCGAGGTCGTCCGGGCGGTGCTCGGCGCCGCGGTCGAACAGCTCGGCGTAGGCGCGAACGGCCGCGAGCGGCGTGCGCAGCTCGTGGGAGGCGTCGGCGACGAAGCGCCTCAGCTTCCGCTCCGACGCCTCGCGCGCCCGGAACGCCGACTCGATCTGGGCGAGCATCACGTTGAGCGCCAGCCCGAGGCGGCCGACCTCGGTGCGCTCCTCGGCGCGCTCGACCCGGCGCGAGAGGTCGCCGGCGGCGATCGCCGCCGCCGTGTGGCCGATCGCCTCGAGAGGTCGCAGGCCGACCCGTACGACCCACAGGGCGAGCGCGGCCAGGGCGGCGATCACGAGCGCCGTCACCAGCAGCTCGATCAGGACGAGCCGGTGCAGCGTCCCGTCGACGTCGTGGAGCGACGTCGCGACGACGAGGACGAGGCCCGTCCCCGGGATCGCCGAGGCGCGCACGCGGTAGCGGCCGTCGCCCGAGGTCGCACCGACCGTGAACCGCGAGGCGTGGTCGTCCGGGTCGCCCTCGAGCGAGGGCGCCGGCACGGCGATCGACCGCGGCAGCTTCGGCGGCGGGTCGGTGCCGCCGTCCGGCCGCCGCAGCGCGCCGCTCGAGACGACGACCCGGCCCGCGGCGGTCCGCACCTGGACGAAGTCGCCGGGCACGACGCCGCCCAGGCTCTGCTCGGAGCCGAGCCGCGGCCGCCCCGGTCCGTGCCCCAGCTGGTGGGCCGCGCCGTCGAGCGAGCCGTCCGTCCGCTGGACGAGGAACGAGCGCAGGGACGAGTACGTCGCGACGTCGGCGGCGACGAGTCCGGCGGCCGCGAGCACGATGACGCCCACCACGAGCCGGGCGCGCAGCGAGAGCCGCGCGATCACCGGCTCACACGGGTTCCGCGTCGAGCATGTAGCCCACCTGCCGCACGGTCCTGATCAGCGGCGGGCCCGACGCGTCGAGCTTGCGGCGCAGATAGCTCACGTAGGTCTCCACGACGTTCGTGTTCCCGCCGAAGTCGTACTTCCAGACGTTCTGGAGGATCTGGCCCTTGGAGAGCACGCGGCGCGGGTTGAGCAGGAAGAAGCGCAGCAGGGCGAACTCGGTCGCCGTCAGCGCAATCGTCACGTCGCCGCGCCGCACCTCGTGCCGCGACTCGTCGAGGACGAGGTCGGCGAAGCGGAGGACGTCGCCCGGGAGCGCCCCGGCCGTGCGGCGCAGGATCGCGTGCACGCGCGCCACCACCTCGGCGAGGCTGAACGGCTTCGTCACGTAGTCGTCGCCGCCGGCCCGCAGCGCCTCGACCTTGTTCTCGACGGCGTCCTTCGCCGTGAGGAAGAGGATGGCGGCGCCGTTCCCCTGCGCGCGGAGCCGCCGCCCGACCTCGATGCCGTCGAGGTCGGGCAGCATCCAGTCGAGGACGATCAGGTCGGGGTCAAAGCGCGCGACCTGGTCGAGCGCCTCGCGGCCCGACCGCGCCTGCGCGACCTCGAAGCCCTCGTAGCCGAGCGCCGTGGCGACGGCGTCGACGATCGACGGCTCGTCGTCGACGACGAGCACCTTCGCAGCGCTCTCGGCCATACGGTCACGGTGTCACGTCCTGCTGTGAGCCCGCTGTGGAATCGCCGCCGTCGCTGTGCGTTCGCCGTGAGCCGCGCGCGAGCTCGCGCCGCAGCGCACCGACGCGGCGGCGCAGCGTGCCGGCGGCGGACGCGTCGACGGCGCCGGTCGCGGCCAGCGCGTACACCGCGCCGTGCTCGGCGAGCGCCGCGTCGACGAGCGCCAGCGCCGCGGGGGGCCGCCGCGTCGCCCGTGCGAGCAGGCGCAGCGGGCGCGTCGCGTCGGCGAGCGCCAGGTGCGCCTCGGCGACGGCCTCGGCCGCAGCCGCATATGCGCCCTCGGGGAGCGCGACGAGCAGCCAGTCGAGGGCGCGCAGCAGGTCCCCCGTGCGCCGCCGCACGACGGCCGCGGTCGGCACCGGCAGCAGCAGGCAGCTCGGCACGATCGCGCACAGCGCCCCGAGCGCGTTCTCGGCGAGCCGCTCGCCGAGCAGGTGGGTCCCGTGCTCGCCGTAGAGGCCGTAGAGCAGGCCGAGCATCGTCGTCACGGAGAACGCCCAGGCGACGTAGGTCACCTCGCGCAGGAGCGACGCGACGACGACGAGCACGACGATGACGGCGATCGCGAGCGCCGTGTCGTCCCCGATCGCCGCCGCGGCGACGGTCGCCACGACGGTGCCGGCGAGGGCGCCCACGAGCCGCTCGCCCCCGCGCAGCAGCACGTCGCCGCGCGAGCGCAGACCGCTGCCGATCGCCAGGACGGAGACGATCATCCAGCCGTAGCGGTCGGGGTAGAGCGTCTGCCCGAGTGCGAACGCCAGCGTCAGGCCGAGCGCGAGGTGCAGCCCGATCCGCTGCGTGGGGCTCGGGCGCATCGAGCTGCGCCGCTCGGAGCCGCCCGGGGCGAGAGCCGGCGGCCGCGCGGCCGGGACGAACCGTCCCACGATCCGGTCCGCCGCGACCACGCAGCCGCCGGCGACGACCGAGAGCAGCACGTACCAGAGCACCCCGCCGCTCCCGCCCGCCCGCACCGGCACGGGCGCGACGAACAGCACCGTCGCCGGGACCGAGAGCAGCCGCGCGCTGCGCGCGAGCCAGGGCCGCGCCCGGCGCAGGGAGAACGACGCGTAGATCGTGAGCACGACGGCCGCGTCGCCCGCCACGCGGTCGTGCAGGAGCAGCTCGCCCAGGAGGGCGGTCGCGACGGCGACGAGCGGGAGCGCGGCCAGGCCCACCGCCTGGTGCCGCAGGGAGCCGCCCGTGAGGCGGCGGCCGAGCTGCACCGCGAGCACCACGACGAAGACGAGCAGCCGGCCGGGCAGCGACCAGCCGACGACGAGCGCTCCGCCCGCTGCGAACGCGAGCAGCACGGCCAGCGCGGTGCGACTCCCGGCGCCCACCGCCACACGGAGCCGCTCGCCGGCCGAGATGCCCGGCATCATTACGCCTGCGTGCAATTCCGCTGCCTGAGAAGCCATGTCTGAGCCAGAAATAGTAAACGAAAGCGTACTTTCTGAGGCCGGCGCGCTCCGTCACGCGGCGATGGCGCTCACCCGGCGGCTGCGCGCGGAGCGCTCCGAGGGCGCCCTCAGCAGCGCCCAGCTCAGCGTCCTCGGGCTCCTCTACCGCAACGTCGAGCTGACGCCGGGCCAGATCGCCGCGGCCGACCACGTCCAGCCGCAGTCCGTGACGCGCACGCTGGCCGCGCTCGAGGCGGAGCGCCTCGTCTACCGCCGCGTCGACCCCGACGACCGGCGCCGCGCCTGGATCGGGCTGACGCAGCACGGCGCCCGGGTGCTCGCGGACGACATGCGGGAGCGGGACCACTGGCTCGCGGGGCAGCTCGCCGCGCTGACGCCCGCCGAGCGCGCCGTCCTGGAGGTGGCCGCGGACGTGCTGGAGCGGATCGCCGCCGCGCCCGGCGGGTAGCGATCGGCGACGCACCGGTTTCCGGGTGCGGCGGGTTGCGGTTAGGCTCGTCCCATGGATCCGATCGAGCAGCTCCGCGCCAACCTCGCGGCGGCGCCCGCACCGCCGCCGGCGGCCGAGGCCTACCTCGCGAAGGTGCGGGCGAAGGCCTACACGGTGACGGACGCCGACGTCGACGCGCTGCGCGAGGCGGGGCTGTCGGAGGACGAGATCTTCGAGCAGACCGTCGCCGCCGCGATCGGCGAGGGGCTGCGGCGCCTGGACGCGGCCGAGCGGGTGCTCCGATGATCCGCCTCGGCGTCGTCGACCACGGGCACGCGCCGGCGGAGACGGCGATGCTGGCCGAGATCCGCGAGCGCAGCGGGCGCGAGCCGCTGGGCGTCGTGAAGACGCTGCTCTACCGGCCCGAGCTGTTCGGGCTGCCGTTCTCCGAGGCCCTGGAGCGCACGATGCGCGGCCCCTCGGACTGGAGCGCCGGCGAGCGGGAGCTCTTCGCCGGGTTCACCTCGCTCCTCAACCTCTGTCCCTTCTGAACGGGCTCCCACGGCGCGGTCGCGTCGTATGCGCTCGGCGAGGAGGTCTGGCAGGCGGTGGTCGACGACTGGCGCACGGCGCCTCTGCGGCCCGAGCTCGCCGCCACGCTGGTCTTCCTCGAGAAGCTGACCCTGCGCCCCGACGAGCTCGAGCCCGCCGACGCGGAGGCCGTCTACGCCGCCGGGGTCTCGCCCGAGGCGCTCCGCACCGCGGCCGAGATCTCGTCGCTCTTCAACATGATCGTGCGCCTCGCCGACTCGTTCGGCTGGGACGTGCCGCCGTGGGAGGCGCTCCAGGCCCGCGCGCCGGCGATGCTGGAAGGCGGGTACGCCCTGAGCGCGATCCGCAAGCGCTAGCGTCGTTTTCCGTCTCGGCGCCGCGGACAGAAGCCCCGGTGTGGACGGAGCATGACCAACGCAGCGCACGCCCCCACCGCCGATCGGCTCGGGGCCGCGAAGCCGAAGCTCCTCTTCTTCTTCGCGTCCGAGTCCGGCCGCTGCCGGCGGACCGAGGCGCACATCGCCCAGGTCCTCCAGCGCCGGCGGAATCACGAGACGTTCGATCTCGTCCGCATCCCCGTCGACCGCAGGCCCGATCTGGCCGAGCGCTTCCGAGTCGAGAGGGTGCCGGCGATCCTCGTCGTCGACGAGCGTCGCGTGCGGGCCAGGCTCGCGGAGCCGCGCGGGTGCCGCGAGATCCAGGCTCTCCTGCAGCCCTGGCTCAACTGACCCGACGGGCGACCGTCCTCCGGGCGGCGACCGGGAGCCGCGGCCCCGCGCAGCGCGACGTTTCTCGGCCGCGGGAGCGGGCGACAAATCGCTCCACCGAGCCGAAGGGAGAAACCGATGACAGCGCTCGAAGAGAAGCTCGTCGAGCACATCGACGACGCCTACGCGATGGAGCAGAACGTGCTGCGGATGCTCGACGGGATGATCGAGACGACGAAGGACCCGCAGATGAAGCGGTCGCTCGAGCGGCACCGCAAGCAGACCGAGCAGCAGGCCGAGCGTCTCGTGGAGTGCCTGCGCGACCACGGCGCCACGCCGTCGAAGATGAAGGAGGCCGGCGGCGTGATGGCGGCCATGATGAAGGGCGTCCTCGACCTGACGCGCAACGACAAGGCCGGCCGCAACGCCCGCGACGGGTTCGCGACCGAGCACATGGAGATCGCGAGCTACCAGCTCCTCGAGCGCGTGGCCAAGAAGGCGGGGGACAAGCACACGGCCGCCGTCGCCCGGCAGAACCGCGCAGAGGAAGAGGCCATGGCGCGGAGCATCGACGCGAAGTGGAACAAGATCGTCGAGCAGTCCCTGAAGGAAGAGGGCATCCGCACGTCGTGACGGCGGCGAGGGGCGAAACGCTCGTACCTGGTTTATCGCTCACGCCGGCTGCGAGGCGCGAGCCGGCTCCGGGCGATGGACCAGATACGAGGGCGACACGAGCCGTGTCGACTCACCGCGACCTCTTGCCGAAGCGGCCTCCAGGTCGGTGGGTGACGGCGCTCGCCGAAGCGACGCTCCGGCGCCGAAGCTCGTTCCGACGACCGTCCGCCTCGCCAGCGTCACCGGGTGAGCCCGAGCCGGCCCCCGGGGGTTAGCCCCAGGGCCGCTCGCCGGGTGCCGCCACTGCCCCCGGGCACGCGCGCCTGCAACGTGGGATCGACCACTCCACCGGAGCGAAAGGACGACTCCCATGAACCTCGCAGAGCGCGCAGGGCGCTGGAGCGCAGCGCACTGGAAGACCGCCACGATCGGCTGGATCGTGCTGGTCGCGGCGGCGGTCCTGATCGGATCGGCCGTCGGAACGAAATCCCTGTCGGACGCCGAGCAGTCGACCGGCGAGACAGCGCGGGCCGAGCAGATGCTCGACCAGGCGCACTTCAACGACCCGGCCCGGGAGGCCGTGATCGTGCAGTCCACGTCCCTGAACCCGCACGACCCGGCGTTCCGCCGGACGGTCGGCTCGGTGCTCACCGCCCTGAAGCGGCGGCCGGAGGTCATGCGCCTCCGCTCGCCGTATGCGCCCGGCAACGGCGGCCAGATCTCGAAGGACGGCCACTCCGCGCTGGTGCAGTTCGACATGCGCGGCGACCCCGACTCGGCGGCCGACCGAGTGCAGCCGGTGCTGGACGCGGTCGCCGCCGTCCAGAAGAGCAACCCTGCCTTCACGATCCAGGAGCTCGGCGACGCGAGCGGCGAGCACGAGATCGACGACACCGTCGGGAAGGACTTCACCCGGGCGGAGCACCTGTCGCTGCCCATCACGTTCCTGATCCTGCTCGGCGCGTTCGGCGCGTTCGTCGCGGCGGGCATCCCCGTGCTGCTGGCGCTGTCGGCCGTGCTCGGCTCGATCGGCCTGTCGAGCATCGTCAGCCACGTCGCCCACGCCTCCGACACGACCAACTCGGTGATCCTCCTGATGGGGATGGCCGTCGGCGTCGACTACTCGCTCTTCTACCTCAAGCGGGAGCGCGAGGAGCGCAGGCGGGGCCTGCCGGGGCGCGAGGCGCTGCACCGCGCGGCGGCCACCTCGGGCCAGGCCGTGCTCGTCTCGGGCGGGACGGTGCTGATCGCGATGGCCGGCATGCTGCTCGCCGGCAACAAGATCTTCACCTCGCTGGGCATCGGCGCGATGCTCGTCATCCTCGTGTCGATGATCGGCTCGGTGACCGTGCTGCCGGCCCTGCTCGGCAAGCTCGAGGATCGGGTCGACCGCGGCCTCGTGGCCGTGCTCGCCGCGGGCTTCGGGCGGCTCCTGCCGCGCCGCGCCCGCAGCTCGCGCGCGCTCACGTGGCTGACCACCCGCCGGACCCTGCTCCAGCGGGTGAAGGGCGACCGCAGCGACTCGCGGCTCTGGAACGTCGCGCTCCGGCCGGCGCTCCGCTTCCCGGTGGCGGCCGCGACCGTCTCGGCCGCCGTGCTCGTCGTCCTCGCCCTGCCGGCGTTCGGCATCCACACGAAGCTGCCCGGCATCTCGGACGAGAACGACAAGCTGGCCGTCGCCCAGACCTACGACCGGATCCAGGCCGCGTTCCCGGGCTCGACCCTTCCGGCGGACGTGATCGTCAAGGCCCCGGACGTGACGACCCCGGCGATGCGCGCCGCGCTGACCCGCCTGAAGCACGACGCCCTGGCGACGGGCCTCATGCAGGAGCCGATCGAGACCCGCGTCAACGCGGCCCACACGGTGGCCGAGGTGTCCGTGCCGCTGGCCGGAAGCGGCGAGGACGGGACGTCGATGCGGGCGCTCGCCGCGCTGCGCAACCAGGTCGTCCCCGCGTCGGTCGGCGCCGTCGACGGAGCGGAGGCGGCCGTGACCGGCGAGACCGCCGGCGACCACGACTTCAACGTCGAGATGAAGTCGCACGCACCGCTGGTGTTCGCCTTCGTGCTGGCGCTGGCGTTCCTCCTCCTGCTCGTCACGTTCAGGTCGATCGTCGTGCCGCTCGTCGCGATCGTCCTCAACCTGCTGTCCGTCGGGGCGGCCTACGGCGTGCTCGTCTGGATCTTCCAGGACGGCCACCTCGAGGGCCCGCTCGGGTTCAGCTCGAACGGGGCGATCACCACCTGGCTGCCGCTGTTCCTGTTCACGGTGCTGTTCGGGCTGTCGATGGACTACCACGTGTTCATCCTCAGCCGGATCCGCGAGCTGGTCGGCCGCGGCTACTCGACGGAGGAGGCCGTCGCCGAGGGCATCCGCAGCACGGCGGGGACGGTGACGAGCGCGGCGGCCGTGATGGTGGCGGTGTTCGCCATCTTCGCCTCGCTGTCGATGCTCGACATCAAGCAGATGGGCGTCGGGCTCGCGGTCGCGGTGCTCCTCGACGCGACCGTCGTCCGGGCGATCCTGCTGCCCGCGACGATGAAGCTGCTCGGCACGTGGAACTGGTACCTCCCGCGCGGCCTCGGCTGGCTGCCGAAGGTCCACGGCGAGCTGCCGCCGCGGCCGCAGACGGCGCAGGCCCGCTAGAGCCGTAGCCGTAGCCAGCCGTAGCCCGGCCCACGGACGCGTCCGTGGGCCGGGCCGGCGGGGCCGCGACGGCTCTAGCCTTCGGGCATGGCCGGGACACGGCAGATCGCCCTCCTCCGCGGCATCAATCTCGGCCGGCGGTCCGTCGGCATGGCCGAGCTCCGCACGGCGCTCGAGGACCGCGGGCACGAGGACGTCCGGACGCTCCTCCGCAGCGGCAACGTCGTGCTCACGAGCCCCGAGACCGGAGCCGCGCTCGAGCGGCGGCTCGAACGCGAGCTGACGGAGGCGTTCGGGTTCGCGATCCCGGTCGTCGTCCGGACGCGGGAGGAGCTGGCCGAGACGATCGCGCGCAACCCGCTCGGCGACGTCGCGGACAACCCCTCGCGCTACACCGTCACCTTCTTCTCGGCGCCGGTCCCGGACGCCCGCGTCCGCGAGCTCGAGCGGCTCGCCGTGCCGCCGGAGGCGCTCGCCGCCGCCGGACGCGAGCTCTACACGTGGCATCCGGACGGCCTCGCGCGCTCCGCGCTGGCCGCCGAGCTGGCGCGCAAGCGGGCCGGCGCGACCGGCACGAATCGCAACTGGAACACGGTCACGAAGCTGCTCGCGCTGGCCGAGGGCGACTGACCCGCCCGCCGCCGGGCACACGGATCCGACGCTTGTCGGTTGACAACATGATTCAGCGGACGATGATGGGACGTGGTCGTCGTGACGGAGCCTCTGGCCGTTCACATGGCGCAGGGTGAGGACGGCGCAACGGGGAGGGCAGCGCCAGGCACGCCGCGCTCGAAGCCGGGATGGCGCCTCCGCACCTACTTCGGCCTGCTCGGACTGTGCTTCGTCGTCGCCGCCGCAGCCGCCGTCGCCTACGTCGAGGTCCAGACCGGACGCGACGCGCGGACCGCCGGCGAGCGCACGACCGCCGCCGCGGCGACCGTCGCGGCCCGGGAGCTCGGGGGCGCCCTCGCCACCCTGCGCGCGACGACCGCCCGGCTCGCCGCCAACCCGCAGATCGTGGCCACCATCGCGCACCCTGCCGGCTGCAACCTGACCTTCGACCTCGGCGAGACCGGGGGCGGCCACCTCGACATCGTGGCGCCGTCGGGCGCCGTGGCCTGCTCGTCGCGCTCCGCCGGGTCGACGACGTACGCCGGTCAGCGCTGGCTCCGCCCGGCGCTCGCCGCGCCGACCTTCGCGGCGCCGGTGCGCGATTCCGCCACGGGCAGGCAGGTCGCCCTCGCGACCTCGCCCGTCCCGGGCGGGAAGGGCGTCGTCGCCGGCTTCCTCGAGCTCCCCTCCGTGGCGCGGGAGCTCGTCCGGCTCTACGCGGCCGGAGAACCGCTCCTGATGATGGTCGTGGACACCCGGACGAAACGCGTCGTGGCACGCTCTCTCGCGCCGGGTCGCTGGATCGGCGCGTCCGTGGCCGGGACGGCCTTCGGCGGCTCGCCGGACGGGGCGCTGGGCGGCATGGACGGCGTCCGCCGCTACTACAGCAGCGCCGCCGTGCCGGGAACGCACTGGCGGCTCGACGTGGGCGAGAGCACGCAGGTCGCGGGCGCGACGGGACAGCGCCTGGAGCGGCGCGAGCTGTACATCATCCTCGTCGGGCTCGCGGGCGTCCTCATCGCCGCCGTCCTGGTCTACCGGCACACCGCGAGCCCCCTCGTCCAGCTCGCCGAGGCCCTCCGGCGAACCGACCCCGCGACCGGCTCGGGCACGGTGCCGGTCTCGGGACCGGTTGAGGTCGTCGAGGTCGGCGAGGGGGTCAATACGCTGATCGCGTCGGTCAGGGCCGAGCTGGGCGAGCGTCGGCGGGCCGAGGAGTCGCTGCGCTCCTCGGAGGAGAGCTACCGCCTGCTCTTCCAGCGGCACCCGAACCCGATGTGGATCTTCGACACCGAGACGCACCGGTTCCTCGACGTGAACGAGGCCGCGGTGGCGGCGTACGGCTGGTCCCGGGACGAGTTCCTCGGGCTGACGATCGAGGACATCCGCCCGCAGGAGGACGTCCCGACCCTGCGCCGCACCCTCGACGCCATCGACGACGGCGTCACGCACACAGGCGTCTGGCGGCATGTGCGCAAGGACGGCTCGCGCATCGACGTCGCCATCTCGTCGAACCTCGTCGAGTTCGCCGGTCGCCCCGCGCGCGTCGTCCTCGCGCAGGACGTCACCGAGCAGCGGCGGCTCGAGGAGCAGCTGCGCCAGACGCAGAAGCTCGAGGCGATCGGCAGGCTCGCGGGCGGGGTCGCGCACGACTTCAACAACCTCCTCGTCGTGATCCGGGGCTACAGCGCGACCCTCGCGAAGGCGCTGACGGACGTCGAGCTCCAGGAGCAGGCGCTCGCGATCGACCACGCGGGCGAGCGGGCGGCGACGCTGACGCGTCACCTGCTCGCGTTCAGCCGGCAGCAGGTCCTCCGACCCTCGGTCGTCGACGTGAACGAGGTGGTGCGCGAGACGCAGTCGCTGCTCGACCGGCTGATCGGCGAGGACGTCGAGATGACCGTCGACCTCGTCGACGACCCGTGGCTCGTGCTGGCGGATCCCGGCCAGCTCACGCAGGTCGTCCTGAACCTCGTCGTGAACGCCCGCGACGCGATGCCCGACGGCGGCCGCCTGTCGATCAAGACGGACAACGTCGAGCTCGACGCCGACTACGCCGCGAGCCACGTCGGCGTGGAGCCGGGCAAGTACCTGCTGCTCCAGATGACCGACACCGGCGTCGGCATGGACCGGGAGACGCAGGAGCACGTCTTCGAGCCGTTCTTCACCACGAAGGCGGAGGGCACGGGCCTCGGGCTGGCGACGGTGCACGGCATCGTCAGCCAGACCGGCGGCCACATCTGGCTCTACTCCGAGCCCGGGCTCGGCACGACGTTCAAGCTCTACTTCAAGCGCACGGAAGGGCGGCGCGTCGAGCGCGCCCGCCAGCCCGAGGTCGCGGTGCTCGACGGCACCGAGACGATCCTGCTCGTGGAGGACGAGGAGGGCGTCCGCACGTTCGTCGCGACGATCCTGCGCGGGCACGGCTACCGCGTGCTCGAGGCCGACCGGGCCGACCGCGCGGAGGCGCTCGCCGCCGAGGCGGACGGAATCGACCTGCTGATCACCGACGTCGTCATGCCCGGACGCAACGGCCGGGAGCTCGCCGAGCGGCTCCAGGCGTCGACCCCCACGCTGCGCGTGCTCTTCACCTCGGGCTACCCCGCCGACAACGCCCTGCGCAGCGGCATCGGCGACGCCACGACGGCCTTCATCGAGAAGCCGTTCGGGCCGGACGAGCTCGCCCGCGCCGTGCGCGAGCTGCTCGACGCCGATCAGCCGGCGGAGTAGCGGACGTACAGGTGGTCGCCGTGACGCCGCACGGAGCGGACGCTCCACGGCGCCGTCGCGTCCGGCAGCAGCTCGACGCCCTCGACCAGCCCGAGGCGCGGCCGCGTGCCGCGACCCGCGAGCAGCGGGGAGACGGTGAGGAAGAGCTCGTCGACAAGGCCCGCCGCCAGGAGCGACGCGAAGAGCGTCGGGCCGCCCTCGGAGAGGATCAGCGCGTTCCCGCGCCGGCGGAGCTCCGCGACCGCAGCGGCGGCGTCGACGCGGTCGCCGGAGCACACCGCGACGATCTCGGAGGACGCGGGCACGGCCGCCGCGAGCTGCGGCGCCGCGGCCTCCGTCGTCAGCACGAGCGCCCCGGTCTCGAGGAGCGGGTGGGTCGGGTCGAACGAGCCTCCGCCCGTCACGAGCGCCACCGCCGGCTGCTCGGGCTTGCCGAGGCGGCGGCGCAGCTCGGCGAACGCATCGGCGGCGTCCGGGAAGGCGCGGTCGGCGCGCCACGTCCCCTTCGGCGAGCCGAGCATCGTCCCCGACCCGACGAGCACGGCGTCCGCGCACGCGCGCAGCAGCCCCATGACGAACCGGTCGGCCTCGCTGCCGCCGGCGATGAGGGCGTTCGACCGCGCGGCGTCGGGGATCGCGACGACGCCGTCGACCGTCTGGACGAAGTTGGCGACGAGGGCAGGCTCGCGGAAGCCGAGCCCGCCCCCGTACAGCCGCCGCAGCTCGTCCGGCAGGTCGAGCTCGGGCAGTCCGGGCCGCTCGTCGAGCAGCTCGAGCGGCGCGAGGCTCAGGCCCGCGACCTCCGCACCTCGTCGAGGAACTCCCGCCGCAGGTCGGCGTCCTCGTCGTAGAGGCCGCGCCAGAACGTCGTCACGGTGCGCGACGACTCCTCGGCGACGCCGCGCATCTGCGTGCAGAGATGCGCCGCCTCGAGCCGCACCGCGACGCCGCGCGGGCGCACGAGCTCGACGAGCGTGTCGGCGATCTGCTCCCCGAGGCGCTCCTGCACGGTGAAGCGGCGCGCGTAGAGGCGGACGAGGCGGGTCAGCTTCGAGATCCCGAGGATCTCGTCGCCGGCCACGTACGCGACGTGCGCGACCCCGTGGAACGGCAGCGCGTGGTGCTCGCAGAGCGCGTGGAACGCGATCGGGCCCTCGACGATCTGCCCGTGTGACCCGTCGACGCCCGCTGGGCGCTCGGACGGGAACGCGGTCAGGAGCTTCTCGTCGCCGTCGTAGCCGGCGGTCGAGTCGATCAGCGCCTGGAGCAGCCGTCGCGGCGTGTCGCGCGTGCCGGGCGTGTGCAGGTCCATCCCCAGCGCAGAGAGGATCTCCGCGAGATGCCGCTCGAAGCGCTCCCTCTGGCCGGGGTCGAACTCCCTCGTCTCGATCTCTTCGAGCCGGGGCGTGAGCTCGACGACGGGTCTCACAGAGCTTCCTCCTTCAGTTGGGGGATGGTGCGGACGAGCAGCTCGCGGCGCAGCGCCAGCAGGGCGACGAGGCCCAGCTCCGCGAGGCAGAGCCATGCGTAGGCCAGCGGGCGCCCGGCGACGAGGCACACGCCGAACGCCGCGAGCTGCGTGGACATGCCGAGGTTGGCGAGCACGCGGACCGTTCCACGGTCGTGGTAGGCGAGCCGGGCTGCCGGCGACGCGCCGCGCAGGCGCCGCTCGACGAAGCCCTCGACGACCCGGTCCTGCGGCGCGTAGAGCAGGGCGTAGACCCGGCGCAGCACGGCGGCCGGACGCGTGAGCGCCTCCGGCATCGCCGGCGCCGCGCCCTCCCGCTCGGCCCGGTAGAGCCGCTCGGCGTTGAAGTTGACGCTGAGCACGGCCGTCAGGGCGAGGAACCCGAGCAGCGGGAGGAGCACCCGGCCGGTGGCCCACCCCACGCCGGCGAACAGCGCCGCGTCCACGAACAGGTCCAGCTCGGAGTCGAGGTACCGGCCGAAGGGCGTCACGCGGCCCGTGAGCCGGGCGAGCTGGCCGTCGGCGTTGTCGAGCACCGTCTTCACCTGCACGACGAGCCCGGCCGCGGCGAGGTGCCCGCGCCCGAGCAGCGCCGCCGCGACCAGGCCGGTCGTGCCGGCGGAGGCGGCGACGACGGGTGGGGGAACCCGCAACGGCGCGAGCGCCGTCACGACCACGTGCGCGAGCGGGCGGTAGACCCACTCGCAGAGCGTCTCCTGAACCGCACGCGCCTTCCGCGAGCGGGCAAGCGCGCTAGACAACCAGCTCCTCGCCGATCGGCTTGCCGCCCTGGATGAGCTCGCGGCCGGCGTCGACCTTGTCCCAGACGTTCCAGAAGAGGAAGCCGCGTGGACGGTCGCCCTCGTCGACGTAGGCGACGACGCCCTTGCGGTTCGGCTCGTCCCACCGCTCGCGCGTCGCGAGCCGCGAGTCGACCTCGCCGACCGCTTCGTAGCCCAGCTCGAACATGTCGGAGTAGAAGAACGGCAGGTGGTCGTACGGCATGCCCGCGCCGGCCATGTTCTGGCCGACCAGCTTCCCATGCGACTTCGCGTGGTCCTCGTGCTCGACGCGGAACGTGCCGCCGAGCACCGGGCTCGGGAACCGCGCCACGTCTCCCGCGGCGAAGACGTCGTCGTGTCCTTCGACCCGGCCGAGCTCGTCGACGAGGATCCCGTCGTCCACGGCCAGGCCCGCAGCCTGCGCGAGCCCGGCGTCCGGGACGATCCCGAGGCCGGCCACGACGATGTCGGCCTCGAGCCGCCGCCCGTCGCCGAGCGTGACGGAGCCGCCGTCCGCGGCCGAGACCAGCTCGCCCGCCAGCACCTCCACCCCGTGCTCGCGGTAGACGTCGTTGACGAAGGCCGAGAGCCCCGCCGGCAGGATCCGGGCGGCGATCCCGTCCTCCGGGAACACCATCGTCACCCGGCAGCCGGCGGACGACAGCGCGGCGGCCAGCTCGGAGCCGATGAACCCGCCGCCGATCACGACGGCGCGCGCACCCTCGCGCGCCCGCTCGCGGAGCAGGCGGTAGTCGGCGAGCGTGCGGAAGTAGACGATCCCCTCGCCGGCGCCGGGGAGCGTGCGGGGCCTCCCGCCGGTGGCGAGCAGGAGCTTCTCCCACGCGATCTCCTCGCCGGCGTCGTCCGTCGCGCGCCGGGCGGCGAGGTCGAGCGACTCGATCCGGCGGCCGAGGCGCAGCTCGACGCCCTCGAGCGCGTCGGTCCCGCGCCAGATCTTCGCCTCGTCCTTGCCCTTCCAGAGATCCTTCGTCAGCGGCGGGCGGGCGTACGGCGGGTCGGGCTCGGCGGACACGAGGAGGATCGGGCCGTCGGGATCGCGCTCGCGGATCCCCTTGGCTGCGGCGTCGGCGGTCATGCCGCCGCCCACGATCAGGTACCGGGTCGTCTGCACTGGTCGGTCTCCTCCTCGCTGTCTCGGGATGCGCTGCTGGTCGGGCTGCCGGTCAGGACGCGCCGGGTTCCATCGAGTCGAGCTCGAGCAGGGCGCGCAGGCTCTCGTGCTCCTCGGCGCACGCCGGGCAGCCGGCGAGGTGCGCGTGCATGCCGGGGACGGCGCGGTCGGCGTCCACGCCGCCGAGCTGCAGCTCGACGTAGCGGTCGAGCACCGCGAAGCACTCGTCGCAGTCGAGCTCGGACTCCGCCGGGCCGAGCAGGCGGAGCAGCGTCAGGCTCAGGTCGGACGATCCCATCACCAGCCTCCCGTGGATCCGTCGCGTGTGAATCCGTTTCCCTCCAGGTGGGCGCGCAGCGACCGGCGCGCGTCGTGGAGGGACTTGTAGAGCGCGTTGCGGCTGGTCCCGAGCCGCTCGGCGAGCACGTCGATGGGCACGCCGTCGAGGGCCAGCGCGACGAGCACGCGGCGCTGGCGCGGCGTCAGCGCCGTCGCGATCCCCTCGCGGATCGCCGCCAGCAGCAGCGCCCGCTCGGCCCGCTCCTCCGGCCCGGCGCCGGGGTCCTCGAAGCTGCCCCACGTGTCCGGCTCGACGGGCAGCTCACGCCCGCGCCAGGCGCGCCTGCGCACCTTCACGGCCGCCTCGAGCAACGCGAACTTGTACGCCCAGGTCGTGAAGCGGCTCTCGCCGCGGAAGTCGTCGAGCCGGCGCAGCACCGAGACGGTCGCGTCGTCGGCGGCCTCCTGCGCCAGGTCGTCGAGCTCCGCGCCCCCGAGCTGGGGCAGCGCCGGCCGCCGCCGCGCGACCTCGAACCGGGCCGCGCGCAGCAGCAGGCTGCGCAGCCGGGCCACCGCCTCCTCCCGCACCGGGTCGTCGGCGCGCAGGTCGCGCAGCCAGTCGCGGGAGGAGGCGTCGGTGGAGGACGGCTTCGTCATGGCGGGCATCTTCGCGGACGGGAGCAGCAACTCGTTCACATCTCATTCGTGTCGCAGTGCCGCAGGTCCTTACCGATCGGGTGCATACTCGGATCGGGATGGCCGGCTGGGACGAGGTCGACGGCGCGCTGGAGCAGACGTTCGAGCTGCCGTCGTTCCGCGAGGCGATCGCGTTCGTCGGGCGGGTCGCCGACCTGGCCGAGGCCGAAGACCATCATCCGGACATCCGGATCGCCTACAAGAAGGTGACGCTGCGCTGGTCGACCCACTCGGCAGGCGGGATCACCGATCGCGACCGCGCGCTCGCCGAGGCGTCGGCGGGGCTCGCCTGACCGGACCCGGCTAGCGGAGCCGGCTCTCGAGCTCGCGGATGCGGCTCGCGAGCTGCTCGAGCAGCGGCCACGCGAGCGCGCCGTTCTGCTCGACGAGCGGCCGGAACTCCCAGGCGGCGAGCCCCCAGGCGCGGCCGTCGGAGGTCGCGGTGATGGTCGCGGTGCGAGAGCCGCCGTCGAGCAGGGCGAGCTCGCCGAAGTAGTCGCCGGCGCCGAGCGTCCGGCGCTCCTCGCCGTCGACGGTCACCACGGCCTCGCCGCTCTCGATGACGAAGAACCCGACGCCGCCGGCGCCCTCGGTGGTCAGCTCGCGGCCGGCCGCGAACGTCCGCTCCGTGAAGCTGCGCGCGAGCATCTCGAGCTGCTTGTCGGTGAGGCCCCGGAACAGGGGCACGTGCCGGAGGAAGTCGACGGGTGCGCTCATGGAGTGCCGATCATATGCCAGAGAGCGCGCCGTCAGAGCGAGACCAGCAGGGCCACGGCGATCAGGCAGAGCACGTGGAAGGACTGGTCGACCGCGATCTGCACCTCGGGCGCGAGCTCGGGCGCCCGCTTGACGCGGCGCACCCAGAGCTCGACGACGCGCCGGTCGTCGACCGCGAGGTGCGGCACGGCGACGAGCGCCGCGACGCCGACCGCCTTCCACGCGCCGAGGCCGGACGCCAGCCAGACGAGCGCCGGGACGAACGCGACGAGATAGGTCAGCACGTGCGTCCCGAGCGCGCGCCGCGCGACGGAGTCGCGTCCGAGCCCGGCGTGCTTGCGGCGCGCCTGCCAGTCCGTCTGGAACAGGAAGTCCCCCGCCAGATGCGAGCCGAGGAACGCGAGCGAAACGGCTTCCCAAGACACGGCCGGGGACGGTAGCGCTCCGCGAGACCCCGGCGTCCGGCAGGCCCCCGGCGAGCGCTGTACCAGGTACGAGGGTCGAGCGAGCCGCCAAGAGCCGGCGCGAGCCCATTCCGAGACCACCCCGAGCCACACCAAACCGCCTCGCGCAGACCCCCGACGCGCCCGCGAGGGCCGAACCCGAGCCACCTTGTGTTGAGTCAACACAAAGTCAAGACCGGCCCGGCACCCACGCCCACCGAAGGGACTCCCCTGCGCGAGCGCCCGGGCTTGCTCGGGCGTGAGCCGCAGCAGACCGTCTCGTGTGGCGTCCCGGTCCGTACGGCCGTCCGAGCTGCACGTGTCGAAGGGGAGGGTTTGGGAGGGGAACCGAAGGTGCCCCTCTCTCGACTATCGAACGACGATCACGTACCGCACCGCGCGGTAGGCCTTCGGGCGCTCGCCTCTCGTCTGGGCGACGGTGATCGTCGCGGTGCCCTTGCCGACCGTGCGGAAGACGAGCACGACGTCGGGGCCGACGTCGCCCTCGGTCTGCTCCTGCACGACCGACGCCTTCAGCGCACCGGCGATGCGCCAGTCGTAGCCGGCCCGGCGCGGGAGCGCGATCGAGACGAGCGAGCCCCTGGTCGTCGTCACGTGGGTCACGGCCGGCTCGGGGAGCGGGCCGATCGGCGGCGCCTCCGCGGAGGCGGCGACGGCGAGGGCGGAGGCCGCGCAGGCGGCGGCGAGCAGCGGGACGAGGCGGCGGGTCATCGAGGCTCCTTCTCTTCGGCGGAGGGCATCTCCACCTTAGAGACGGGAGCCGTCCCGTCGAGCTCGTGAGCCGTTGGGGCGCCGCTCCGCCCGCGTTGCGGTGCGATGCGGCGCCCCGTCTCGGGCGAACGATCTAGGCGAGCGCCTTCGAGACCGCGTCGAGGACGCGGTCGGCCTGGAAGGGCTTCACCACGAAGTCCTTCGCCCCGCCCTTGATCGCCTCGAGCACCTTGGCCTCCTGGCCGAGTGCCGAGCACATCACGACCTTGGCGGTCGGGTCGAAGGACAGGATGTCCTTCAGGGCCGCCAGGCCGTCCTTCTCCGGCATGGTGATGTCGAGCGTCGTCACATCGGGACGAAGCTCCTGGAAGCGGTCGTACGCCTCCACACCGTTCGACGCCTCGCCGACGACCTCGTGGCCGCCTCCGGCGAGTGCGTCGCTGACCATCTTGCGCATGAACGCGGCGTCGTCGACGACGAGAACGCGGGCCATCTAGCGAACTCCTTCCTGGATGGGTGGACCAGCTGAAGCTGAAGCAGGAGCAGAAGCGTCAGCGGGGTCGGCGATCTCGTCGATCTGGACCGCCCACTCGCCGTCGTCGGCGAGCATGAGGCGGCCCGACGCGAAGCGCCGTCCGTTGACGAAGAGATCGACGGGATCGTCGACGGCGCGGTCGAGCTCGACGATCGAGCCCGACGCGAGGCCGACCGCCCGCCCGACGGGCAGGGTCGCCCGGCCGAGCTCGGCCCAGACGCGCAGCGAGACGCCCCGCAGGACATCGCCGCCGCCGCCGTCGACGGCCGGGCCGGGCACGTCGTGGTCGACGAGCAGCGCCCCGGCCTGCTGGTCGAACGCGCGGCCCATGCGGACGACGAACGCGTTCGGGACGAGCTGGACGAGCCGGCACGACTCGCCGAAGATCGTGAAGGCGACGTGCGCCTGGTGCGGCGTCTTCTCGTAGAGCGCCTCGACCTCCTCGACCGACGCCAGCAGCTGCGTCTGCGGGACCCCGATCTCGACCTCCTCGCCGAGGACCTTGCTCGTGGCGCCGGCGGCGACCGCCATCATCTGGTTCGCAGCCTCGGACACGGCCGAGAGCTCGAGCTCGCTGAGCTCGCCCTCGATGTCCTCGGGCTCGGACAGGCCCATCATCGAGGCGGCGAGCCGCTTGGCCCCGGCGATGCCGATGACGAACAGGTTGCCGCCGGTGACGCCGTCGACGTACGAGACGCTCGCGACGACGACCGGCGCGCGGATGCCCGCGAGCGGATCCGTGTCCGCGCCGGCGACGGTGACCGCGCCGCGCTCGACCTCGCCGGGCGCCAGCGCGCCGAGCACGCCGGCGACGGCCTCGGCCGTCGACTCGCCCAGCTGCCTGAGGGCGGCGCTCATTCGGGATCGATCCTCTCGAGGACCTCGACCGCGCGGCGGGTGCCGCTGCGGCCGGGGCGCGCACGATGGATGGGCACGGAGTCGGCGTAGAGCGTGCTGCCGGACGCCGCGGGCCCGAGCTTGACGAGATCGCCGACCTGGAGCGCGAGCACCTCGTCGACGGTGAGCTCGGTCGAGCCGACCTCGGCGCGCACCTCGACGTCGATGCCGCGGAGGGCGGCGCGCACCATCTGCTCGACCTCGGCGTCGGCGCCGTGGTCGGTCGGGTCGCCGAAGTGGCCGGTGGAGAGCTCGGTCAGGTACGCCTCGACCGAGCGGTGCGGCAGGAGCAGCGACATCGTCGCCGACTGCTTGTTGACCTGCATCTCGATCGTGATCGCGAGCGTGGGCTCGCTCGTCGGCGCGAGCTGGACGTTCGACGCCTGCGTCTCGACGCGGCCGAGCGCCAGGTCGGTGGACAGGAGCTCCTGCCACACCCGGGAGAGCTGGCTGACGACCGTCGAGAAGATGCGCGTCGCGATCGTCAGCTCGATCTCGGTGAGGTCGCGGTCGAACGCCTTGCCGTCCTGCTCGCCGCCGAGCAGCCACTCGATCATCGTCGCGACGACGGGCTGCTCGATGCTGAGCAGGAGCGGGCCGCCCGTCGCCGTCGAGACGATGCCGAACAGCGAAGGCTGCGGGATCTCGTTCAGGGCCGCCGACCAGGTCTGCTGGTCCACGTTGATCACCTCGAGCTGCACCGTGGTGCGGAACTCCGCCGAGAGCTGCGTCGTCGCAGCCCGGCAGAAGCCCTCGTGACCGCGGCTGATCCGCCGCTGCTGGTCCTGGGTGAACTTCGTCGGACGCGTGAAGTCCACCTCGCGGACGCGCTTCGGCCGCCGGGCCGAGGTCTGCGCCTTCGACTCGGGGATCTGACCGCCGCGCGCCGCCTCGACGAGCGCCGCGATCTGGTCGTTGGACAGGACCTCGCTCACGCGGCCTCTCCGAAGAGGAGCTCCTCGACGCCGCCGGCCTCCTTCGAGACCACACGGCAGCCGTCGACGTGGACGCGGACGGTACGGCCCTTGGTGCCGGCGGTGGCGCTGGCGACGACCTTGATGCGACGGTCGGCGAGCTGGGCCAGCGTGGCCTCCTCGTTGCGGGCGCCGATGTCGAGGGACGAGCCGCCGAACGCGAACATGCGGGCGCCGCCGACGAGCACGGCCTCGAGCTTGCTCGGCGCCGCGCCGAGCCCGACGACCTTGTCGATCAGCGCCGGCACGGCGATGTCCGCGAACTTGCAGCGGGCCGAGGCGTCGGGGGCGCCGGACGACTCGGGCAGCATCACGTGGGCGAGCCCCGCGACGCACCGCGCGCGGTCGACCAGCGCCAGGCCGATGCACGACCCGAGGCCGATCGCGACGAGCGTGTCGCCCGCCGAGCGAGATGCCGCAAGCTCGCCCATCCTCACCATGGTCTCCGTGGCCACCGTCACGCGCCGAGTCCCAGCCGGGCGAGCAGTTCGGCGACGCCGGCCGTACTGGGAACGAGCATGAACGTGAAGGACGACTCCTCGCCTTCGATCCGGATGTCGGAGTCGAGCAGCAGGGCGACGTCGTTGGACTGGGCGCCGATCGCGAGCACCGACTCGACGATCGCGCCGAGCATGTCGCACGCGGTCTGCGGCGGGCCGGGCTCGATCCGCAGGCCGGTCATCGAGACGATCGCCCCGAGGTACGAGGAGCAGAGGATGTTGCCGATCTCGGCGAGCGCGGAGACGGCGAACTCGGACTCGGGCTCGACCCCGAGGAGCTCGCAGACGCGGTTCGCGTCGTGCTCTTCGAACAGGAGGACGGTCAGGCCGTCGAGATCTCCGAACACCGGCAGGACGACGCCCGTGACCACGAGCTCCGCGTCGCCGACCGTCTCGACCGCCTCGTTGAGCGGCAGGGCGAGCGCCGTCGGGACCGACACGTCGATGGTGCGGGCGAGCATCTGCGACAGGGCGGTCGCGGCGGTGCCCGAGCCGATGTTGGCGAGCTCCCGGAGGGCGTCGAGCTCGAGTTCGGAGTAGATCTTCACCTTCTGGTCCTTTCGAATGAGTGGTCGGCTCGATCGGCGAGCGCCTTACGCGGCGCGGGCCATGGTCTCGTGACGGCTGACGGGGGGCTGGGAGAGGGCGTCGCAGTCGACGATCAGGGCGATCGACCCGTCGGAGAGGACGGCGCCGCCCGAGACGGCCGCCGAGTCGGCGACCTCCGGCGGCAGCGGGCGCGTGACGAGCTCGCGCTGCCCGACGAGCTGCTCCACGGCGAGCGCGATCCGCGCGTCGCCCGACCGCACCAGGACGGCGTGCGTCGGCGGGGTCGCCGCCTGGTGGCCGAGGGCGGCCGCGGCGTCGAGGAGCGGGAAGACGTTGTCGCGCTCGACGAGCATCGCGCGACCGGCGACGGAGCGGACGACGTGGTCGGCGATGCGCAGGGTGCGCTCGACGCGGTCGAGCGGGATCGCGAACGGCCGGCCGGCCGCGTCGACGAGCAGCGTCGACATGATCGCCAGGGTGAGCGGCAGCCGGATCAGGGCGACGGTGCCCTGGCCGGGGGTCGAGTTGAGGACGACCTCGCCGCCGAGCTCGCGGATCGTCGTCCGGACGGCGTCCATGCCGACGCCGCGACCGGAGATGTCGCTCGTCACCTCGGCGGTGGAGAAGCCCGGTGCGAACAGCGTCTCGATCGCGGCGCGCATGTCGAAGCCCTCGAGCTGCTCGGGGCCGATCAGACCGCGGTCGAGCGCCTTGCGGGCAACGGCGGCCGGGTCGATGCCCCGCCCGTCGTCCGAGACGCTGATCTCGACGTTGCCGCCGGCGTGGCGGGCCGCGATCTCGAGCGTCGCCGTCTCCGGCTTGCCGGCGGCGGCGCGGACCTCGGGAGGCTCGATGCCGTGGTCGAGCGAGTTGCGGACGAGGTGGACGAGCGGATCGCCGAGCGCGTCGACCACGGTGCGATCGAGCTCCGTGTCGCGGCCCGTCAGGACGAGCTCGACCTTCTTGTCGAGCTTCGACGACAGGTCGCGGACGAGCCGCGGGAAGCGGAGGAACACGGCGTCGACCGGGATCATCCGCACCTGCATGACCATCGCCTGGAGCGCCTGGGAGCTGCGGGTCAGGTCCTGCACCGCCTGCGCCAGGCCGGGCACGTTCGCCTGCGAGACGAGCGACTCGACCTGGGTGCGGTGGACGACGAGCTCGCCCATCAGGTGCATCAGGACGTCCAGGCGGTCGGCGTCGACGCGAACCGTGCTGGACGCGGACTTCTTCGCGTGCGTGCCGGCGCGCTCCTGGCCGTCGCCCGCCTGCTCGGGCTCGGCCGCGTCGGCCTCGGCCTCGGCCGCGACCGAGGCGTCCTCGGCGGTCGCCGAGGCGACGTCGGGGACGGCTGAGACGGCGGCGATGATCGCCTCCGCCTCGAGCTCGGTCTCGAGCCACGCCTCGACCACGGACCCGGAGAAGTCGTCGAGCGCGTCCTCGGCGGGCGTGGAGCGCAGCACGCGCCCGTGCTCGCCGAGCGCGGCCAGCACCTGGAAGGCGCGGACGGCCGGCATCATCGCGTCCTCCGCGAGCGTCGCCCTGACGACGACGACCGGGCCGTCGACCTCGATGTCCGGAGCGGCGGAGCCCGCGGCGGTCTCGGCCGGCGCCTCGTCCTCCTCGGCGTCCCGGTCGCGGATCAGCCGCTGCAGCTTCGCGATCAGGGCCGCCGGGTCGAGGTTCTCGGAGCCCTCGGCGTCGATCGCGTCGACCGCCGCCTCGAGCGCGTCGAGGCACTCGAGCAGCACGTCGATCGCCTCGCGTTCGAGCCCGCCCTTGCGCTGCCGCAGCAGCTCGAAGACGTTCTCCATCTCGTGCGTCAGCGCGGCGACGCCGGCGAAGCCCATCGTCGCCGACATGCCCTTCAGCGAGTGCGCGGCGCGGAAGATCTCGTCGACCGTCTCGCGGTCGGCGGGGTCCTCCTCGACGCGCACGACCGCCAGGTTCAGCCCCTGGAGGTGCTCGCGCGCCTCCGCGAGGAACATCGGCAGGTACTCGGAGATGTCCATGCGGCTCCTTAGGCGACCTTGCGATAGAGGAACGGGCGGACGACCTCGAGGCCGACGGCGGCGGTGTTCGACACACGCTCCGTCGAGCCGATCAGGAGGTAGCCCCCGGGGCGGATCGAGCGCGCGAGACGCTCGTGGAGGGCGTCGCGGACGTCCTCGGTGAAGTAGATGACGGTGTTGCGGCAGAGCACGAGGTCGTAGCGGCCCTCGGGGAACGGCATGCGGAGCAGATCGCCGGTCTCGAAGCGCACGAGCGCCTTCAGCTCGCGCCGGGCCACGAACTCGCCGCCGTCCTGCTCGAACCACCGCGTGAGGGCCTCGGGCGGCGCGCTGCGCGCGTCCTCGGCCGAGAACCGGCCCTCGCGGGCGCGGGCGACCATCCGCGGGTCGATGTCGGTGCCGAGGATCTCGCCGGCCGAGCCTCGAACCGTGTCGAGCATGAGCGCCGCGAGCGTGTAGGCCTCGGCGCCGTACGACGACCCGGCGCTCCAGGCGCGGATCCGGCCCGCCTTCGCGAGCTCGGGCAGCACGTCGCGGGCGAGCGAGACCCACTCCTGCGGGTTCCGCCAGAGCTGCGAGACGTTGATCGTCACGCGGTCGAGGAAGGCCTCGAGCTCGGCGCGGTCGCCGTGCAGGCGCCTCAGGTACGCGCCGAGGTCCGTGACGCCGCGGTTCGAGGCGAACGTCCGGATGCGGCGCTCCATCTGGCCGCGCTTGTACTGGAGGAGGTCGATGCCGCAGATGCGGCGCACGCCCTCGCAGAAGGTGACGTAGTCGTCGTCGCGCCCGGGGTGCGGGCGGGTGGCGAGGAGGACGCTCATGCGCCCGCCTCCGCCGCGATCGCCGCCGGCAGGTCGCCGAGCGGCAGGACGTCGTCGGCCAGGCGGGCCTCGACGACCGCGCGCGGCATGCCGTAGACGGTGCAGGTCTCCTCGGCCTCGGCCAGGATCCGGCCGCCGTAGCGCTTCACGACCTTGGCGCCCTCCAGGCCGTCCCGGCCCATGCCGGTGAGGACGACGAGGACGAGGTCCTGTCCGTAGGCCTTGGCGGCGTCCTCGATCGTGAGGTCGGCGCGCGGGCGCAGACCGCCGATTGCGGGGTCGTCGCTCAGCTGGCAGGCGTCGTGCACGAGCCGCAGGTGGCTGCCGCCCGGCGCCAGGTACAGCGTCGACGGATCGAGCCGCTCGCCGCCCGAGGCCTCCTTCACCGTCAGCCGCGACTTGCGGTCGAGCCGGTCGGCGAGGGAGTGCGTGAACCCGGGCGGCATGTGCTGCACGATCACGCCGCCGTGCCCGAGCGGGGCGGGCAGCCTCGGGATCAGGTCGGCCAGCGCCTTCGGGCCGCCCGTGGAGCAGGCGATCAGGACGGCCCGCTTGCCCAGCCGGCCGACGGCCCGCTTCACCGCACGCGCAGGCGTCGCGGCGGTCCGGTTCGTCGGGCTCGAGCGGGCAGCGAGCTCGACCTTGTCGCAGAGCTCGGCGAGGAAGGCCGTGGGCGGGGTGCCCGCGCTCGGCTTCTCGACCAGCTCGAAGGCGCCCTCGGCGAGGGCGTCCACTGCACGCGCGCCGTACGCCGGCGAGAACGCCGACACGACGACCACCCGGGCCGTCGACCCGGTCTTGTTCAACGCCCGCAGCACGTCCAGGCCGTGGAGGCCGGGCATCGCCAGGTCGAGGCTGAGCACGTCCGGGCGGTGCTGCGCGCAGGCCGCCAAGGCCTCGTCGCCGTCGGCTGCGACGGCGACGACGTCGAACCCCGCCTCGGTCAGAGCCGAGGCGAGGAGACGGCGCATGAGGGCGGAGTCGTCGACGACGACGACGCGTGCAGGGGTCCGACCCACTACGCCGCCGCTGCCGCCGCGCCGAGGCTGGCGCCGGCGAAGATGCCGTCGGAGTTGAGCAGGACGACGAGCCGGTCGTCGATCTTGGCGACCGCCTCGATGCACTCGGTGCCCGCACCGGGAACCGCGTCGAGCTGCTCCTCGTCGAGCGTGAGCACTTCCTCGACCTCGTCGACCGTGACGCCCGCGGTACCGCCGGCCGTCTCGACGATGACGATCTTCGCGTGGTCGACCCGCTCGGTCCCGAGACCGAGCCGGCCCGCGAGGTTGCACACCGGGATGATCTTCCCGCGCAGGCTGATGACGCCCTCGATCCACGACTCCTCGGACGCAACCGCGCGAGGCTCCGTGTACCGGATGATCTCCTGCACCTGCGTGATCGGCAGCGCGTACTCCTCGTCGCCGAGCGAGAACACCACGAGCTGCTGCGCACCATCTGAAACGGCCATCTGGAACTCCTCCTTGGAATGACGAGCGGTTCGGTTAATCGGCCGTCCGGGCCCGTATGTGAGCCTCGGCACGGGACCCGGCCGCGACCTGGCGGAATCCCCCGTTCCAGGGGCGTTCCGGGCGTGTTTCGCTCAGACCTCGGTCCGCCCGGCCGATCACGTCTCCGATGGCCTCTCCCGAGCCGGTCGCCCGCGACTCCCACTTCATCGAGGAGCTGGTCGAGCGCGCCCTCGCGCTGCCGGTGGGCGACCCCGCCTCGCTCCTCCGCGTCGCGGAGCTCTGCGAGCTCACCTCGTCGACGCCGCAGCTGCTGGCCCTCGAGGCGAGCCACGACGAGGCCTTCTCGGCGCTCCTGCTGCGCGTCGCGAACAGCGCGGCGTCGTACAGCGCGACGCGCGTCGCCGACCTGCCCACCGCCATCACGCGGCTCGGCTACGAGCGCGTCGCGGCGCTCGCGCTGGCCTCACCCGGCCTGCGGATGCTCCAGGGGCCGCCCGACGGGCTCGAATGGGCGCGCCACGAGCTGCACCGCCACGCCATCCGCGTCGGACTCGCCGCCCGCGCCCTGGCGCCGGCCGGGATCGACCACGAGCGCGCGCTCGCGGCCGGTCTGCTGCACAACCTGGGGCTGAACGTGATCGCGGCGAACGCGCCGGACGAGTTCCGCTACCTGCTCGAGGCCGAGTCGCGCGGAGAGCAGTTCTGGGAGGCGGAGGACTGGATCTTCGGGTTCTCGCACGCCGAGCTCGGTGCGCTGCTGGCCGAGCGCTGGTCGTACCCGCTCGACCTCGTCGTCGCGATCCGCGACCACGACGCGCCCGCGCCGCAGACGCCGCTCGGCGCGCTCGTGCAGATCGCCGACGTGCTCGTCCGCCGCCTCGACGTCGGGATCGAGCCGGCCCGCGAGCTGCCACGGCGTGTCCTGCTGCCGGGCGTCGACCTCGACGCCGCCGCCGAGCGGGTCGCCGACCTCGTCGCGGCGCAGGATCGCTTCGACGCGGTCAACGCCTGATTCCGCCCCGGATCTCACCTCTCCGTAGGACTGGACACCACCCTTTCGGGTGATACCGTGGACGGGACATGGATGTCTCACGTGCGCACGCGATGCTCGGCGTCGGCAGCGGCGCCTCCTACGAGGAGGTCCGCCGCGCCTACCGGCGCGCCCTGCGGGCGCACCACCCCGACACCGGCGCCGGCAACGGCCGGTCGATCGAGTCGATCCAGAGCGCGTACCGCGAGCTCCTCGTGAGCGCCCCGCGCACGGTCCCGGGCACTGTCGTGCCCGGCACGTACGGCTACGGCCGAGCACCGAGCCGGCCGCAGCTCGTCGACCTCTACGCCTGACAGTTGGGAGAGGAACCTCCGGTTCCCCTCCCGAACCCTCCCCTCCGACACGTGCAGCTCGGACGGCCGTACGGACCGGGACGCCACCCGAGACGGTCTGCTGCGGCTCACGCCCGAGCAAGCCCGGGCGCTCGCGTAGGGGGCCCTTCGGCGGGCGTGGGTGCCGGGCCGGTCTCGACTTTGTGTTGAGTCAACACAAGGTCTGGTCCTGCGCTGCGCTTTCGCCTAATGACACGTCGGCCGGCGCCGACTACGTTGAGGGCGTGCGGGAGTACGACGAAGACGACATCCGCGCCGCGTTCACCGCTGCGCTGGGGACCGGGCTCGGGGACGATCCGATCGCGCGCGAGCTCCAGGCTCCCGACGGGCTCGCGACGCAGATCGCGCTCGAGCTCGCCCGGACGACGGTCGGCCGGGCCGCCCCGACGTGGGAGCGCGACGTCGCCGAGGGGGCGACCGCCTGCCTCTGCGGCATGCTCGTCAGCGCGTGGCTGCCACCCGCCGAGCCCGCCGTGCCGCGGCACCTGCTCGACGGCGTCGCGACCGTGCGGAGCTTCGGCCGGCATGCGGTGATCGCGCGCCAGTGCGACCTCAACGCGATCGCGGACGCCGAGACCGAGCTCGGCCGCGTCGTCGCCGAGGGCCGGGCCCCGGCCCCGAGCACGCTCCAGCTCTTCGAGCTCGGCCTCGCCATCGGCCTCGGCGCCCGCCCCGAGCGCGCAGCCGCCTAGCTCGTGGAGAGGAACCTCCGGTTCCCCTCCCAACCCCCCTCCGACATCGGTCAACTCGGACCGCCGTTCGGACTGCCGCTCGAGACGTCACGCGTCGTGCGGCTCACGCTCGGGCACGCGCGAAGGCGGCCCCTTCGTCCGGCGTCGGGCCGGGCCGAACCGACCTTGTGTTGACTCAACACAAGGTCAGGGGCGGGCGCCTGGCTAGGACTCGGCGAGCTCGAGGATCAGGCGATCCGTCTCCTCCGACGGGGTCGGCTCGTCGACGGACTGCTTCAGGAAGCCCTCGATCGAGGGCAGCAGCTCGATCGCCCGGTCGATGCGCGGGTCGCTGCCGGCGGCGTACGCGCCGATCGCGATCAGGTCCTCCTTCTCGCGATGCAGGGCCAGCAGCTCGCGGAGCGACGCCGCCGCCTGGCGGACGTCCGGCTCGGTCACGTCGCCCTGGAGGCGGGAGACCGACTGGAGCACGTCGACCGCCGGGTAGTGGCTGCGATGCGCGAGCTCGCGCGTCAGCACGCAGTGGCCGTCGAGGATGCCGCGGACGGCGTCGGCGATCGGGTCGTTCATGTCGTCGCCCTCGACGAGGACGGTGTAGAGGCCGGTGATCGAGCCGACGTCGGACGTCCCGGCCCGCTCCAGGAGCCGCGGCAGCAGGGCGAAGACGCTCGGGGTGAAGCCGCGGGCGGCCGGCGGCTCGCCGATCGCGAGCCCGAGCTCGCGCTGGGCGAGCGCGAGGCGCGTGACCGAGTCCATCATCAGGACGACGTCCTGGCCCCGGTCGCGGAACCACTCGGCGATCGTGGTGGCCGCGAAGGCGGCCTTGATCCGCACGAGCGCGGGCTCGTCGGAGGTGGCGACGATCACGACGGAGCGCTCGAGTGCGTCGCCGAGGTCGCGCTCGACGAACTCGCGCACCTCGCGGCCCCGCTCGCCGACGAGGCAGATCACGTTGATGTCGGCCGACGTCGAGCGGGCGATCATGCCGAGCAGCGACGACTTGCCGACGCCCGACCCGGCGAAGATGCCGAGCCGCTGGCCGGTGCCGCACGGGACGAAGCCGTCGAGCGCGCGGACGCCGAGCGACAGCCGCTGCGAGATGCGGGCGCGCTGGAGCGGCGACGGCGGCGCGGCGAACGTGGAGCGGAACTCCGCGGTGTCGGGCGCGGGCAGGTCGTCGATCGGGCGGCCGAGCCCGTCGAGGACGCGACCCAGCAGCTCCTCCCCCACCGGCAGCCGGAACGGCTTCCCGGTCGCCGAGACGAGGTTGCCCGGCCCGATGCCGTGCATCTCGCCGAGCGGCATGAGGAGTGTCGCGCCGTCGCGGAAGCCGACGACCTCGGCGGCGACCTCGTCGCCGTTGCGGCCGGCGGAGATCGTGCAGAGCTCGCCGACCTCGGCCCGCAGGCCGGTCGCCTCGATCACGAGGCCGATCAGGCTGCGCACCCGGCCGCGCCTCGGATGGAGGTCGGCGACCCGGATCGACTCGGCGTATGACTCGAAGACGGCCCTGTCGAGGACCCGCGTCATGCGGTGCGCTCCGCGAACGCCTCGCGCAGCACCTCGCGGGCCCGCGCGAGCTGCTCGCCGACGCGCGCGTCGACCTCGCCCTCCGACGTCCGGACGACGCAGCCGCCGCGCGGCACGCGCCGCTCGCCGCGCACCTCGACGGTCGCCACGGCGATCTCGGACTGCGACTCGAGCCAGGCGCGGACGAGCGGGACGTCCTCGGGGTTCACGTCGATCGCCAGGCGGTCGCGCTCGACGACGCGGCGCAACGCGCTCGCGACGACGTCGCAGACGAGCTCCGGGCGGACGTCGAGCGCCGCGCCGACCACGCGCTCGGCGATCGCGACCGCGAGCTCGACGGCGTGCTGCTCGACCGCCGCGCAGACGTCGTCACGGGCGGCCTGGATGGCGTCGACCGCCGCCGCGAAGGTCGCGCGAGGGATCTCGAGCTCGCGTGCGGCCTGGGCCAGGCCCTCGGCGTAGCCCGCCTCGTAGCCGGCCCGGCGGGCCTCGGTCTCGATCTCGGCGGCGTGCGCCTCGGCCTCGGCCACGATGCGCGCCGCACGCTCGGCCGGCGTGTTCCCGAGGCCCACGATCTCCCCATGGGCCTCGAGCTCTTCGAACACAAACGAGCTCATACGACCATCTCGTCCTCGGAGTCGCCGCCGGCGCGGGCGATGTAGATGGCGCCCGAGTCCTCGAGGCGGCGCACGATCGCGACGATCTTCGTCTGCGCCTCCTCGATGACGCGCCTCCGCTGCGGCGGCATGAACTCCATCTCCTCGCGCAGGGTCTCGCCGGCGCGCTGCGACATGTTGGCCAGGATCCGCTCCTTGACGTCGTCGCTCGAGCCGCGGAGGGCGAGGGCGAGATCCTTGGAGTCGGTCTCCTTGAGCACGAGCTGGATCGTGCGGTCGTCGAGCTTGAGCAGATCCTCGAAGACGAAGAGCATCGAGCGGACCTCGTCGGCGAGCTCGGGGTTCGCGTCGGCGAGGTAGTTGAGGATGTTCCGCTCGGTCGCCCGATCGGACTTGTTGAGGATGTCGGCGAGCGACCCGACGCCGCCGGCGGCCGAGTACTCGGACTGCATGACCATGTCGAGCTTCGTCTGCATGACGTGCGCGACGTCCTTGATCACGTCCGGCTGGGTCTGCCCCATCAGCGCGATCCGGTAGGCGATCTCGGCCTGCTCCTCCGGCGGCGCCAGCTCGAGCACCTTGGCGGCGAGCTCGCGGGTGGGCAGGTTGGCGATCACGAGCGCCGTGGTCTGCGGATGCTCGCTGCGCAGGAACGTGTAGATCTGGTCGGGCGGCGTCATGCGCAGGAACTCGAACGGCGTCGCCTCGTAGAAGGAGGCGAGCCGGTCGAGGATCTCGCCGGCGCGGTCCGGGCCGACCGCCCGCTCGAGGACGTCGCGGGCGTAGCGGAGACCGCCCTCGGCCAGGTAGCCGCGGGCGATCGCGTTCTCGACGACCTCGCGCTGGACCGCCTCCGCCTCCTCGGGGGCGACGTCCTGCGTCTTCACCATCTCGACCGTCAGCTTCTCGACGACGTCCTCGGGCAGGTGCCGGAAGATCTTCGACGCGCCCTCGGGCCCGAGCGCCACGCAGAGGATGGCGGCCTTGCGCCGCGGCGTCAGCGGCGGCGCGGTGGCGGTCGCTACTCCTTCATCCACTGGGCCACCTGCGCTGCGATCGCCTCGGGCGAGTTGTTCGCGATCTCCTCGACCTGCTCACGCACGGCTGCGCGGCGCTCGACCACGGCCGCCGGCAGCTGCGGCACCTGCTGGGACGCCTCGAGCTGGGCGACCGTGACGCCGCTCTCGAGCTCGCGGAGCCACGTCGGCGACGGCACGCTGGCCTCGCCCTCGCGGCGCTTCAGGGCGCGGCGCATCGCGAAGAGGAAGAGCAGGGCGAGCGCGCCGACCCCGACGTCCTTGGCGATGCCGACCGCGTCGATCGAGCCCAGCGGGCCGCCCTTCGTCGTCGTCGTCGCGGGCTTGGCGAACGCGAGCCGCGTGACCGCCATCGTGTCGCCGCGCTTCGTGTCGAGCCCGACGAGGCTCGCGACGGACTTCTGGAGCGACGTCACCTGCGCGGCCGGGACGCTCTGGTCGACCATCAGCGCGACGTCGAGCTTGTTGACGGCGCCCGGCGCGACGACGCTGTGTTGGATCGTCTTGTCGACGCCGTACGTCGTCGTGGCGGTCGTGTTCCTGTAGTTCGACGAGCCGTTCGCGCCGCTGGTCGTTCCGGCGTAGCTCGGCGGCGACTGGGTGTTCGTCGTCGTGCCGGACGGGAGCTGCGCGGAGCCGCCGCCCTTGCTGGCGAGCGTCTCGTTCTGCGTCTGCGTCGTCAGCGGCACGCCCTTCTTGGCGTACGTGACCTTGTCGAGGGTCGTCTGGTCGACGTTCAGGTCGGCGTGCACCTGCGCGAGCGCCTTGTTCGGCCCGAGGGTCGAGGCGAGCAGCGCGTTGATCTGCGACGTGAGCTGGGAGGCGTACAGGTTGTCGGCCTGGAGCTTGCTCGACGCGTTGCCGGAGCCGCCGCCCGACGCGCCGTTCGGCCACAGCAGGGCGCCCGTCTCGTCGGTGATCGTGACGTTCTGCGTGTCGAGGCCCTTGACGGCCGACGAGACCAGGTGGGCGATCCCGGCGACCGTGCTCGCGTCGAGTGTGCCGCCGCCGTTGACGAGCACCGACGCCGACGCCTTCGCCGACTGGTCGGCGAACAGGGTGTCCTGCGGCATGACGAGCGCGACGGTCGCGCTGTTCACACCCTGGATCTGCTCGATCGTCGACGCGATCTCGGTCTGGAGCGCCTGCTGGTACTGGACCTGCTGCTGGAAGTCGGTGGTGCCGAGGCTCGACTTGTTGAAGTCCTGGAAGGCGCTCTGGCCGCTGTCGAGCATGCCCTTCGAGGCGAGCGCGATGCGCGCGTTCGAGACCTGGCTCGCGGGGACGTCGAGCTCGGTCCCGCCGGTGCCGACCTTGTAGGCGATGCCGGCGCCCGAGAGCGTCTTCTCCCAGTTGGCCGTCTGCGCCGGGTCGAGCCCGGTCGCCAGGGTCGAGTAGCTCGTCTTCCCCGCGTAGCTGTAGAGGAAGTAGAGCGTGACCAGCACCCCGAGGACCGCCCCGACGAGGGTGATCTGGCTCCGAGTCTCGAGGCTGGACCAGCCTTCCCTGAGGCGTGCGATGTTCATCCGTCCGTCCCCTCCGGCCTCGTCAGACCTGCATCTGCATGATCTGCTGGAACGCGTCCGTCGCCTTGGTGCGCACCTGCGTGGCGAGCTGCACCTCGAGGCTGGCCTTCTCGACCGACATGACGACGGCCGACAGGTCGGTCGCCTGGCCGGTCGCGAGCGCCTGCGTCTGCTGCGCCGCCTCGGCCTGCGACTGGTCGAGCGCGTCGATCGACTTGGCGAGCGCCTTGCCGAACGCGCCGCCCGGCGACGCCGACGACGCGCTGCCGCCCGCCGCGCCGTTCTCGACGAGCGGGCCGACCTTGAACGGGTTGGAGACTGCGCCGACCGGGAGTGCCATCAGCGCAGGAGGTCGATGGTCTTGAGGTACAGCTCCTTGGCCGTGGTCATCGCCTGCGTGTTGGCCTCGTAGCTGCGGCTCTCGGTGATCAGGTCGGTCATCTCGGTGACCGTGTTGACGTTCGGCATGGTCACGTAGCCCTGCGCGTTCGCGTCCGGGTTGCCCGGGTCGTAGACCTGCTGCCCGGGAGTCGGGTCGTCGACGATGCCGGCGACCTGCACGCCCGCCTGCGCGTTGCCGAGGGCGTCCGAGAAGCTCTGGCCGCCGGTCTGGAGGACGACCTCCTGCCGCCGGTACGGCTGGCCGTCCGGGCCCCTGGTCGAGTCGGCGTTCGCGAGGTTGTCCGAGGTGACGTCCATGCGCAGCCGCTCGGCCGTCATGCCCGACGCGGAGATGCCGAGTGCGCCGAAGAGGTTGCCCATCACGACCCCATCGCGGACTTGAGCGTCGCGAAGCGCTGCTGCTCGACGGCGGCGAGCGTCTCGTACTCGACCGCGTTCTGGGTGAGAGCGGCCATCTCGGTGTCGGTGTCGACGTTGTTGCCGTCGGCCGTCATCGCGGTGGCGTTGTCGGTCTGCGGCGCGAAGGCCAGGCTCTGGACCGCCTGCTCCGGATCGTTCGTCCCGAGCGCCGAGGCAAGGCTCGACTGGAAGTCGACGTCCGAGCGCTTGAAGCCGGCCGTGTTGGCGTTGGCGAGATTGTTGGCGAGCACCTGCTGCCGCAGCGCCGAGCCCTGGAGGCCGCGCTGGACGACGAGGTCGGTGAGGTCGAAGAGTCCCAAGTCGGCGTCGCTCCTGAAATCGGATTGGCGCCCGTCCGTGGGCTGAACTCGACCTCCGTCCCTGAGGCCTAGGCTCTTTGTCGGCAGCGACGGGGCCAACTTGAGCAGTCGAGAGAGGAACCTCCAGTTCCCCTCCCGAGCCCTCCCCTCCGACACTGTCGGGCTCGGACGACCGTCCGGACCGGGGCGCCACACGAGACGGCTTGCTGCGGCTCGCGAGACCCTCGTACCTGGTACATCGCACGGACCGCTCCGCCCTTCGCGAGGGCATCGGCGATGTACCAGGTACGGGAGTTTCGGCCCTCGCTACGCGGCTCGGCCCGAGCGTTGGTAGGCGCCGACGACTCTGCGGCCGCCTCTCAGGCGCTCGATCGTGCCCTTCGTCTCCGCCATCGCTGCGACCAGGACGGCGGCGGTCTCCTGGGAGCGGGCCAGCGCGCGCTCGAGGGTCGGCTTCGCCTCCTGCGGGAGGTCGGCCGGCAGGGCGTCGAGGACCCGGCGGCGCTCGGCCTGGATCTCGAGCAGCTCGTCCCAGCGGCGGCCCGCCACGGCGGTCTCCTCGCGGGCGGCCAGCTCGTCGAACAGCTCCCAGCTCATGTCACGCGGTGGCGACGAGCTCGCTGCTCGAGCCGGCGATCTGGTCCCACGCCTCGCGGAGCTCGGCGAGGAGGCCCACGACGCCGTCGATCTTCGACGGGTCGCTCTCGATGTTCGCCTGGATGAGCTGGCGCTTGCAGAAGAGGTAGATGGAGCGCAGGCGCGCGGGAATCTCGCCGTGGCTCATGTCGAGCGTCATGTTGAGCTCGTCGATGATCATCTCGGCGCGCCGCATGCGGTTGCGACTCCGCTCACGGCTCCCGACGCGCATCGCCTCGGCGGACTGCCGCAGGAAGCGGATGGCGCCGTCGTACAGCATGACGACGAGCTGCTCGCGCGAAGCCGTCATGACCGACGACTCGGCATACGCCTGGCGGGCGTTCACATAGGGGTTCATCACACCTCGGTTTGGCCGTGGATGGAGACCCCCCGGTAGTCGGCAGAGCGCCGCGCGCCTTGAGCGGAGGCCCCTCCCGGCGACGCCGTCCCCGCGGGCCGGACCCACCGTGGGTCGAGTCGACACACGGTTCGACCGGGGCCCGCCGGAACGGCCGGGCACCGGGCCGGCCGCCTAGCCGAGCTGCGCGATCGAGGAGCTGAGCGACGACGACTCGGACTGCACCTGCGAGAGGGCGGTCTCCATCGCCGTGAACTGCGCCTGGAGCGTCTGCTGCTTCAGGGCCAGCCGCGTGTCCCAGTCGGCGACCTGGGCCTGGAGGGACTTGATCTTCGCCGTCTCGCCGTCGATCGACGTGTCGAGGTAGCCGCCGAGGGCGGAGTCCGACGTGTACGGCTTCAGGATGCCGCTCAGGCGCTGGCCGAGACCCTCGGTCGAGTAGCTGCCCGTCGAGTTCGTGAACAGCGCCTTCACCTGGTCGAAGTTCGCGGCGAGCGCCTGCGAGAACTTCGTCGAGTCGACCGTGAGCATGCCGTTGATCGACGCGTCGCTCAGCTGGCCGGTGCCGACCGCCGCGCCGGTGGAGAGGCCGACCTGCGCGAGGCTCGAGTAGCTGCTCGGCGGATTCGTCGTGCTCGTGATCGTGTCCGAGAACGCGTTCCGCAGCTGCGAGAGCAGGCGCTGGAGGCCCTGGTCCCCGTACAGCACACCCTTCGTCCGGTCGGCGTCCGACTTCGGCATCGCGACGGGCTGCTCGCTCAGCCGGTTCTGGATGTCGGTGACGACCGAGTTGTACTTGCTGACGAACGCGTTGAGCTTCGCGGTGATCCCGGCGGTGTCCGGGGCCGGCGCGCCGACGTTGAGCGTCACGTTGCCCGTCGTCGCCGACTGCAGCGTGAGGGTGACGCCCGGGATCGCGTTCGTGACGACGTTCGTCGCGCTGGTCAGCGCCTGGCCGGCGAAGGTGTAGTTGGCGTCCAGCGCCGCCTGGTTCTGGGCGAACGAGATGCCGGACGTGCCGGTGGTCGAGACGGTGACGGCGTTGGCCGTGCCCGTCTGCTTGTTCGAGAGGACGAGCTTGCCGTTGAACATCGTCGCGTAGACCGGGGCGCCGGTGGTGTTGTTGATCCGCGCGGCGATCGTGTCGAGGCTGTCGCCCGACTTGATGTCGATGTTCGTCGTGTTGGAGCCGACGGTGAGGCTGAGCGTGTCGTCGGCGGTCGCAGTGGTCGCGCCGCTGCTCGTGTACTGGTTCGCCTGCGCCAGGTTCTGGATCGAGAGGGAGTAGGAACCGGCCGCGGCGCCGCCCGTCGCCTGCGCGGTGAAGGCGGAGGTGTCGCTCGAGCTCACCTGCTGCACCGCCGCCCAGGTGCCCACGTCCGTGAGCGCCTGGTACGACGTCGTGAGGTCGTTCAGCTCGGCGAGCACCGCCTGGTAGGCGTTCTGGCGCGCCGTCTCGACCGTGATCTGGTTCTGGATCGCGACCTCGGGCTGCTTCGCGACCGCCATCATCGCGCTGACGATCGCGGCCGTGTCGATGCCCGACGCGAGCCCGGTGATCTGCTGGAAGGCGCCGGTCGACGACATGGGCAGCCGCTAGGCGAACAGGTCGGCCAGCGGCACCTCGCCGCTGAACACGTCGAGCGCGTGCGACGGCGAGGCCGCGGCCCCGACGAGAGCGCCGCCCTCGTCGACCACGCCGACGTGCACGCTGCCGTCGTGCTGCGCGTCGAACGACACGCGCAGGCCGCGCGAGCGGAGCTCGTCGTCGACCCGGGCGGCGCTGTCGAGCGCGCGGAGCACCTCGGGCGGCGGCGAGGCGGGAACGCCGTGGACGGTCGCCAGGCGAAAGTCGACCGCGCCCTTCTCGGTCGCCTGGAGCCGCTGCGCGGCGCCATAGGTCGAGATGTCGCCAGAGCTGGGTTGAATACCGTCGAGCATGTCCCTCCCGTCCGTGCGGGCGTCGTCGTCTTCGACCGTTATCGGCCGTCCCCCCTCACTCTTTATGGGGGGAACATCCCTCGTTCGGGCGGCTTGGCGTCTCAGGTCGGCCAGGAACGCCTCGGCGAGGTGGGAGCCCGCCCCGACCGTCGACGCATAGGTCGGCGGAGCGTCGCCGAGCGCGAGGCAGATCTCCAGCAGCGCCTCCGCCTCCTTGCGCTCGCCGGCCGCGGCGGCGCAGGCGGCGAGCTCGTAGACGAGGTCGGTGTAGTCCGGATAGCGCTCGAGGGCGAGCCGGAGCAGGTCGCGCGCCGCCTGGAGACGGCCCAGCTCGCGGCGGGCGCGCGCCGTGCGCAGCGCGAGGAGCGAGCCGAAGCCGGCGCCAGCCCAGTCCGGGCGGCCGCAGATCGCGAGCCACGCCGCGTCGAGGTGCTCGGCCGCGCGCTCCCAGTCGCCGAGCCGCAGGTGCTCGCTGCCGAGGTTGAAGGAGGTCTCGGGCCCGGGCGGCTCGAGCGCCAGCAGCGTCAGGTTCCGCCGTGCCTTGTCCTTTTCGGCGATCGTCCGTTCGACGTACCCGTGGTGGACGATCGGCACGTCGACCAGCTCGAAGCGCTCCGGGAGGTCGACCGGCAGGCTGCCGAGGACGCTTTCGTGGACGCGCCCGGCGTAGCGGACGTCCGGCCGGTTCCGCCACAGCCGCAGGGCCGGATGGACCGTCGCCGTGGAGCCGTCGCCGGTGCGGCTCGTCATCGGGAAGAGGAAGCCCGCCCGCCAGGTGCGGCCGAGCAGGCCGCGCAGGGCCGGAGCAGCCGCCGGCTCGAAGTGCTCGTCGGCGTCCGGGAACAGCACCCAGTCCCCGCGGGCTGCCGCAAGCGCGACGTTGCGCGGCTCCGAGAAGCTGTCGTTCCACGGGACGTGCAGGAGGCGCGCGCCGAATCTCCTCGCGATGTCGGTGGTGCGGTCGGTCGAGCCCGTGTCGACGACGACGATCTCGTCGGCGGCGGGCGCGACGCCCCTGAGGCAAGCCTCGAGCCGCTGCTCCTCGTCGCGCACGATCAGGCAGACGGAGAGGGTCAACCCGGTCGCCGGGCGCGCGCGGCCGACGACTGCGGCGACCCGAGCGGCGAGCGTGTCGTCCTGCGGCGCGACACCGGCGGCACGGGCCGCCGCGAGGTTCGCCTCGGCCGCGGGCAGCGCGGGATCGAGCTCGAGCGCAGCGCCGAAGAGCGGCACGGCGAGGTCGCTGCGGCCGGCCTCGTGCAGGAGCACGCCCAGCACGTTGAGCAGAAGCGGCTCGGCGGGCTCGCGCTCGAGGTAGGCGAGGACGGCCGCCGCCGCATCGTCGCGGGCCGCGGCCCTGCCGGGGCCCGACGCGGCCAGCGCTTGCTCCCACCGGCGCCGGACGGCGCGATACTCGGTCGGGGAGTCGGGGCCGGACATGGGGACGACTCCGTCGTCGGCCGCGCCGGCCCTCGCTTGAGGGGCACAGCCGCGGCCGGTTCAAGAAGATCGGGAGGCGGTCGATGACGCGAGCGTCCCTTGCGCGGCTCGTGCGCGCCCCAACAGACCCCCGAGGTGTGTGTGACCATGCTCGACGGCAAGACCATCCTCGTCACCGGCGGCACCGGCTCGTTCGGCAAGGCATTCGTGGAGACGGTGCTGGACCGCTACGACCCGCGGCGCCTGATCGTCTTCAGCCGCGACGAGCTGAAGCAGCACGAGATGCAGCGCTCCCACTCGGACCCGCGCCTCCGCTTCTTCCTCGGCGACGTCCGCGACGTCGAGCGCCTGCGCCGCGCGTTCCAGGATGTCGACATCGTCGTCCACGCAGCCGCCCTCAAGCAGGTTCCGGCGTGCGAGTACAACCCGTCCGAGGCCGTCAAGACGAACATCCAGGGCTCGCAGAACATCGTCGACGCGGCGATCGACTGCGGGGTCGAGCGCGTCCTCGCGCTCTCGACGGACAAGGCCGTCAACCCGGTCAACCTCTACGGCGCCACGAAGCTGTGCGCCGAAAAGATCATCGTGCAGGGCAATGCCTACGCCGGCGGCCGGGACACCCGCCTGGCGTGCGTCCGGTACGGCAACGTCGTCGGCAGCCGCGGCAGCGTCGTGCCGATCTTCCAGGAGCAGAAGAAGACCGGGAAGGTGACCGTCACCGACGAGCGCATGACCCGGTTCTGGCTGACCCTGCCGCAGGGGGTCGACATCGTCCTCAAGGCGATCGAGTCGATGCACGGCGGCGAGGTCTTCGTCCCCCGTATCCCGAGCATGTCGGTCATCGACCTCGCGAAGGCGATCGCGCCGGGCTGCGAGATCGTGGTTACGGGGATCCGGCCAGGCGAGAAGCTCCACGAGTGCCTGATCTCGAGCGACGAGGCACGCCATGCGGTGAAGCTCGACGACATGTTCGTGATCAAGCCCGAGCACCAGTGGTGGGGCGAGGCGAACTGGAAGGACGGCGAGCCCCTGCCCGCCGGCTTCGAGTTCTCCAGCAACACGAACGACCGCTGGCTGACCGAGCTCGACGCGCTGCGCCTCGCCAAGGCCGCGTAGCCGTGGCCGTCGCGCCGCAGCGTCACCTGCCCTACGGGCGCCAGGAGATCGACGACGACGACGTCGCCGCCGTCGTCGAGGCGCTGCGCTCGGACTGGCTGACCACCGGCCCCAGGGTCGACGAGTTCGAGCGCGCTCTGGCGGAGGTCGCCGGCGCCGCCGAGGCCGTGGCCGTCTCGAACGGCACCGCGGCCCTGCACGCCGCCTACCACGCCCTGGGGATCGGCCCCGGCGACGAGGTCGTCCTGCCGCCGATCACCTTCGCGGCGACCGCGAACGCCGTCCTCTACGTCGGCGCGACGCCTGTGTTCGCGGACGTCGACCCCGACACGCTCCTGCTGGATCCCGCCGCCGCGGCGGCCGCGATCACCAAGCGGACTGCCGCGGTCGTCGCCGTCGACTACGCCGGCCAACCCGCGGAGTACGGCGCGCTGCGCGAGCTCTGCGATCGTGCGGGCGTGCTGCTCGTCTCCGATGCCTGTCACTCGATCGGTGGCGACCTGGACGGCGCGCCGGTCGGCTCGCTCGCCGACGCCTCGTGCTTCAGCTTCCACCCGGTGAAGCACGTCACGACCGGCGAGGGCGGCGCCGTCGTCACCGCCGATCCCGAGATCGCCGCCCGCGCCAGGCGCTTCCGCAACCACGGCATCGACAGCGACCACCGGTCGCGCGCCGCCGCCGGCGCCTGGTTCTACGAGCAGGTCGAGCTCGGCTTCAACTACCGGCTCTCCGATCTCCAGTGCGCGCTGGGCACGAGCCAGCTGCGCCGCCTCCCGGCCTGGATCGAGCGTCGGCGCGCGCTCGCGGCCCGCTACGACGAGCTGCTGACCGAGTTGGACGGGGTCGAGCCGCTGGCCGTCCGCCCCGGCGTCGGCCACGCCTACCACCTCTACGTCGTGCAGGTCGACGGCCAACGCGACGCGGTCTTCTCGGCGCTGCGCGCAGACGGCATCGGCGCCAACGTGCACTACGTCCCGGTGCACCTGCATCCCTATTACCGCGAGCGCCTCGGGACGCGGGCCGGCCAGTTCCCGGTCGCCGAGAACGCCTACACGCGCCTGCTGTCGCTGCCGCTCTTCCCGGCCATGGACGACGCCGACGTCGACCGCGTCGTCGACGCGCTCGCCGCGGCGCTCTAGCTAGAGACCGATCGAGCGAACGAGCTGGAAGGCCTCCGCGGCCTCCAGCCCGACCGTCGTGCCCCACCGGCGAGCCGCCGCCCGCAGGGCGTCGGGCGAGCGCGGGTGAGGAAAGGCGCGGCGCTCGCTGCGGTAGCACTCCATCGCGGCCACCTTCGTCTCGAGGGTCTGGCTCACGTCGACGAAGGTGTTCGGCCGGAACACGGGTTCGAACTGCCCGAACGCCCACTCGGTCGACGAGGCGACCTCGTAGCCGTAGACCCGTTTGACCGGATGGCCGGCCATCGGCCGGGTGGCGGCGAGGACGGCTCTGAACACGACGCCGTGGTCGACGTTGAGGTCTCCGCCGTGCTGGGTGAAGACGAGCTCGGGCTCGAGCTCCTCGATCAGCCCCTCGACCACCTTGACCACGTCGAGGGCCGCAACGGTGTCGAACCGGTTGTCCGGCAGGCCGAACAGGTGTACCTCGGCGGCGCCCATCGTCTCGCCCGCGCGCCGGCTGTCCGCCCGGAGGTCGTCGAGCAGCGCAACGTCGGCGCCCTCACGCTCGGCGTAGCGGGATGTGACGCCCTCGCCGAGGATCGCGACGTGCACGGCACGCCCCGCCGCGACGAGCTGCGGGATCGTGCCGCCGCAGCCGAGGACCTCGTCGTCCGGGTGCGCGGCGACGACCAGAACGGACCCGGCGGTCAGCGCGCCCTCCGTTCGAGCAGGAACTCGGCCCAGGCGAGGTCGATCTCGCGATCCACGTCGACAGTCTCCTCTTCCGGTGCCTCGAACGCGACCGTGCGCTCGGCGAGCAGCGCCCGCCGGACACGGAAGGGCTCCGCGGCGACGATCGCGTGGCCTCCGTCGTGACGGTAGGCGGGCGTCAGCTGCTGGCGCGGCGTGTCGTAGCCCACGGGGTCGAGGGGTCGCAGCGCGCCCTCCGCATCCAGGCCGAGCCCCCAGGCGCACGGGTAGTCGAGCGGCACGACGCTCAGCAGCGCGTCCGCCCCGCTCTCCTCGAACCGGGCCCAAGCCCGGCGGATGGTCTCCGGCGAGCGGAGCGGCGAGGTCGGCAGCATGAGGTAGACCGCGTCGGCGCCGTCTCCGACACGGTCGAGCGCGTCGAGCGCGACGTCGACGACGCTCACGAGGTCGCCCCCCAGGTCGCCGGCGCGCCGCAACGGCTCGCCGCCCCAGCGCTCGGCCTCCTCCAGGATCGCCTCGTCCTCCGACGAGACCCACACGGCGTCGAAGAGCCCGGATGCCACCGCGGGCTCAACCGTCCAGGCGAGGAGCGGCTTGCCGGCGAGCGGCGCCACGTTCTTGCGCGGGAACCGCTTCGAGCCTCCGCGGGCGGGGACGACGCAGATCGGCTTCACGGGATCGTGCGCTCCTGGCCGGAGACGATCACGTCGAGACTTTCGGGCCCGCAGTTGAACAGCAGGTCGACCACGGACAGATACGGCTCGAACGCGCCGTGCAGCTGCGGGTACTCCGGGTGGCGATACTCCTGGAAGACCGGCTCGACGCCCGCCGCCCGGAACGCCTCGACATCGGCGTAGTCGCGTCCGAGGGCCCCGAACACGTAGACGTCGGCCCCGAGCTTGACGCACATGTCGAGGACGAGCGCCGACTTCGCCCCTTCGAGGCCGAGCTCCGAAGCGCGCTCGAAGCGCACCGAGATCCCCAGCGTCTCGAGGAGCCAGCGCAGCACGTGCTCGTTCAGCTCGGCGAGCGTGCGCCACTCCCGCTCGTACAGGTCGCGGAAGAACTCCGCGTAGTCGTCCCAGTAGGGCGCCTTTGCGTAGGCGCCCTCCAGCGAGCGCCAGTGCTTCCGGCGCCACGGCTCAGCGTTGTTGATCTCGATCTCGCGGATCGGCTTCTCGAGATATCCCTTGCGCAGCACCGGCACCGTCAGCCAGATCGGCCCAGACGCGGACTTGATCTTGTTCCGGTTGTTCCAGTCCTTCGGCAGGTACTGGACGTCGTCGAACGAGACGAATGTCTGCGCAAGCCAGATCTTGTGCAGGAGCCCCAGCCACGGCAGGTACACGGGCTGGTGGGCCGTAAGGACGTGCCGACGTGCGTCGGCGGGCAGCGGCTCGGTCGTCACGGCGCGCTCAAGACTAACGCCCGTCGGACGAACACCCGGCTTGCACGATGTCCCCTCGTGCGGCCACGGATCGCTGCCGTCCGTGCGGGGTGACGCACCCACACCCCTTGGAGGCGCCGCAGATGCAGCACGTTCAGATCGCAGACCGGGTGCTCGGCCCCGGTAATCCGGTCTTCATCGTCGTCGAGACGGGAACCACCGCGAACGGCGACATCGCCACGGCGCTCGCGATGATCGACGCCGCGAAGGACGGCGGCGCCGACGCGATCAAGTTCCAGATCATCGGCGCCGACCACTTCATGAGCGACAAGAGCGTGTCGTACGACTACGAGTGGGCGGGAGGCACGAAGTCCGAGAACATGTACGAGATGTTCAAGGGCCTCGAGTTCTCGCTCGAGGAGTGGAAGCAGATCCGCGACCATTGCGCCCGGCGCGACATCATCTTCTACGCGTCGATCGACTACGCCGACGGCGTCGACATGGGCGTCGAGCTGGGCCTCGCAGCCTTCAAGCTCAGCTCCTGGGACGTCGGCAACCTGCCGCTGATCCGCCACATGGCGCGCACCGGCAAGCCGGTGCAGGTCGACCTCGGCCCGACGCGCCTCTCCGACATCGAGAAGGCCATCGACGCGATCCGCAGCGAGGGCAACGAGCAGATCGTCCTCGTCCACTGCAGCCATGCGAAGGAGGACGCCGGCATCAACGTGCGGAGCGTCCCCTACCTCGAGCAGGTCTTCGGCCTGCCCACCGGGTACTCGTGCGACAGCCGCGACGTCGTCCCCGACATCACCGCGGTCGCGCTCGGCGCCAGGCTGCTCGAGAAGCGGCTCACGCTCGACGGCTCGCATCCCGGCCACCACCACGTGAAGGCGGTCGAGCCGGACGAGTTCAAGGAGTGGGTGACCACCATCCGCCGCGCGGAGGCCGTCCTCGGCAAGCACGCCGTCGTTCCGTCGGCCGAGGACCTGCGCCAGAAGGAGCTGTACTTCGTGAGCGTCGTCGCCGGCACCGAGATCCCCGCCGGCACGCGCATCGAGCGCGACATGCTCGCCTGCAAGCGTCCGGGCTCGGGCATCTCCCCCGACCTGATCGACGTCCTCGTCGGCCGCGTGGCCCAGCGCGACATCCAGCGCGACGAGCTCCTCAGCTGGGATGCCGTCTAGGGGTTCGAACGCCACGACCGTCGCCTTCCGCGTCGACGGCAACGAAGCCGTCGGCGCGGGGCATCTCACGCGCTGCCGCTCGCTCGCCGAAGGGCTCCGCCGCGCGGGGATGAGAATCGGGTTCGTCCTCGGGGAGCCGTCCACCGCGGCGGCGGCTTCTCTGGCCGACGAGGGGTTCGCCGTGGCGATCGTCCCATGCGCCTCGCCCGCCGCCCTCGACGCGGCCGACGCCGCTGCCACGGCCGGGGCCTGCGCCGCCTGGCGCGCCTCCGCGCTCGTCGTCGACCACTACGGCGCCGATGCCGCCTACTTCGAGCGGCTCGCGGCTCAGGGCCTCGTGCTCGGCGCGATCGACGACCTCGGGGATCGCGACTTGCGCCAGGTCCGCTGGATCCTCAACCAGAACCTCGGCGCCAGGGACGTCCTCTACGGCGGGGCACGCGGCCGCAGGCTGCTGCTCGGCCCCGGCTACGCGCTCCTCCGCCCCCAGTTCGCCGAGGCGCACGACAGCCTCGCCCGCACGTTCTCGGCCTCCGACCGCCGCGTCCTCGTGACCCTCGGCGGCAACGCGCCCGCCGCGCTCTACTGCGATGCCCTGGCCGCGCTCGACGGTGTCGAGCGGCCCCTCTCGGTCCGCGTCGTCACCGGCGCGTCCGGCGCACCCGATCCGGGCCTCGTCGCCGCAGCCGGGACGTCGCACCACGACACCGAGGTCCTGGGACGGGTCGACCGCATGTCCGACGAGATCGCCTGGGCGGACGTCGCCGTGACCGCCGGCGGCTCCACCTGCTGGGAGTTGCTCGCGCTCGGCACCCCTGCAGCGGTCGTCCCGCTCTCGCGCGACCAGCTCCCGAACGTGGCCGCCCTCGCCGACCACGATCTCGGCGTCGCGCTCGGCGACGGCCTCCACGACGCCGCGGGCGCCGTCGGTGCGCTGCTCGCCGACCCCGCGCGCCGCCGCGACATGTCCGCACGCGGGCAGGCCCTCGTCGACGGCCGCGGTGCGGACCGCGCCGCTGCCGCTCTCCTCTCCTCGATCGACTCGGAGGTTCACCGTGCAGCTGCCTGAGATCCGGCCCCTCGAGGTCGCCGGCCGCCTGATCGGCCCGGGCCAGCCATGCTTCGTCGCCGCCGAAGTCGGGCTCAACCACAACGGCGACCTCGACCTCGCGCACCGCTCGATCGACGCCGCGGCCGACGCGGGCGCGGACGGCGTGAAGTTCCAGAACTTCCGCACCGAGGACTTCCTCAGCGACCGTTCGCTGACCTACGAGTACGTCTCGCAGGGCGAGACGGTCCTCGAGGCGCAGTACGACATGTTCAAGCGCTACGAGCTGCCCGACGATGCGTGGGTCGAGCTGAAGCGGCACTGCGACGAGCGCGGCGTCGTTTTCTTCAGCACGCCGACGAGCGAGGCCGGGATCGACCAGCTTGTTCGTCTCTCGTCGCCCCTGCTGAAGAACGGCTCCGACTACCTCGTCCACCTGCCGATGGTGCGCGCAATGGCGCGCACGGGCATCCCGACGGTCCTCTCCTCCGGGATGTCGACGCTGGCCGAGATCGACGACGCGGTCCGCGCCTTCCGGGAGGCGGGCGGCACCGAGCTCCTGCTCCTTCACTGCACCTCCTCCTACCCGACGCCTCCCGAGGACGTGAACCTCCGTCGCCTCCCGGCGCTCGCGGCCGCGTTCGGCGTCCCGGTCGGCCTGAGCGACCACTCGTGGGGCTCCGTCGCCGCGGCGGGGTCGGTCGCCGTGGGCGGATGCTTCGTCGAGAAGCACTTCACGCTCGACAAGGGCCTGCCCGGCCCCGACCATCGCTTCTCGGCGGATCCGGCGGAGCTGCGCGAGCTCGTCGACTCCGTGCGGACGATGGAGGCCTGCCTCGGATCGAGCGTCGTCGGCCCGACCGCCTCCGAGAGCATCGGACGCCGCGACTACCGCCTGTCGTGCGTCGCGGCTCGGACGCTCGAGGCGGGCGAGTCGCTGACGGAGGCCGACATCGCTTTCCGGCGGCCGGCGACCGGCTTGCCGCCCGCGGCGCTCGACTGGATCCTAGGCCGCCCCGTCACGCGCCGGGTCGCTGCGGGGAAGCCGCTCGAGCCGGCGGACGTCTGCTGAGATGCAGCCGACCGCTCCTCTCACCCTGCGGCCCGCCTCGCTCGACGACGCGCAGCTGCTGCTCGACTGGGCGAACGATCCGGCCGTGCGGGCGGCGTCGTTCGACTCGGCGCCGATCCCGTTCGACACGCACGTTCGCTGGCTCGCCGGCAAGCTCGCCGGCGGCGAGACCGCCTTCTTCATCTGCGAGGATCGCACCCGGCCGGTCGGCTATGCGCGCGTCGAGCGCCGCGACGCGCGCACGGGCGAGCTCGCCGTCTCCGTGGACGAGTCGTGCCGCGGCCGCGGCTACGGCAGGACGCTGATCGCGCTCGCCGCGGCCGCCGGCAGCTCCGAGCTCGGCGTCGACCGAGTCACCGCGCGCGTCAAGCGCGCGAACGTCTCCTCGCTCCGCGCCTTCCGGGCAGCCGGCTTCGCCGAGGCGTCCGAGACGGGGTCCGACCCCGTCGTTTTGACGTGGACGCCGCCCGACGTGCCGCACTCCCGCCCGTGGCTCGGTGAGGCCGAGGCCGAGGCCGCCGCCGCGGTCGTGCGGTCGGGCCGGCTCGCGCTCGGCGCGCGCGGCGCGGAGCTGGAGCGGCGCTGGTGCGAGCTGACCGGCACGGCAGCCGCGGCCTGCGTCGGCAGCGGCCTCGCCGGCCTGCGCCTCGGACTCCTCGCGCTCGGCGTCGGGCCGGGCGACGAGGTCGTCGTGCCCGCCTATAGCTGCGTCGCCCTGCTCAACGCCGCGCTCGCACTCGGCGCCGAGCCGGTCCTCGCCGACGTCCTGAGAGACGACTGGACGCTCGACCCCGCGTCCGTCTCGGAGCGCCTGAGCAGCCGCACCCGCGCGATCGTGGCAGTCAACCTCTTCGGCGCTCCCGCGCGGATCGCCGAGCTCGCGACACTCGGTGTCCCCGTGCTGGAGGACTGCGCCCACGGCATCGGCGGCCGCACCGACGCCGGCCGCTTCGGCGGCGGAGGCGCCGTGTCGATCGGCTCCTTCTACCCCACCAAGCTGGTCGCCGGAGGCGAGGGCGGCATCGTCGCGGCCCACGATCCCGACCTCCTGGATCGCGTCCGCTCCGCTCGCGACTACGGCGACCGGCTTCCGAGCGGGCTGCACCTGAACGACAAGATGACCGACGTCGAGGCTGCCATCGTCCTCTGTCAGCTCGACCGGCTGGACGAGATCGTGGCGCGCAGGGCAGCCCGTGCGTCGACCTACGACGCTGCCCTCGCCTCCCTCGAGCAGCGCGGGATCGTCGTGCTGCCGCGTCGGCACCCCGACCGCCTCTGGTACCGGTACGCCGTCCGGCTGACGTCCGATTCGGCCGAGCGCGTCTGCCGCGCCCTGGCCGATCGCGGGGTGCGGGCCGAGCAGCCCGTCTGGGATCTGCGCGCCGCCGCCCAGTGGCGCGACGACCTGGCCACGACAGCCGAGGCATTCGACGCCGTCGTGTCGCTGCCCATCTACCCCGACCTGACCCCGGACGAGCAGGATCGCGTCTGCTCCGCCTTCGAGGCGGTCGTGGCATGAGCGCCGTCGCCGACTCCGGCCGCATCGCCTCGTACTACGACGAACTGGTCGACCGCTACGGGCACGACCCGCGGGCCTGCGACGCCTCGGGCGTCGAGTCCCTCGAGCGCCGCTACCGCGTGCTCGGCGACGTCATGGACCTGTCCGGCAAGCGGGTGCTCGAGGTCGGCTGCGGCTTCGGCGACCTCGGCGCGCACCTCCACCGTCGCTACGACGGCGTGGTCTACCGCGGTGTCGACCTCTCACCTCGGATGGTCGAGGCGGGCCGTGCGACGCACGGTCTCGACCTGCGCGTCTCCAACGTGCTCGATCTCGACCCGGCCGTGGAGCGCTACGACGTCGTCCTCGCCCAAGGGATCTTCTACCTCCTCGAGGGCGACGCCGAGGCGAAGATGCAGGAGCTCGTCCGCGCGATGACCGCGCTCGCCGACGAGGCCGTCGCGTTCACCGCCGTGAGCAGCTGGACGCCCTCGCCGGAGCCCGGCGAGTACTACGTCGACCCCGTCTCGCTCCTCGACCTCTGCCGCACGCTGACGCCGTTCGTCGCAATCCGACACGACTACCACCCCGGCGACGTCGCCGCCTACCTCTACCTCAAGGGAGCCCATCGATGAGCACCACCGACGCCTACCGCTTCGAAGCCGCGACGCGCAGCACGTCCGAGCAGACCTACATGGGCGACCTCGAGCGCGCGCTGGCCGAGAGCACCTACTCCGAGACGGAGAAGATGATGAACTTCGCGCTCTACACGCCGCGCCAGGACTTGACGCGGTTCATCGCGAAGCACGAGATCTTCAAGCGGGTCCTGCCCGTCCACGGCTCGGTGGTGGAGTGCGGCGTCTTCTTCGGCGGCGGCCTCCTGACCTGGGCGCAGCTGTCGGCGATCTACGAGCCGACGAACCACAGCCGGCGCGTCATCGGCTTCGACACCTTCGGGGGCTTCGAGGAGCTCGACGCGGCCGACGCAGGCGCCGAGAACGGCCACGCCCACCAGGGCGGCTACGCGATCGACTCGTACGCCGAGATCTCCGGCGCCATCGAGCTGTTCGACCGCAACCGCTTCGTCGGCCACATCCCGAAGGTCGAGCTCGTCCGCGGCGACGCCTGCGCCACCATCCCCGCGTACGTCCAGGACAACCCGCACCTGGTCGTCTCGCTCCTCTACCTCGACTTCGACGTCTACGGCCCGACGAAGGTCGCGCTCGAGACCTTCCTGCCGCGGATGCCCGAGGGCGCCGTGATCGCCTTCGACGAGCTGAACCTGAAGGCCTGGCCGGGCGAGACCGTCGCGCTGCTCGAGTCCGTCGAGCTGTCGCGCCTGCGCCTGGAGCGGTTCCCCTTCGCGTCCACCATCTCGTTCGCGCAGATCGGGAGACCGCTCGGCGCATGACCGCGCAGCGGATCCTCTGCTACGCGCCCTACAACAAGTGGGCGCTCCACGGCCAGTGGGAGATGACGATCCTCCACGCCGCGCGCCAGCGCGGCGCCGACGTGCGCTACGTCCTCTGCGACGGTCTCTACAGCGACTGCGACGTCTACTGGGACGCGACCGAGCCGCGCCCGGCGAACGCCTGCGAGCTCTGCCGCTTTCACGTCACGCACCTGGTGAACCAGCTCGGCATGGAGCACGAGTGGCTCGGCCGCAACCTCCTGCCGGAAGAGCGAGCGGAGGCCCACGCGTGGGCCGGCGGGCTCGCCGTCGACGAGCTGCGCCACGCCGCGTACGGCGACTGGGCGATCGGCGACTGGGTCGCCTCCTCGGTGCACAGCCACTTCCGGCGCTCCGTCCTCGACCTCTCCGACCCCGCCGTCGAGCGGGCGATGCGCAGCTACCTCTCCAGCGGCCTCATCGCCGCCTTCGCGCTCTCGCGCCTCCTCGACACGGCGCAGCCGGACCTGCTCTTCCTCTTCAACGGCCGCCAGTCGTCGACGCGGATCGCGTACGAGCTCGGCCGCCGCAAGGGCATCCGGGTCGTCTGCCACGAGCGCGGCCAGCTGAAGGAGACGATCCGCCTGCACGAGAACGCGACGTGCACGGCGCTCGAGCCGCTGCGCGCACTCTGGCGCGACTGGGCGGACGTGCCGCTCTCCCAGCGTGAGCTGCGCGTGACGCAGGACTACCTCCGCAACCGCGCACTCGGGCGCAATCTCGGCTGGAAGCGCTACAACCCGCCGCCACAGCGGCGCGAGGAGCTCTACGCCCGCGTCGGGCTCGATCCGAGCCGGCCGGTCTGGGGGCTCTACACGTCGTCCGACGACGAGAGCGCCGCCGAGGTCGACTACCGCGGCCCGTTCGAGCGCCAGGTCGACTGGATCGCCGACTCGATCGCGTGGGCCGGCCGCCATCCCGAGCTCGACCTGGTCGTGCGCGTCCACCCGAACACCGCCGGCCGGAACTCGAACGGCCGCAACGAGCGCCAGCTGCAGGAGCTCCGCGACCTCGCCGCCGACGTGCCCACGAACGTGCGCTTCGTGTGGCCCGACGACGAGGTCAGCACCTATTCGCTGATGGATGCCGCCGAGGTGGGCCTCGTCTACCACAGCACCGTCGCCCTCGAACTGGCATGCAAGGGCAAGGAGGTGCTCGTCGCCGGGTCGAACTTCGTCGGCGAAACGGCGTTCGTCCGAACCGTCGAGGCCCGCGAGGAGTACGCCTCCGACCTGGACGCGCTGCTCGCCGACCGGCGCGACCCCGTCGAGATCCGGCGGCTCGGCTACCGCTTCGCCTACCGCTACTGGCTCTGCAACAACCTGCCCTTTCCGCACGTCCGCATGCCCGACCCCCATACGGGCGTCGTCCAGTGGACGAGCGTCGAGGAGCTCGCGCCGGGCCGCAGCCCGGAGCTCGACCGGATCGTCCGCGTCGTGCTCGACGGGGAGCCCGTCATCCCGCCGCCGACCGAGTCGGAGCGCGCCCGCGACGACGCGCACGAGACGGCCTGGCACGCCGCGGGCGACGGGCCGCGCGTCTCGGTCGTCATCCCCTGCTACGGCTACGCCCACCTGCTCGGCGAGGCCGTCGAGAGCGTCCTCGCGCAGACCTACCGCGACTTCGAGATCGTGGTCGTGGACGACGGCAGTCCTGACGACACGGCCGCGGTCGCCGAGGCGCTGATCGCCGCGCACCCCGAGCACCGCATCTCGCTCCTGCGCCGCCCCAACTCCGGGCAGCCCGCCGTCGCGCGCAACACCGGCATCGCCCGTGCGCGAGGCGAGCTCATCGTCTGCCTCGACGCCGACGACCTGCTCGAACCCGAGTTCCTCGAGCGCTGCGTCGACGCGCTCGACCGGCACCCCGAGCTCTCGATCGCCTACGGCGGGCAGCGCGACTTCTCCGAGGACCGCGAATGGCCGCTGCACCCGCACCCCCCGTACGACTTCGCGACCCTCGCTCACACGAACCTCCTCGGGACGGCCTCGATGTTCCGCCGCGAGGCCTGGGAGGCCGTCGGCGGCTACCCGACCGATGTGCCGGGCTACGAGGACTGGGCGTTCTGGATCGCGCTCGGCGCGCACGGCCACTACGCCGCCCACGTCCCCGAGGCAGTCTTCCGCTACCGCGTCAAGCCCGGCGGGATGGCGGATCACGGCACCGACCGCGACGCAGCGCACAAGGCGCGGATCGTCCTCGCGAACCCCGGCGTCTACACGCCGCTCCAGCAGCAGTGGGCCGAGATGATCCTCGCCGGGGACCCCGACGCGCTCGCCGCAGCCGGCCCGACGGGCGTCATCCCGCGGTTCACGAACGACCCGAACCGGCCCGACCTGCGGCCGCGCCCGGCTGTCGCCAAGCCGAACGTCGCCGTCAGCGGCACGAGCACCACGCTCGCCCTGGCCGAGACGGTCGTGGAGAAGCCCGAGCTGTTCGCCGCGTGGTCGAGCGTCGCCGCGCCGGACGAGACGCTCGTGCTCCTCGCGCCCGGCGCCGACGCCGACGCCGCGACGACGCAGGTCGTCGAGGCGGCGCAGCGGGCCGAGGTGGACATCGAGGCCGTCGACGTCGTCCTGCTCACGGCGCCGCTCGCGCCCGCCGAGCTGCGGACGCTCGCGCTCGCGGCCGACGCCGTGCTGACGAGCGAGCCGGCGCACCCCGATCTCGCGATCCTCGACCGGCGCCTCGCGGCATGACCCGCGTCGACGTCGTCGTCACCTGCTACCAGCACGGCGCCTTCCTCGAGGCCGCGGTTCGGAGCGCCCTCGACCAGGACGGCGTCGACGTCCGCGTCACGATCGTCGACGACGGCAGCACCGACGGCTCCGCAGACGTCGCGCGAGCGCTCGCCGCCGCGGACGCGCGCGTGCAGGCGATCGTCCAGGACAACCAGGGCGTCGCGGTGGCCCGCAACGTCGGGATCGCCGCGTCCGACGCCGATCTCTTCCTCTGCCTCGACGCCGACGACGAGCTGGCGCCCGGCTTCCTGCGCGCGTGCGTCGAGGCGCTCGACCGGCACCCGTGGGCGTCGTACGCGTACTGCGACCAGCAGAACACGGGCGAGTCGACGACCTTCGAGCGGCACCCGCCCTACGACGCGACGCTCCTGCGGCGCTTCAACTACATCCTCGCCACCGCGGTCACGCGCCGGCAGGCCTGGACGGACGTCGGCGGCTACGCGCCCGGCGTCGGCTACGAGGACTGGGACTTCTGGCTCGGCTGCTCCGAGCACGGCCACCACGGCATCCACGTTCCCGAGGCGGTGCTCCTGCGCCGCGTCACCGCGACGGGCCGCTACCGCTCCGACACCCGCAGCGACGCGGCGACCAAGGCGGCGATCGTGCTCCGCCACCCGGCGCTCTACGGGCCGGCCGAGCAGGAGTGGGCGCGGGGCGTCCTCGCCGGCGACGCGGTCGCGCTCGCGCAGGACCCCGGGCTCGCCGTCGTGCCGAAGCCCGACGCGCTCCACGTGCTCTTCACGATGGTCGGCTGGGCCGACGAGGGAGGCGGGACGATCCTGCCGCGTCAGATCGCGAAGGCGCTCGTCCGCCGCGGCCACCGCGTGACCGTGCTCTACGCGCCGGTCGACGAGCGCCCCGACCTGCCGCCGTACGCGCTCGAGGCGAGCGTCGACGACGGCGTGCGGCTGCTCGCGCTCTACAACCGGCCGAGCCGCTTCAGCGACCCGATGAACCCGCTGCGCGAGATCGAGGACGCGCGCGTCGCGCGGATCGTCGAGGAGCTCGTCGACGAGCTCCAGCCCGACGTCGCCCACCTGCACAGCCTGCTCGGGTTCTCGACGGCGCTCCCGCGCGCCCTGCACGAGGCGGGCGTCCCGACCGTCTACACGTCGCACAACTACTGGCCGATCTGCCCGCGGATGTACCTGTTCCGCGACGACCTGTCGCTCTGCGACGGGCCGGAGGAGAGCGGCAACTGCGCCCCGTGCCTCGGCCGCCACGGCGCCGAGTCCGAGTACGTGGAGCGGCTCGAGGCCGGCCGGACGATGCTCGGCGAGCACGTCGACCGGCACCTGGCCGTCTCCCGTCGCGTCCGCGAGCTGTTCGCGCGCGCCGGCCACGACCCCTCGCGCATCCACGTCCTGCACCAGCAGCCCGAGACCGTCGAGTGGCTCTGGCGGGAGGTCGGCGAGCGGCGGGCCCCGGTCGAGCGCCTCGATCGGCCGCTGCGCGTCGGCTTCATCGGCAGCCTCTACCCGCACAAGGGCGTCCACGTCCTCGTCCGCGCGCTCCAGACGTTCGCGCCGGGCGAGGTCGAGGGGCACCTCTTCGGCGGCGGGGCGGCGCAGTACGTCGAACGGCTGCGCGAGCTGGACGAGAACCGGGTCGTCGCCTTCCACGGCGGCTACGACCCGCGGGAGCTCCCGCGGCTGCTCGGCGAGGTCGACGTGATCTGCGTGCCCTCCGTGTGGGAGGACTGCGCGCCGCTCGTCGTAGCCGAGGCGCTCGCCGCCCGCGCGCCCGTGGTGGGCAGCCGGATGGGCGGCATCCCGGACTTCGTCGCCGAGGGCGAGACCGGGTTCCTCGTCCCGCACGGCCGTCCCGACGAGCTGGCGGCGGCCCTGCGCAGGTTCGTGGACGAGCCGGCCCTGCTCGGCCGCATGCAGGCCGCGATCCCGGCGCCGAAGGGCTTCGACGCCTACCTCGACGAGCTGCTCGACCACTACGCAGGCGCGACGGCCGATCGCCGCGCGCGGGCGAACCGCGTGCCCGGCGCGCGCCGCTTCGCCGTGCTCGCCGCGGCGGACGACCTCGTCGCCGACACCGAGCTCCTGCGCGCGTACGGCAGCGCCTTCTCGGCGGACGACGAGGCGACGCTGGTCGTCCACGGCGCGTCGGAGCTCCTGCCGGCGCTCGAAGCGGCGATCGCCTCCGCAGGGCTCGACGGGGAGGATGCGCCCGACATGATGGCGTTGCTCGACGTCGACGCCTCGGAGGATCTCGCCGGTCGCGTCGACGCGGTGCTCGCGCCGGGCTCCGATGCCCTCGAGCTGCGCCGCCAGGCCGAGCTTCGCTGGGCCGCCTGAGCGCACGGGCCTAAACGCGCAGCGCCGGAGGTCGACTACCCGAGGGTGACCGCCGTCCCCGGCACGAGTCGCTGCGCGTGGCGCGGCGAGTTCGCCTCCGACCATTCTCTCGCCGTCGTCAACGACGGCCTCGTCGGCGCGGTCGAGCAGCTGGGCGTCGCCGTGGAGCGCATCCCGGTGGAGTCGCCCGCCCTCGCGACCGACGCCGTGGGCGTCGCGGCGCACTGGCCGCCCGTCTGGGAGGCGCCGACCGCCGGCCCCTTCGCGATCTACCAGCCGTGGGAGTTCGGCGAGATCCCGGCCCTGTGGGCCGAGCGCATCCGCGAGCGCGTCGACGAGGTGTGGACGGCGTCCGAGTACTCACGGCAGTCGTACCTCGCGGCCGGCCTGGCGCCGGAGCTCGTCCACGTCGTCCCGAACGGGGTCGACCTCGACCGCTTCTCGCCGGACGGCTCCGCCCACCCGCTCGAGCGGCGGGCCGGCACCGTCTTCCTCTTCGTCGGCGGCACGACCTACCGCAAGGGGATCGACGTCCTCCTCAGCGCCTACCGCGCCGCGTTCGACGCGGACGACGACGTGCTCCTCGTGGTCAAGGGCTTCGGCTCGGGCACGTGGTACCGCGGCCAGACGGCGGAGTCGTTCATCGACGAGCTCCGCGCCGACCCGGACGCGCCCGCGCTGCTCTCGCTGGACGAGCACCTCGACTACGACGCGATCCCCGCGCTCTACCGCGCGGCGGACGTCGTCGTCCAGCCGTACCGCGGCGAGGGCTTCTGCCTCCCGGCGCTCGAGGCGCTGGCGTGCGGCAAGCCGCTGATCGCGACGGCGGGCGGCCCCACCGACGAGTTCGCCTCGGACGCCTGCGCCTGGCGGCTGCCGTCCAGCCGCATCGCGCTGCCGCCGGGCGCCCTGCCCGGCGAGATGAAGCCCGCCGGCGGCGGGTTCCTGCTCGAGCCCGAGCTCGAGGGCCTCGTGGACGCCCTCCGCGCCGCCGCCGACCCCGACGCGCGTGCGGCCAAGGCCGCCACCGCGCGCGCCCACGCCGAGCGCTACTCGTGGCCTGCCGCAGCGGCGATCGTCGCCGACCGGCTCGCCGCCCTCGACGGCCGCACGCCGATCGGCCGCACCGCGCCCGCGGTCATCCCGGGCGCCCGCCAGGTCGTGCTCGCGGTCGACGCCGACTGGGAGCGGCCCGAGACGTGGACGCCCGCGCTCGCCGCGTACGCCGGCGCCTTCGGCCCCGACGACGACACCACGCTCGTCCTGCCCGCCTCGGACGAGGCCGCCGCGGTCGCCGCGATCGGCTCGTTCCTCGAGACGTCCGACATCGACGCCGACCGGCTCGCCGACGTCGTCGTCGCCGACTCGTCCGGGCTCGCGACGGGCGCGCTCGAGCTGACCGCCGACGCGTTCGTCTGCGCCGGCCCGACCCGCCCGCTCCGCGCCCGCCGCGTGCTCGCACCCGAGCCGGCCGCCCTCCGTTCCCTCCTCGTCCCCTAGGAGACCCATGGCCCTTCGCATCGCCACCCTCGAGACCGGAACCCGCCGCGACGCCAACACGCCGAGGGAGTGGCAGCGCCTGCTCGCGCGCACCATCGCGAACGCCGAGCAGGCCGTCGCACGCCGCGACGCGGACGCGCTCGCCGCGCTCTACGGCGAGGTGGCGGGGTGGAGCGACCCCCAGCGCGTCTTCCAGGGGCGGAAGCAGATCACCGAGGCCGTCTTCGCGGACGCGAACCGCAACGCGTTCGGCGACAGCTGGGCCACCCTCTACGCGACCGCCGCCGACGCGCTGCTGGCCGCGCTCGACGCCGAGCCGTCGGAGCCGGTGTTCCTCAACTACGCCGGCGTCCTGGTGTACGAGCTCGCCGAGCTCGGCGGCGCCGAGGCGCTCTTCCGCGCGGCCCACAAGCTCGACCCGACCCTGCCGCACCTGCGCGAGAACCTCGCCGCCGTGCGCGAGCAGAAGCGCGCGAAGGTGCGCCCGCACCTGCTCGGCCCGCTCGTCCCGCGCGTGAAGGCGCTCGGCCTGAAGGCGCGCCGCGTCGCCGCCGGCGCCAAGGCCACCCCCGGCCTGACGATCTCGCTCTGCATGATCGTCAAGGACGAGGAGGAGATGCTCCCGGGCTGCCTCGAGGCGGTCGCGGACTCCGTCGACGAGATCGTCGTCGTCGACACCGGCTCCACCGACAGGACGGTCGAGATCGCGAAGAGCTTCGGCGCCCGGGTGATCGACTTCCCGTGGAACGGGTCGTTCTCGGACGCGCGCAACGCCGGGCTGGACGCGGCGACCGGCGACTGGCTCTTCTACCTGGACGCCGACGAGCACCTCGTCCCCGAGGACGCGCCCAAGATCCGGCAGCTGCTCGGCCGCACCTGGCGCGAGGGCTTCCACCTCGTCGAGACGAACTACACCGGCGGCGAGGAGGCGGGCACCTCGGTGACGCACCTCGCGCTGCGCATCTTCAGGAACCGCCCCGCGTACCGCTTCGAGGGCCGGATCCACGAGCAGAAGACGCAGCACATGCCGACGTTCCTGCCGGAGCGCTTCGAGGCGACGACGATCCGGATCCGCCACTACGGCTACCTGAAGAACCGCATCAGCGCGAAGGAGAAGTCGCGCCGCAACATCGAGCTGCTCGAGCTCGAGGCCCAGGAGTCGCCGAGCCCGTTCAACGCCTTCAACCTCGGCTCCGAGTACCTCATGCTCGGCGACGCGGCGACGGCGGCCACGCACTTCGACCGCGCGTGGGACGAGCTCCAGGCGGGCGGCAACTGGACGTCCGCCGGGTATGCGCCGATCCTCGCCAGCCGCATCGCCCTCGCCCGCCGCGAGTCGGGCCGCATCGACGACGCCCGCGCGGCGCTCGCGATCGGCATCGCGGCGATGCCCGACCACACCGACCTCCACTTCGAGCTGGCGCTGTGCGCCCGCGACGAGGGCGACCTCGCCGAGGCGGAGCGCCTCGCGCTGCACTGCCTCGAGCTGGGCGACGCGCCGGCCCGCTACGCGTCGGTCGTCGGCTCGGGCACGTACCTCGCGCTGACCCTGCTCGGCGAGCTCGCCGAGCGGCGCGGCGACGCCGAGGCGGCCGAGCGCTACTACCTGCGGGCGCTCGACGAGCACCCCGACTACGTGGCACCGGTGCTGCATGCGGTCGGCCTGATGGTCGCCCGCGGCGCCGACCTCGCCGAGCTGCGCGAGACGCTCGAGCTCGACCGGCCGAGCGCCGGCCTGCTCGCCGCGACGGCCTGCCTGGAGGCGGGCCGCGTCGCCGACGCCGTCGAGCTGTTCGGCGAGGTGCTCGACCGCCAGCCGGGCAACGACGCCGCCCGCATCGGGCTCGCCGAGGCGTACCTGCTGGGCAAGGACTGGGCGCACGCCGCCGAGGCGGCGGCGCGCGTCCCCGACGAGTCGCCGCTCGCGCAGGCGGCCGCCGGCGAGCTCCTCTTCGCGCATGCCGCGGCGGGCGACGCCGCGGCGCTGCGCAGCGCCCTCGCGAGCGGCACGGCGGCCGCGGCGACTCCCGCCGACCGCCAGCTCTACGCCGCGTGGGCCGACGCTCTCGACGGCGTCCAGACGGCGGGCGCCCTGCCCGCAGCGGCCGCCTCGACGGCGGCGACGGCGCTCGAGGCGCTCCTGCGCGTCCAGGAGTTCGCCTCGTTCGAGCTGCTCGCCCGCGTCTCCGCCGCCATCGCCGTCCCGCGCGACGACTGGCGCGAGGTGCTCGCCCGCATGTACCTCCGCCGCGGCTACATCGACTCCGCCGCCGACGAGTGGCTCGCCTCGGCGAACGAGCAGCCGTCCGCCCGGGCGTTCGTCGGCCTGGCGCAGGTCGCCGTCGCCCGCGAGCTCGAGGAGGACGCCGCCGTCTTCGCCCAGCACGCGCTCGCGCTCGACCCGTCGTCGGGCGAGGCGAAGCGGCTCGTCGAGCGGCTCCGCGAGCGCGCCGCGGCCTGACCGGCGCTGCGAGACTCGCGTACCTGGTACGTCGCTCGACGCCGTCCCGAAGGGCGAATCGGTCGCATGTGATGTACCAGGTACGGAGGGTTCCGACCCCTTCGCTACGCAGGCAGGCGGCGCGCGAGCCGGTAGGCCCACACGAGGGCCTCGGCCACCGCGGCGTACAGCGCCTCGGGAATCTCGGTCCCGACCTCGAGCGCGGCCAGCGCCTCGGCCAGGAGCCGGTCCTCGCGCACCGGCACCGAGGAGGCCCGCGCCGCCTCGAGGATCTTGTCGGCGATGTGCCCGCGGCCGGACGCGACGACGACCGGAGCCGTCGAGTAGGTCTCGTAGCGCAGCGCCGCCGCCGTGCGGCGCGGGTCGAACGGCCGCTCACGCATAGGCGTCCAGCCCCTCGGCGACGCGCGGCCGGGCAGGCTTCGGCGCGTCCGGCGCCCGCGCCTGCAATCCCACCCGCGGCGCCGATCCCGTCGCCCGCTCGAGGCCCGCGCTGAGCTGCGGCAGGGCCGCCTGGGCCTCCGCGAGGGCGGCCGCGTCGACGGCGACGCGGGCGAGGACGGTGTCTCCCTCGAGGCGCAGGCGCACCTCGATCGGCCCGAGCTCCGCGGAGTGGAGCACGAACGCCGCCTCGGCGCCGCCCTCGCCCGTCCCGCCGCCCTGCTCGTCCTCGGCGTCCGGCTGGACGGCCAGCTCGAGCGCGTCGCCGTTCGGCAGCGGGAGCGCCAGCTCCGGCGGAGCGAGCACCGTGGCCGCCTTCACCAGGTCCGGGTCCCCCGAGACCGCAAGCGCGCCCGCCGCGTGCGCCGTGCGCTCGGGCGGAGGCGCCTGCGCATCGTCGCGGACGCGCAAGAGCACCTGGTCGGCGTTCGCGTCGACGACCTTCACGGGCACGGTCTGGCCGGGAGCCAGCCCCGGCGGCAGGCGCGCCTCGAGCAGCCGGCCCGCCAGCGTGACGAGGCCCTTGCCGCCGTCCTGCGGCGCCTGGACGACGCGGACGACCGCCTCGGCGCCCGCCCGCAGGCCGAGCTCGAGCGCGGAATCCCCCGCGGCGCTCTCGAGCAGGAGGCTCGCGAGGCGCGCAACCTGGCTGTTTGCAGCGGGATTCACGGTCGGACGGGGCTCAAGTTCTCTCGATCGGGGTCGAAGACCGGGGCACGGAAGGGCTGTCCCCGCTCTCCCGTTATCGACCGATGGATCGTGGCCTCTACATCGCTGCGTCGGGCATGCTCGCCGAGCAGACCCGGCAAGACCAGATCGCGAACGATCTCGCGAACTCGTCGACCCCTGGCTACAAGGCGGACCGCTCGATGCAGGCGAGCTTCGGCTCGATGCTGCTGGAGAACACGGCCAACGACCAGGCGATCGGCACGCTCGGCCTGGGCGCTCGCATCACGAGCACCTACACCGACCTGTCGCCGGCGCCGCTGAAGGAGACCGACGAGCCGCTCGACCTGGCGCTCGACGGTCAAGGGTTCTTCGCCGTCCAGACGCCCGCCGGCACGCGCTACACGCGGAACGGCCAGCTGATCGTGGACGGCACCGGCCGGCTCACGACCGCCACCGGCTTCCCGGTGCTCGACACGAACGGCCGCACGATCGCGGTCGGCGGCTCCGACGGCCTCGAGATCGACGCGAACGGCGTCGTCTCGCGCAGCGGCCGGGCCCTCGGCACCGTCGCGGTCGTGTCGCTGACGAACCCCCTCAAGCAGGGCGACACCCTCTTCGCCGGCACCCCGGGCGCGAAGCCCGCGGGCACCACCGTGCGGCAAGGCTTCCTGGAAGGGTCGGGCGTGGACCCGACCAAGGCGATGGTCGACATGATCACCTCCCTCCGGACCTACGAGTCCGACCAGAAGGCGATCTCGAGCATCGACCAGACCCTCCAGAAGGGCATCCAGGCAGGGGGCGTCTAAAGATCGGCCGGCCTCGGCCGATCACACGGGCCGTCAGTAGGAGGGGCCCCAGGCCGGACTGCTTTGCAGAAGCCCTGGGAGACCGCCGAAGTCGGCCTCCCGACCCCCTCCGCCAAACCGAACGGCACAACGGAAGGGCTAGGCTTCACATGGCAGACGGCATCTATGCCGCGGCCGCCGGAATGGCGGCTCAACAGACGAGGATGGACGCGATCGCCAACGACCTGGCGAACGCCGATACGCCCGGCTACAAGAGCCAGCGCGTCGCCTTCCACGATCTCGTCTACAGCCGTGAGGCCAACGTGGCCGTCGGCGCCGGCGCCGCCGCGATCGACGCGGGCCGCTCGAGCGCGCAGGGTACGGTGACCGACGCCAGCGACCCGCTGTCGCTGGCCATCGACGGCCCCGGCTTCTTCCAGATCCGTCGTCCCGACGGCACCGTCGGACTGACTCGCGACGGCAGCTTCAAGCTCGACGCATCGGGCTCGCTGGTCACGTCGCAGGGTGACCGCCTCGTTCCCCCCGTCACGATCCCGAAGGGCGCGCAGCCGTCGGACGTGTCGGTCTCGGAGAGCGGGACGGTCACCGTCGCTGGTCGGATCGTGGGCCAGATCGCCCTGGCGAACGTCCCCTCGCCGGGCGGTCTGCTCGCGGTCGGAGACAGCACCTTCGTCGCCACCACCGCGAGCGGCGCGGCGGCGCCGCTCCGCGGTGGGCGCATCCAGCAGAGCGCGCTCGAGGAGTCGAACGTCGACACCGCGTCGGCGATGACCGACCTGCTCGACGCGCAGCAGACCTACAGCCTCTCGAGCCGGGCGATCCAGACCGAGGACCAGATGCTCCAGATCGCCAACCAGATCACGAGCACATGAGCGACGGCCTGCCCCCCATCGATCTCTCGGCCGTCCCGGCCGGCGTGCGCGCCCAGGGCACCGCCGCGGTCCAGAAGTACGAGGCCGCGCTGTCCTTCGAGGGCGTGCTCGACCAGCAGCTCACCCAGGCGCTCGCGCAGTCGCTCCAGGACGCCGCCGACGCCGGCGACGACGCGGACGGCGGCTCGAGCTCGTCCGATCCGAGCATGTCCATGACCTTGCAGATGCTGCCCCAGACCCTCACGCAGAGCCTCGTCTCGAACGGCGGGCTCGGCCTCGCGCCGCAGCTCTACACCGCCCTCGGCGGCACGCTCGACGCGCCGGCCGGCGACACCGCCAGGAGGGCGTCGTGAACCGGCTGCTCGACCACATGCGCAAGCAGCTCGAGTCGTCGCGCCGCCTGCTCGAGGTCGTCCTGCAGCAGAACGGGGCGATCCGCCGGCAGGACGTCGAGACCGTCCTCGCCAGCCTCGCCGACGTGCAGGCGGAAATGGCCTACCGCGCCCGCCTCGAGGTGGAGCGCGAGCAGATCCTCGCCTCCGCGGCGGCGCTGCACGGCATCGCGCCGGAGTCGGTCGACCTCGAGACCTTCCTGGTCGGCGCACCGCCCGCCGAGGCCGACGAGGCGCGCCGGATGTCGGCGGAGCTGATGGGCCTCCTGCTCGAGATCGGCCGCGTCCACGACCAGAACCGGATCCTGATCCGCCAGGAGCTCACCTTCCTCGACCACCTCATGCGCGTGCTGTCCAACACGCCGCAGGCCGGCTACTCGCCGACCGGGTGGGCGAGCGTCCCCCAGGCCCACAACGTCGTGAACGCGAGGGTCTGAGCCATGCCGTCCACCTTCGTCGGGATCGAGACCGCCCTCCGCGGGCTGAACGCCGCGCAGGCCGAGCTTCAGATCACCGGCCACAACATCACGAACGCCAACACCAAGGGCTACACGCGCCAGACGGCGACGCTCGCGACCTCGCCCGAGCTCCAGATCGGCCCGGGCGTGGAGATGGGCACGGGCGTCAACGTCACGGGGTACCAGCGGATCCGCGACTCGTTCCTCGACACGCAGCTGCGCGCCCAGACGATGCTCCAGGGCTCGGCGCAGACGCAGGAGGACTACCTGGGCCAGATCGAGGGCGTCATCAACGAGCCGTCCGACACCGGTCTGAACAGCCTGCTCGACGCCTACTGGCAGTCGTGGCAGGACCTGTCCGACCACCCCGAGGACCCGGGCACGCGCCAGGCGCTCGTCGAGTCGGCGACCAGCCTCGCCGACGGCTTCAACACCATCTCCAGCCAGCTCTCGACGATCACGTCGCAGACGAGCCAGGACCTGAGCCTCGCGCTCGACCAGGTCAACGCCGACGGCAAGACGCTGCAGCAGCTCAACACGGCGATCTACAACGCCCAGGCGGTCGGCGACACCCCGAACGACCTGCTCGACCAGCGCGACCAGGTGCTCGACGACCTCTCGCAGTACGGCAGCCTCAGCTCGACCGACAACGGCGACGGCACGATCACCGTCAAGCTCGACGGCGTCACGCTCACCGCCGGCAAGACCGCGTACACCCTGAGCGAGTCGGGCGGGACGCTGTCGAACAACATGACGACGCCCGAGACGGCGACGATCACGTCGACGCAGGGGAAGATCGGCGGACTGGTCAACCTCCGCGACGTCACCATCCCGGGCTACGCGTCGACGCTCGACACGATCGCGAACACGCTGATCGTCCAGACGAACGCGCTTCAGGCCGGCGGCACCGACGTCAACGGCGTCACCCAGACCGGCGGCGTGGGCCTCGACGGCTCGACGGGCAAGCCGTTCTTCAGCGGCACGGACGCGTCGGACATCGCCGTCGTCGTCACCGCGCCGCAGATCGCCGCCGCGTCGGCAACCGGCGTGCCGGGCGACAACTCGAACGCGCTGAAGATCGTCGCGATGGCCGACGACGCGACGCTCACCCCGCTCGCCGGCGCGACCCTCTCGGGCGCCTACTCGCGGCTCGTCACGACGATCGGCTCCGACGCGCAGTCCGCGCAGCGCGCCAACACGAACGCCGGCGTCCTGGTCGACTCGCTGACGAGCCGCCGCGACTCCGTCTCGGGCGTCTCGCTGGACGAGGAGATGACGAACCTCGTCAAGTTCCAGCAGGGCTACCAGGCGGCCTCGCGCGCGCTGAACGCGATCGACGACCTCCTCTCGACCCTCATCGACCGCACCGGAAGGGTGGGCCTGTAGATGACGCGCATCACGAACTCGATGGTCTCGCGGACCGTCCTGGCCGACATCCAGAACGTCCAGGCCCAGCTCACCTCCACGCAGGAGCGGCTGTCGTCCGGCAAGGAGATCACGAAGCCGTCCGACGACCCGTTCGGCACCAGCCGTGCGTTGCTCTTCACGAGCGAGATCTCGGCCAACACCCAGTACCAGTCGAACGTCCAGGACGCGTCGTCGTGGCTCACCACCACCGACGCCGCGCTCAGCTCGATGTCGAGCGACGCCGGCCGCGCCCGCGACCTGATCCTCGAGGGCGCCAACGGCAGCTTCGACCAGAACGACCGGGACGCGATCGCGGACGAGCTCGACCAGCTGGCGGACTCGATCAAGACGGCCGGGAACAGCCAGTACGCCGGCAACTACGTCTTCGGCGGCACCGTGACGCAGACCCCCCCGTTCGCGATGGGCGCCGTCGACACCTACGCCGGCAACAGCGCCGCGATCAACCGGTCGATCGGCCAGGGCGTGACGATGCAGGTCAACATCACCGGCGACCAGGTCGTCTCCCCGATCCTGGCGGCGATCCGGCAGGCCGCGATCGACCTGCGCTCCGGCGGCACGCCCGGCAACCTCGGCACGACCGACCTGGCCGCGCTCGACGCGGCGACCGCGCAGCTCTCGTCCGCCCAGGCGACGGTCGGCGCGCGCGAGAACCGGCTGACCACCGCCGCGAGCCGCCTCCAGCAGCTCGAGCAGGCGCAGTCGCAGCAGCTGTCCGACACGCAGGACGCCGACATGGCGCAGACGATGATCGACTTCTCGACCCAGTCAGCGGTCTATCAGGCGGCGCTGAAGGCGGGCGCGACCCTGATCCAGCCCTCGCTCATGGATTTCCTCAGCTCCTAACAGGCCGAAAGGAGGCCAAACCTGATGCAGATCGCAAGCACAAGATTCGGGACGATCGAGATCCGCGACGACGCGGTGCTCGAGTTCCCGGATGGGCTCCCCGGCCTTCGGGGAGAGCGGTGGGCGTTCGTCGCCGGAAGCGACGACTCGCCCTTCTTCTGGCTCCACTCCGTGGAGCACCCCGACGTCGCGGTGCCCGTTACCTCACCGTGGCTCTTCGTCAGCGACTACGAGGTGCGGGTCAGCGAGGAGGAGGCACGCCGCCTCGATCTCAACGACCCGAGCGACGCGTACATCGTGTGCGTCGTCCGCGCCACCGAGAACATCGCCGACTTCACCATCAACCTCGCAGGTCCGGTGATCATCAACGCCGGCGCTCGCGTGGGCCGGCAGGTTCTGAACGACGTCGGCGGGTACTCTGTCCGGCACCCCCTCTTTTCCGAGGTGGAGCTGAACGAGGTGCAGCCGACGCGCTCTGCCGTCCCCGTGACGGCGGCGGCCGGATAGGAGGCAATGGAATGCTCGTGATCACCCGCAAGCCCGGCGAGCGGATCTGCCTGGGCGACGACGTCACCATCACGGTGCTCGAGGTCGTCGGCCAGACGGTGAGGCTCGGCATCGAGGCGCCCGCCGAGATCCCCGTGTACCGCCACGAGATCTGGGAGGCCGTCAAGGAGGAGAACCGGGCCGCGGCCGGAGCGAGCATCGCCAACCTGCCGTCTTCCAACAAGAACAACCGCAGCACTCCGTAAGGGCTCCCCGAGAGCCACCGTCCCCAGCTCTACCCCTTCGGAAAGGAATCCGACCAAGATGGGCCTTCGCATCCAGACCAATATCGAAGCCATGGACGCCCACCGGAACCTGGTGGGTACCTCGCAGGCGATCTCGCAGTCGATGGAGCGCCTCAGCTCCGGCTACCGCATCAACAAGGCGGCCGACGACGCCGCGGGTCTCGCCATCAGCGAGAAGCTCGCCGCGCAGGTCAGCGGCCTCGAGCAGGGTCAGCGCAACGCGCAGGACGCGGTGTCGCTGGTCCAGACGGCCGACGGCTCGATGAACGAGGTGCAGTCGATGCTGCAGCGCGTTCGCGACCTCGCGGTCGAGTACAACAACGGCACCCTGTCGACCTCGGACAAGGCCTCGATCACGAACGAGGTCGCCCAGCTCTGCGCCGAGATCAACCGGATCGCCAGCCAGACGAAGTTCAACGGGATCGCGCTGCTCTCCGGCGGCGGCACCATCACCTTCCAGGTGGGCGCCGACGACGGCGAGACGGTGACCGTCTCCGCGCTCAGGCTGTTCGGCTCGGGCGCGAGCTTCGACATCGACTCGTCGATCTTCAACTTCACCGGCTCGACCGTGAACCTGGCGTCGATCGACGCCGCGATCGACTCGGTCTCCACGGCCCGCTCCACGTTCGGCGCCGTGCAGAACCGCCTCCAGCACACGCTCAACAACCTCGCCACGTACGAGGAGAACCTGAGCGCGTCCGCGAGCCAGATCAAGGACGTCGACATGGCGGCGGAGATGGTGAACTTCACCAAGCTCCAGGTCCTCGAGCAGGCCGGCACGTCGATGCTCTCGCAGGCGAACCAGTCCCAGCAGTCGGTTCTGCGCCTGCTCCAGTAAACGCTCACCGCATCGAGCGTCCGAAGGCCCGTCTTCCGTCGGGCCTTCGGTGTTTCCGGGAGTCCCCGCTACGGGCTCAACTCGAGCCCGTAGCGGTCGATTCCTCGGGGGATGAGCATCGACGACGTCCTGTCCCGCGTCGCGACCCTTCAGCAGCTCGCCGGCGCGGCCGCGAGCCCGACCGCCGCGCCCGTCGCTTCCGCGGCGGCGTCGACGCCCGCGTCCGGGTCGGGCTCGTCGTTCGCGGACGCCCTCGCCTCGGCGACGCTGCCGCTCGCGGCGCTGAGCTCGCCGGACGGCGAGACGGACGCGTCGGCCGACCCGCTCTCGTCCCTGGCGTCGCTGGGCGCGCTCGGCACTCCGGGCGCGCTCGGCACTCCGGGCGGCTCGCTCGCGGGGCTCGGCTCGACGCCGGCCTCCGCGTCGGCGCTCCTCGAGCGGCTCGCGCTCGCGCAGGCGACCGGCACGAGCCTCGGCTCGCTGCCGTCGCTCACCGCGTACCCCGGCACGGCGGGCGCCCGGGTGCTCGCCGCGGCGCAGACCCAGCTCGGCGTCGGCGAGGACCCGCCCGGCTCCAACGACGGGCCGGCGCTCGACGCGTACCGCGCCGCCGTCGCAGGCTCGCAGCCCGGCCAGCCGTGGTGCGCCGAGTTCGTCTCCTGGGCCGCCGCGCAGGCGGGCGAGCCGATCGGCGACCTCGGCCAAGGGCTCAGCTCCGTGGCGGGCATCGCCGACTGGGCCTCGCGCACCGGCCGGCTGTTGCCGGCAACGGCCACGCCGGCGCCGGGCGACCTCGTGCTCTACGGCGATCGCCACGTCGGAATCGTCGAATCGGTCAACCCGGACGGGTCGCTCACGACCGTCGAGGGCAACTACGGCAACGCCGTCCAGCGAGTACAGCGGTCGCCTTCCGAGGCAACCGGCTACGTGCAGATGTAGGCCGGCTGCACCTTGCCGAGTTCGCGACTCCCGGTACAATCCCGCGCGAAGTCGCAGTTGAGCGAGTGCGGTGGTGCCGGCAGGCACCTTCTTGCGCGTTCACGACACGGCAAGGAGGTGACAACGCATGGCAACCGGAACCGTCAAGTGGTTCAACGCAGACAAGGGCTTCGGGTTCATCACTCCGGATGAGGGGGGAAAGGACCTGTTCGTCCACTTCAGCGCGATTCAGGGCAGCGGCTACAAGACGCTGAACGAAGGCGCAAAGGTCGAGTACGAGGCGCAGCAGGGCGACAAGGGCCCTCAGGCCGCCAACGTCACTCCCCTGTAACGTGACGGCGGGCTCCGCCCGCCGTCCGTTCCATCTTTCGAGATCCGTCCTTTCGAGACAGGAGCAACGCAATAGCCGAGAAGGAAGAGAAGGTCGAGATGACCGGCGAGATCGTCGAGGCGCTCCGGAACGGGATGTTCCGGATCCAGCTCGACAACGGTCACGAGACGCTTGGGTACACCGCCGGGAAGATGCGGCGCTTCCGCATCCGCATGAACCCCGGCGACCGTGTCCGGATCGAGCTCTCCGCCTACGACCTCACCCGCGGCCGCATCGTGTACCGCCTCCGGCCCGGCGACGAGCGGTAGTCGGGGAGGGAACCCCCTCCGGTTCCCTCCCGACCCCACCCCTCCGGCACCGACAGCTCGTCCGCCCCGGGCCGCGACACGGCGCCCACGCGAGATGGTCCCGCTCCGGCTCGCGCACCCCAGGGTCAGACCGGGGTCTGACCCTGCCGGTACGGCCCGGCACCACCGCTAGCTTTCTCGGCCTTGCCCAGGTTCGCCGTGTCTCGGTCGGTGGGGTTCGGTCTCGCGGCGTACGCGTTCGCCGTCGCGATGCTCAGCACGACGCTGCCGACGCCGCTGTACCCGCACCTCGAGCAGCGGTACTCGTTCGGCGAGCTCCAGGTGACGGTGATCTACGCCGTCTACGCCTTCGGCGTGATCGCCGGGCTCGTCGCGCTGGGGAACCTCTCCGACCACGTCGGCCGGCGGCCGATGCTGCAGCTCGGCCTCGTGCTGGCGGCGGTCAGCGGTCTGCTCTTCCTCTTCGGGTCGTCGCTCGGCCCGATCTACGTCGCTCGCGTCGTGACCGGCGTCTCGGCCGGGATCTTCACGGGCACGGCGACGGCGTATCTCGTCGACCTCGCCCCACGCGAACGCAGAAGGCGGACGAGCCAGCTCGCGGTGGTCGTCAACCTCGGCGGGCTCGGCTGCGGCACGCTGCTCTCCGGCCTGCTCGCCGCCTACGTCGGACATCCGCTCCGGCTGCCGTTCGCCGTCGACCTGGCGCTCGTCGCCGTCGCGATCGCCGGCCTCCTCGCCGCGCCGGAGACGGTCGAGCGGGCGCCCGGGCTCCGCTGGCGCCCGCAGCGGCTCGGCGTCCCGGCCGAGATCCGCTCGGTCTTCGCCCGCGCCGCGACGGCGGGCTTCGCCGCCTCGGCCGTCGCGGGGATCCTGAGCTCGGTCGGCCCCGGCTTCCTCGCCACGGAGCTGCACCACGGGAGTCCCGCGCTCGCCGGCCTGCTGATCTTCCTCTTCATGTCGATGTCGCTCGCCGGCCAGCTGATCCTGCGCCGGCTGCCGGAACGCCACGGCCTCGCCGCCGGCTGCGCCTTCCTCGCGGCCGGGGCCACGTTGCTCGGCGTGGCGATCGGCGTCGAGTCGTCGGCCGCCCTGTTCGCGAGCGCGATCGTCGCCGGCCTCGGCCAGGGCGTGGTCTTCGGCGCCGCGCTGGCCGCGATCAACCAGCGAGCCCCGGCGGAACGCCGAGGCGAGAGCGCCTCGAGCTTCTTCGTCGTGACGTACGTCGGCCTCTCGGTCCCGGTCATCGCCGCCGGCATCACGATCGAGGAGACGAGCCTGAAGACGGCCGGCATCGGCTTCAGCGCCGCGGTCACCGTCCTGGTCCTGGCCGTTCTCGCCAGCCAGCTCAGAGCGGCGGGCTAGGGCCGAGACCCCGCGTACCTGGTACATCGCCCGGAACCGATCCGCGCTTCCTGACGGCGCCGAGCGACGTACCAGGTACGAGACGAGCGGCCTACGCGAGCGCCCGAGCCTGCTCGGGCGCGAGCCGCAGCAAGCCGTCCCGTGTGGCGCCCGGGTCCGGACGGCCGTCCGAGCCCGCCAGTGTCGGAGGGGAGGGTTTGGGAGGGGAACCGTAGGTGCCCCTCCCAAGGGCAAGGGCCGCTTTCGCGGCCCTGCCCTGTCCCCTATATGTGACCTGCTTATGTGGTGGTGCTTGTGGTCGTGCCGTGAAGCTGTGCTGCTTAGCCGAGGAGGCGGAGCACCGACTGCGCCTGGCTGTTGGCCTGGGCCAGCATCGAGGTGCCGGCCTGCTGCAGGACCTGCAGCTTGGTGAAGTTCACCATCTCCGACGCCATGTCGACGTCCTGGATCTGGCTGTTCGACGCGCTCAGGTTCTCCTCGTACGTGGCGAGGTTGTTGAGCGTGTGCTGGAGGCGGTTCTGCACGGCGCCGAAGGTCGAGCGGGCCGTCGAGACGGAGTTGATCGCCGCGTCGATGGAGGCCAGCGTGACCGTGCCGGAGCCGAACGAGAAGATCGCCGAGTCGATGTCGAAGCTCGTGCCCGAGCCGAAGAGGCTGCGCGCGCTGACGACGATGGTCTCGCCGTCGTCGGCACCGACCTGGAACGTGATCGAAGCGCCACCCGAGAGAAGGGCGATGCCGTTGAACTTGGTCTGGCTCGCGATGCGGCTGACCTCAGCGCAGAGCTGGGCGACCTCGTTCGTGATCGAGGCCTTGTCCGAGGTGGACAGGGTGCCGTTGTTGTACTCGACCGCGAGGTCGCGAACGCGCTGCAGCATCGCCTGTACCTCGTTCATCGAGCCGTCGGCCGTCTGGACCAGCGACACCGCGTCCTGCGCGTTGCGCTGGGCCTGATCGAGACCGCCGACCTGCGCCTGCAGCTTCTGGCTGATGGCGAGGCCCGCGGCGTCGTCGGCCGCCTTGTTGATGCGATAGCCGGAGCTGAGGCGCTCCATCGACTGCTGCAGGGAGCTGGTCGTCCCAACCAGGTTGCGGTGGGCGTCCATCGCAGCGATGTTCGTCTGAACACTCAGGGACATGCTCTTCCTCCTTGAAGAACGTGTTGTGCAATCCCTCGGCCCGCGTCCTGCGGACCGGCTCCGTCGACCCGCCTCCTTGGCGAGTCGCGCGGTGCAGACCAATCATCGGCAACGCGGCCGACGACTTTAGGGGGAGTTTCTCGGCGCTACGCCAGGACGTCGACGTGCACGCCCGGATCCTCGCCGTCCGCCGGCTCGTCCTCGGCCTGCTCGTCGCGCAGGTCGTGCCGGCCGCCGCGGTCGCGCTGCGGGTCGCGGCTCGTGCGGTCGACGCGCCGCGCCGGCGTCGGCGGGGTCACGCGGGGCTGGATGGGCTCGATCGGCGTCGTCATTCAGCCGGGGTCTGCGTCTCGGCCTCGAGCTCGGCGAGGCGCCGGCGCCGCTCTTCCTGGACCTCGCGCACGGTGACGGTCGCCTGCGCGGCGAGCAGCCGCCGCCAGATCGCGACCGAGACGGCCCAGGCGACGAGGTTGCCCGCCAGGCCGAGCTCGACGGCGCGCAGGGCCATCGGGGCGAACGGCTGCCCGATCTGGAGGCCCACGAGGACGGCGATCCCGAACCCGACGAGACCGCCGATCGCCTTCGCGCGCCGGATGGCCGGGCCGGCGGTCGGATGCTCGGACAGCGACGTGAGCTTCGGCTCGTTCGACGTCGCCATCAGGCGGTCCTCCGCATGCGCGCGTGCTGGCGGCGATGGGTCTGGAAGACGTACTGGACGAGCCGCTCCTGCTCCCGCGGATCCAGCCCCAGGAAGCGGAACGCATACGTGTTGTCGCCGTCGATCCGCACGACCTCGCCCTGCGCCTCGAACGGCGAGTGGCCGAGGTAGACGACGAGGGTCGCCTTGTCGTCGAGCTGGAGCTCGACCGGGACCTTGGCGCGGACGCCGGCGCCCGAGAGGTCGAGGGTGAGGCCGGTGTGGCGCTCGCCGTTCCGGCGCACGTCGACGGCGAGCGCGCACTCGACGCGGACGTACTCGCGGCGCTGGATCACGGTGCTCTCGTCGACCTTGATCCGGACGAACGGGACGCCCGCCTCGACCCGCGCCGTGACGGAGCCGCTCGCCTGGAAGAGGCCGCGCTCGGTCGTCCACTCGAGCGTCACCTCCTCCTTCAGGGCGAGGAGGTACGTGACGCCGTGGTCGGACGGCGGCGCCACGAGCAGGTCGGGCTCCTCGACGTCCTCGACGCGCGTCGTGAGCATGCGGCCGTCGGCGAGCACGACGCCGATCCGGTCGTTGACGTCCGGCAGCTTGAGCCTGGGGCCCTGGGGCTTCTTCTTCTTGCCGATCACTGCAGCACCATCCGGGCGAGAGCCTCCGGCGCGGCCGGGCGCAGCGCACCCAGCACGGGGCCGGCGGCGACGAACGAGATCGGGATGCGGTTCGTCAGGGCGAGGCCGACGGGAGCGCCGGACGCGGCAGCCGAGTCGGCGTGCGTGACGATGATCCGCGAGGGCAGCTTGTGTCGCGCGAGCGAGTCGACCAGCGTCCGCGCGTCGTCGAGGCTCATCGTGGCCGGCACGACCAGATGGGTCTCGTCGGGCTTCAGCGCTCCGAGCAGCTCGAGGGTCGCGGCGAGGCGGTTCCCGTCGATCGGATCGGCGAGCGGCGGCGTGTCGGCGACGACGACGTCGGCGTCGCGGACGATGCCACGGACGCGCGCGGCGAGATCGGGGGCGTCGGCGATCTGGAGATCCACGTCGGCGGCGCTCGTGAGCTCGGCGAGCCGCATCGCAGCGCGGGCCGGCTCGAGGCTGACGGCGGCGACCGACCGGCCGTCGCGGACGAAGGCCGCGCAGAGGCCGGCGGCGGCCAGCGTGCGGCCGGAGTGGCGCAGCCCGACCAGGGCGATCGTCCGGCGCTTCGAGCGCCAGCCGCTCGCGACCGGGATGTGGTGGGCGAGCGCGCGGCGGGCGAGGTCGCGGACCGGGACGCTCGGCTCGAACGGGCGCAGCGTACGCTCCACCTCGGCGAGCACCTCGCCGGCGAGACGCACGGGCACGGCGGCGTCGACGAGCTCGCGGCGGACGGCGGCCAGCTCGTCGAGCGAGATCGGCTGCAGCGACGGGGCCGCGGAGACCGGGTCCGGCGCGGCGGGCGCGGGCTCGACGACCCGCTGCACGGCGCGAGGCGCGCGGACGGGCGCCGGCGCGGCCTCGACGGCCGGCTCGGAGGCGGGAGCGGGCTCGGGCGCGCCGGCGGCCTCCGCACGGGGCGAGGCCTGCGGCGCCTGGACGCCGTCCATCTGGATGGCCGACGAGAGCTGCTCCGCGAACGGCGAGGTCTGCGCCAGCAACGTTTCGAGCAGCCGGTTGCTGCCCGGCCGGTCGGCGTCCGGGTCGGCGGCGACGGAGCCGAGCTCGTCCTCGAGGTCGAGTTCGGGCGGCGGCGCCATCCACGGCTCGGCGGCGTCGAGATCGTTCCCGGTGTCGTAGGCGTCGACGACGGCGCGGGGCGGCAGCGTGCTGCGCACCAGGCTGGGCCGCGCTTCCACCTCGACGCACTTGCGGCCGAAGAACCCGCCGATGCCGCCGACGATGCCCTCGCGCTGGCGCACGATGAGGGCGTCGGGGCCGAGCTCCTCGCGGATCTTCGGGAGCAGCTCCTCGAGCGTCTCCCCGAAGTAGGTCCTCGTCTCCGTCTCTGTGTTCGTCATGCGCTCACCAGCCCTGCGGTCTCAACCTTGATACCCGGAACGATCTCGTTGTACGACACCACGGCCAACTGCGGGAATGCCTGTTCGACGAGGCGGCGCAGATGCCTGCGGACGCGGCTCGAGCAGAGCACGACCGGGCGGCGGCCGCTCGCCGTGAGGCGGTCGACCTGCTCCCCGAGGGACGCGAGCAGCGCGCGGGCGCGCACGGGATCGAGCCCGAGCACCTCGCCCTCGGGAGTCTGCGCCAGCGAGTCCGCCACCTCGTGCTCGAGGGCGGCGTCGAGCGAGATCGCACGCAAGGTCTTCTCCTCGTCGAGGAACGACGCGGTAATCGTACGCCCAAGCGCCTGGCGCGCCGCCTCGGCGAGCTGGGCCGGGTCGCGCGTGATGAGGGCCCGGTCGCCGATCGCCTCGAGGATGGTGCCGAGGTCGCGGATCGAGACGCCCTCGCGCAGCAGGTGCTGGAGCGCGCGCTGCACCTCGCCGATGCTGAGCTTCTCGGGGACGATCTCGTCGACCGCGGCCGCGTTCTCGTCCTTCAGCTCGTCGAGCAGCTTCTTCGTCTCCTGGCGCGTCAGCAGCTCGTCGGCGTGCCGGCGGATGATCTCCGTCAGGTGCGTGACGATCACCGACTCGCCGTCGACGACGGTGTAGCCGAGCGCCTCCGCCTCGGCGCGGACGCGCTCCTCGATCCAGACGGCGGGGAGCCCGAAGGCCGGCTCGACGGTCGGGATGCCGGCGAGGCCCTCGATCGCATCCCCCGGGTTCATGGCCAGGCGGTGCCCGGGGATGAGCTTGCCGCGCGCCACCTCGGCGCCGCGGACCTTCATCACGTACTCGTGCGACTCCAGGACGGCCTCGTCGTGGATGCGGACCGGTGCGATCACGATTCCCAGATCGGCAGCGATCTGCCTGCGCACAAGCCCCACGCGCGCGAGGAGGCCGCCGCCGGCGCGCTGGTCGACCATGGGGACGAGGCCGAAGCCGATCGCGAGCTCGAGCGGATCGACCTGGAGGGCGCCCGCCAGCGGATCGCTCGGCGCGGCCTTCTCGGCGGGCGTGCTGGCGGCCATGAGGGCCTCGGAGGCCTTCTGCTTCTTCATCATCCGGCCGAGCATGAAGAGGATGCCGCCGACGACGAAGAACGGCAGCTTCGGCAGGCCCGGCACCAGGCCCATCGCGCAGACGACGCCGCCGGCGAGCGCGGTGGCGCGCGGCTGACCGAGGAGCTGGCTCGTCATCTCGGTGCCGAGATCGCGGCCGTCGCTGCCCGAGCGGGTGACGATGATGCCCGTCGCGGTGGAGATGAGGAGCGCCGGGATCTGGGCGGCGAGGCCGTCGCCGACGGTGAGCAGCGAGAAGGTGTGCATCGCGTCCGAGATCGACATGTGCCGCTCGATCACGCCGACCACGATGCCGCCGATCAGGTTGATCGAGACGATGAGCAGGCCGGCGGTCGCGTCGCCCTTGACGAACTTCGAGGCGCCGTCCATCGCGCCGTAGAAGTCGGCCTCGCGCCGGATCTCGGCGCGGCGCTGGCGCGCCTCCTCGTCGGTGATCTGGCCGGCGTTGAGGTCGGCGTCGATCGCCATCTGCTTGCCGGGCATCGCGTCGAGGGTGAACCGGGCGGCCACCTCGGCCACGCGTCCCGCGCCGTTCGTGATCACCACGAACTGGATGACGATGAGGATGAAGAACACGACGAGGCCGACGACGAGGTTCCCGCCGACGACCACGTTTCCGAACGCACGGATCACGCCGCCGGCGTCTCCGTGCAGGAGGATCAGCCTGGTGACGCTGACGTTGATCGCGAGGCGGAGGAGCGTCGTGAAGAGCAGGAGCGACGGGAACGACGCGAAGTCGATGCCGCGCGGCATGTACATCGTGCTGATGACGATCGCGAGCGCGCCCGAGATGTTCAGGGCGATGATCACGTCGAGGAGCGCCGCCGGCAGCGGCACGATCATCATCACGACCACGACGACGATCGCGACGGCCGCTGCCATGTCGCTCTTCGCGAGGAGCTTCTTCAGCAGTCCTTCCATGCGTCAGCAGCCCTCGGGGTCGAGGGCACGGTCGCACGCACGGACGAGGGGAGCGCCCACTGCGTTCAGGTGATCGGCCGCGGCCCGCACCGGTTTAGGCCGCCGCCGGGCTCAGACGGCGCCGGCCGCGGCGCCTGGCGGTGCGGTAGACGAAGGCGAGCACCTCGGCCACGGCGCCGAAGAACTCCTCGGGGATCAGCTCGCCGAGGTCGACGTCGCGGTAGAGCGCCCGGGCGAGCGGCGGCTGGTGGACGATCGTCACCTCGTGCTCCTCGGCGACCTCGCGGATGCGGAGCGCCAGGTGGTCGACGCCCTTGGCGACCACCTCGGGCGAGGGCTTCGAGCCGTCGTACTTCAGGGCGACCGCGTAGTGGGTCGGGTTGACGATGACGACGTCCGCGGTCGGGACGGCGGCGAGCATGCGCTTGCGTGCCTGCTCGGCCTGCTTCGACCGGATCCTGCTCTTGACCTCCGGCGGGAGGTCCTGCTCCTTCTGCTCCATCTTGACCTCCTGCTTCGTCATCCGGAGGCTCTTCTCGAAGTGGCGGCGCTGCCAGACGAGGTCGGCGGCCGCGATCAGGACGAGCACGGCGATCACGCGGATCGCGATGTCGAAGATGAGGTGCGCCAGCGTGACGAGGAGCTGGCCCGGCGGCATGCCGACGAGCAGTCCGAGCGACGGGAGCCGCGACCAGATCGTCAGCCCGGCCACGAGCCCGACGACGGTGAGCTTCGCGAGCGACTTCGCGAGCTCGACGCCCTTCTGCGGCGAGACGAGCTGCCTGAGCCCGCGTGCGACGTTGAGCCGCGAGAACGACGGCTTGAGCGCCTTCGTCCGGAAGTGGAAGCCGACCTGGCCGACACCGGCGACGATGCCGGCCACGGCAGCGGCGAGCACCACCGGATAGGCGGCGTGCGCGGCCGAGCTCATCCCCCAGCTCGTCAGGCCACCGAGCCCGACGCCGCCCTCGAGGATGGTCGGGTCGGCGGTGCGGGCGAGGCCGTCGTGCATGATCGACTCGCAGGCGGCGAGCATCTTCGGCGCCTCGAGCGCGAGCACGACGAACGTCCCGAGCAGGACGGCCGTCTGGTTGACCTCGGTCGAGCGGGCGACGCGGCCCTCGGAGCGGGCCTTGTTTCGTCGCTTGGGTGTTGCTTTCTCTGTCTTCTCGGGATCGGCCACGTCAGTGCGAGAACGCCGACAGCGTCTGGGAGAGCGTGCTGGTGAGGTCGTCGCGGACGGCCGTGTTCACGACCGGCAGCGACACGGCGACGACGGCGAAGGCGAGCAGCACCTTCAGCGGCAGGCCGACGACGAGGACGTTCATCTGCGGCACCGTGCGCGCGAGCAGCCCGAACGCCGCGTCGGCGACGAGGATCGCGAGCAGGACGGGCGCGACGAGCTCGAAGCCGACCACCGGCACCTGCTCGAGCCCGTGGATCGCGAGCGCCGCGAGCGTCCTCGTGCTCGGCATCGCCCCGAGCGGGACGAGGTCGTACGTCCGGGCGAGGCCCATGATCATCAGCCGCACGCCGCCCGAGAGCAGGAAGACCATGGTCGCGAAGAGCATGTAGACCTGGCCGATGACCGCGTTCTGGACGCCGCTGACCGGATCGATCAGGGCGCCGAACGAGAAGCCAACCGTCGTGTCGGCCAGCGACGTGCCCGCCTGGATCGCGGCGTTGATCACGCCGAGCGCGAGCGCGAAGGCCAGCCCGACGCCGATCTCGCGGGCGAGCGTGAGCGCGAAGCCGATCGGGTCGGTCGGGATCGCCTGGCCGTGCGACGCGATCGGCGTCAGTGCCAGCGCGAGCCCCGCGGCCGCGAGGAACTTGGCGCGGGAGGACAGCAGCGGCGACGAGAGGACCGGTGCGAGGGCGAAGAGCGGCGCGACGCGGCCGAGAACCAGCACGAATGCGACGAGCTGCGTCCCCGCGAGCTCCGGCAGCGCGACTCCGGCGGGAATCCCAATCGTCACGGCCCGACGAGCGTCGGGATGCTCTGGAACAGGTTGTCCGTGTAGCCCATCAGCTTCCCGAGCATCCACGGGCCGGCGAGGGCGATCACGACGCCGGTCACCACGATCTTCGGGATGAAGGTGAGCGCCTGCTCCGAGATCGAGGTGGCGGCCTGGAAGATCGAGACCAGCAGGCCGACCGCGAGCCCGGCGAGCAGGAACGGCGCGGAGATCTCCAGGGCGAGGGTCATCGCCTGCACGGAGAGATGGGTGACGGTGTCCTGGTTCACGGGCGTCTCCTCGTCAGTGGAAGCTCGACAGCAGCGATTGCGCGACCAGCGCCCACCCGTTGACCAGCACGAACAAGAGGATCTTGAACGGCAGCGAGATCAGGGTCGGGGGGAGCATCATCATCCCCATCGACATCAGCGTCGACGAGACGATCATGTCGATGATCAGGAAGGGCAAGTAGATCAGGAAGCCGATCTGGAAGGCCGTCGTCAGCTCAGAGACGATGAACGCCGGCACGAGCACGTGGGTCGACACGTCGGCGCGCGTCCGCGGCCGCTTCGAGTGCGAGAGCTTGACGAACAGGGCCAGGTCGGAGTCGCGCGTCTGCTTGAACATGAACGTCCGCATCGGCTCGAGGCCGCGGACGATCGCCGTGTGCGCGTCGATCTGGTGGCTGCGGTACGGCTCGATCGCCGCCTTGTCGACCTTGTGCAGCGTCGGCGCCATCACGAAGAGGCTGAGGAAGAGCGCGATGCCGACGAGCACCTGGTTCGGCGGGATCTGCTGCGTGCCGAGCGCGTTCCGGACGAAGCCGAGCACGATCAGGATCCGGGTGAACCCGGTCATCACGAGCAGCAGGGTGGGCAGCACGGCCAGCAGGCCGAGCAGGACGACGATCTGCGTCGTGTTCGAGACGTCGATCGCCTGGCTGGTGGCCGAGACGATCACCGGGCGGTCAGCCTCCGCAGCGTCTCGACGAGCGAGGCGACGCCCGTGCCGCCGCGGGCCGAGCGCACGGGCAGGGACTGGACGGTGCGCGGGTCGACCCCGAGCCGGCGGGCCTCCTCGGCGCCGTAGACGCGGATCGGCGTCACGGAGCCGTCGGCGGCGCCCAGGAGGATCAGCTCCTCGCCCACGCGCACGAGGTGCAGCGAGCGCGACGGCGCGAGCGGCGTCGACGAGACGACGCCCATCCAGCCGTCGTCGGCGACGGTCTTGTCGTTGCGGTTGGCGGACCGCTTGAGCAGCTTGTAGAGCCCGAAGATCAGCGCGAGGACGATCGCCAGCGCGAGCAGCATGTGCAGCGCGGCGCTGCCCGTCCCGGAGGCGACGTGCGTCGCGGGCGCGTGCGCCCCGCCGGCGCCCGACACGTCCGTGGGCAGGGGGGTGCGGTCGCGGAATCCGGCAGCGACAGCGGTGGAGGGGAAGCAGCCGACGAGCGCACAGGCAAGCCCGAGCGCGAGCCGGCCGAACGGGCGGGGACGACCCGACGGCACGGACGGAACATCGGCCGTGAGGTCCGCGGCTTGAGAGTGAACCCGGATCCTCCAAATCGGGGAGGGCACGCCGCCCGAAAGACGGATCAGGGCCGGTCGAGCGGCGGCCCGATAAGGGAGCTATCCCCTGAACGACCAACCTGCGGAGGTTCCCCTCGATGAACGCGACCAGCACCACCCAGAGGCTCACCGCTCGTGAAGCCGAAGCCCTGTGGCGCGCCTGGAGCACCAAGAAGGACAAGGCGGCCCGCGATCGCCTCGTCCTCGCGTACTCCCCGATGGTCAAGTACCTGGCCTCGCGGAAGGTGCGCGAGCTCCCCTCGCACTGCGAGCTGGACGACCTCGTGTCGTACGGGCTCGTCGCGCTGATCGAGGCGATCGACCGCTTCGACCCCCGCAAGGGCGCCTCGTTCGAGCAGTACGCCTGGACACGGGTCGCCGGCGCGATCATGGACGAGCTGCGCCGCCAGGACTGGGCCTCCCGCTCGGTTCGCCGCACCGGCCGCAAGATCGAGCAGGAGCGGGACGCGTTCTACGCCCGCGAGGGCATGCTCCCGACGGAGGAGCAGCTCGCCGACTCGGTCCAGCTGAGCGTCGAGGAGCTGCGCACCGCCCTCGTCGAGGTCGACCGCGCCGACGTCGTCTCCCTGCACGCGCCCACCCGCACCGCCGAGGAGTCGACCTCCGTCGAGGTCGTCGACACGGTCAAGGCGACCGACAACGAGTTCGAGCCGGAGTTCGCCCTGCTGTCGTCGGAGCGCATGGAGATCGTGCGCGACGCCATCGGCGACCTGTCGGAGCGCGAGCGCGACGTCCTCGCCCTCGTCCACGTCCACGAGCTCCAGGGCGCCGAGATCGGCCGGATGCTCGGGGTCAGCGAGTCGCGCGTCTCCCAGATCCTCGCCGGCGTCCGCGCGAAGCTGCGCCAGCAGCTCGACCTGTACGACGCGAACGTCGCCGCCTGAGCGTCGCCGCTTCCCCCCGTCACCTCGGCATCGCCCGCCCGGCACCGGCCGGAACCACCGCAGCGAAAGGGCCCGAAAGGGCCCTTTCCTTTCGGGAGGGGCACCTCCGGGTACGGAGGGTCTCGCCCTGCCGCTCCCACGCGCGGAGGCCGCCTTGCGGCGGCCTCCGGCTTTCGTCGTCAGGGCGAAACCTGGGGTGCTTCTGCCCGTGCTGCCTAGGACGTTCCGGCTTCGAGCGTGCGCTCGGGCGAGGTGACCTCCGTGACGCGGAGACCGAACTCCTCGTCGATCGCGACCACCTCGCCGCGGGCGATGCGGCGGCCGTTCACGAGCAGGTCGACCGGCTCGCCGGCCATCCGGTCGAGGACGACCACCGAGCCGGGCGCGAGGGCCATGGCCTGGCGGATCGTCATGGTCGTGCGGCCGATCTCGACGGCCAGCTCGACCGGGACGTCGAGGACGAGGCTGAGATCGGTGCCCGCGGGCGTGTCGCCGGCCGGGCCGAGCTCCTGCAGCGTCGCGGCCGTCGTCTCGATCGTGTTCTCGGTCATGCGTGTCGTTGCCTCCGTGAGTCGTGGCGGTCCGGGCTACTGGACCGCGACGTCGGTGAAGAACACCTTTGTCACCGGCTCGTCGGTCGACTTCTTGAGGTCCGCGAGGATCTTCGCGAGCAAGTCGTGCCGCTGGGCGCGGTTGATCAGGCGGTCGGAGCTCACGCCGGTGAGGTCGTCGGTGACGATCGCGCGAACGGCGTCGTTCTCCGGCAGCAGCCCTGCGGTCGAACCTGCTCCCAGCGCCGGCGCCGGGTTGACGAGCACGGCCACCGAGATGCGGCCGTAGTGGCCGCCGGCGAGGTTGACGGTGAACGCGTCGCCGAGCGAGACGAGCGTGCCGTCGAGCTTCGGCACGACCGCCTTCGGCTTCGGCTTGAGAACCATCTCGTACGTGCCGCCGGCCCCGATCAACAGGATGAGCGGCACGAGGATCATCAGCTTCTTCTTCATGGTCGGGGGGCTCCCTTACGACGAGGCGGGCTTGAACGAGCGGCGGAGGATGACGAGGTCGACGCGGCGATTCGTGCTGCGCCCGGCGGCGGTCGCGTTCGAGGCGATCGGGTTCTGCTCGCCGTAGCCGGCGACGGAGAGCCGCTTCGGCTTCACGCCCTTGCCGAGCAGGAACTCGAGCACGGCGTCCGCGCGGGCGGTCGACAGCTCCCAGTTGGAGGGGTACACCGCCGAGTGGATCGGCACGTCGTCGGTGTTGCCCTCGACGCGCACCGGGTTGACGATGTCGGCGCGCGTCAGGAGGCGCGAGATCTCGCCGAGCAGCGGCAGGCCCTGCGGCTGGAGCACCGCGGAGCCACTGTCGAACAGCACCTTGTCGGTGAGCAGGCGGACGACGAGCCCGCGCTCGTTGATCGTGGTGCGCACCTCCGACGCGAACCCGTGCTGCTGGGCATACCGCTCGACCTCCTGCTGGATGTGCTTCAGGTTCTCCGTGTCCTGTCGCGCCGCCGACTGCGTGATCGACGCGCTGATCGACTTCATGGAGAAGATCGGCTGCTGGTCGACCGGGTTGATCATCTGGACAGGCGTCCCGTCCTGGTCGAACGGCGCCGTCTGGCCGGTGAGCACCGAGTCGTTGCCGGGCAGGACCTTGCCCGAGAACGCCGACTTCAGCGACGCCTTGAGCTCGTCGAACTTCGCGATGTTGACGCTCGAGATCGACCACATGACGATGAAGAGCGCCATGAGCAGCGTGATCATGTCGCTGTAGGTCAGAAGCCAGCGGTCGTCGTTGTCCGCTGCGTCCTCGATGCGCTTCCGCCCCTTCGGGGGCGCCATGACGCTCATGCCGCCTCCGGCAACGCGTCGCCGACGCCGTCCGCGGCCTGGGCCTCCTGCTCCTTCCCACGATCGGAGGGCGCCAGGAAGGTCTCGAGCTTCTCGCCGAGCATGCGCGGGTTGTCGCCGGCCTGGATCGACAGGATGGCCTCGAGCTGCATCTCCCGGTAGAGCTGCTCCTCGGCGGAGAGCTCCTTCAGCTTGTTCGCCACCGGGATGAAGATCAGGTTGGCGCTGCCGACGCCGTAGAGCGTCGCGATGAACGCGCCGGCGATCGAGTGCCCGAGGCTCGCCGGGTTGGACAGGTTCTCGAGGACGTGCACGAGGCTCAGAACCGTGCCGATGATCCCCAGCGTCGGGGCGAAGCCGCCGGCGGTCGCGAAGACGTGCGCGTTCGCCTTGTGGCGCGCCGCCATCCCGTCGACCTCCGACGAGAGGATCGCGCGCACGAGATCGGAGTCGGTGCCGTCGACGACGAGCTGCACGCCCTTGCGGGTGAACTCGTCCTCGACCTCGGCCAGGTCGTCCTCGAGCGCGAGGAGACCGTCGCGGCGGGCCTTGTCGGCCAGCGTGACCATCTGCGTGATCGCCACGTGCGGCTCGAGGTTGTTGCCGCCGAACGCCTTCTTGTAGAGCACAGGGATGCGCTTGATCTGCTCCATCGTCGTGGAGGCGAAGGTGGCCGCGAACGTCCCGCCCACGACGATGATGAACGGCGGGATGCCGATCAGCGCGGCAGGATTGCCGCCCTCCATGATCACGGACAGCAGCAGGAACGCGATGCCCATGCCGATGCCGATAGCAGTGTTGGCCTTCACCCCAGCTCCACTCCGTTGGTTATGAGGCGACCGTCCGTGGTCGCCCCCGTGTTATCGGCCGCCCGGTCGCCCAGTTCAGTCCTGCTCGCCCCGTCCGGGAGTCGGGGAGATGCGACCCCGTCCGCGCCGCTTCCCCTTTGGCGGCGCGGACGGGGGCTCACGCTCGGCATGGACCGTCGGGGGTCGAGCGAGCGGACTTGCCCGGCACAGGCTCTGGAGCACGGGCGCTCCTTCCTGTGCCGGAGACCTGCACGGCCGGAAGACCGGTCGAATCTCGTTGCGTCCCGGGCGGCGTGCCTCCCGCACGCCGCACCGCCCGCCGGGGAGGCGGGCTAGTCGTCGGCCGGTTCGGGCCGGCTGCCGGCGAGGTGCACGACCTTCGCCAGCTCGCCCTCGTCCGCGACCGTGCCCGCGAGCGCGTGACCGACGATGCTGCCGCGCCAGGCGCGGATGAGCTCGACGATCTCTCCGGGCTTCTCGATCACGATGAACTTCGACGAGTTCGTGAGCGAGACGACCGTGTCCGGCGTGGCCTCGACCGTCTGGATCAGGTCGGGGTTCAGCAGGAAGGTTGCGTCGGGGTGTGTGAGTCGGTGGAGAGCGATCATGGGACGTTCGCGTCGGCGGCGGGCGAGATCCCGCCGCCGACACTGTTATCGGCCGTTACTGACCGATATGAACCAGGTTCTGGAGCATTTCGTCCGCCATCGAGATCACGCGGCTGTTCGCCTCGTACCCGCGCTGCGCGGTGATCATCGTGGTGAACTCGGCGGCCAGGTCGACGTTCGACATCTCGACCGCGCCGGCCTGGAGCGTGCCCATGTTCGAGGTAGTGTCGCCCGCGACCGCGTTCGTCGGGGTGCCCGAGTTGTTGGTCTCGGCGTACAGGTTGCTCGAGACGCGCTGGAGACCGGCCTGGTTCGGGAACTTCGCCATGCTGATCTGCGCGAGCTTCTGCGTCGTGCCCGTCGAGTCGACATAGCTGACGACGCCGTCGGAGCCGATCGTCATGTCGCTCCCGCCTGCCGGGAGGGTGATCTTCGTCTCGTTCGCGGTCGTCATCGGGAAGGTGACCGGCGGGCCGGCGTTCGCCTTGTAGCCGACCACGAACAGGCCGCCCTGGGTGACCAGGTTGCCGCTCGAGTCGAGGCCGAAGTTGCCGGCCCGGGTGTACTGGTAGCCGGAGCCCGACGCGATCGCCGTGCCCGAAGCGACGCGGAAGAAGCCGTCGCCCTGGATGGCGAGGTCGAGCGGGTTGCCGGTCTGCTGGGTCGCGCCGGCGCCCATCTGGTTCTCGATCGCGCCGAGCTGGACGCCGAGGCCGACCTGGATGGCGTTGGTGCCGCCCTGGGTGGCCGTCGGGCTGCTCGCGCCCCGCGTCTGCTGGGACAGCGCGTCCTGGAACGTCGTCATCTCGCCCTTGAAGCCGATCGTGTTGACGTTCGCGACGTCGTTGGCGGCGACGTCCAGCATGGTCTGGTGTGCCTGCAGACCGCTGATCGCGGAGAACATTGCCCTCATCATTTGACGTTCCTTGCCTTTCCGGCCGTTCGCTTCCCTCGCGGGTCCGGCGCCGGCCTCTTTCCTCTGTGGTTGGACGGTTTTCGGGTGTGTGACTCGGAGCTGCGCAGTCCCTGCGCTACGCGATGACCGCGCTGTCGATGTTGGTGAACACCTGGTCTCTCATGTGCTCCCGGTCGACGGCCGTGATCACCGTGCGGTTGGGGACGGAGACGACGAACGCCGAGTCGTCGACGACGACAAGCGAGCTGCGCGAGCCCTTGGCGGCCGCGCGGTCGACTCCCGCGCCGAGACGGGCCATCGTCGTGGCGTCGAGGGAGATGCCTCGACGCTCGATCCGCTGCAGCGCATGACCGCTGAAGCGGAGCGGCTCGTCCTGCTGGAGCTTCCCTGCGAGAACGTCGCCGAACGCGGGGCCGGTCTGCGGCCTGGTCGTCCCGGTCTGCGGGCGGGTCGCGGGCGCCGGAGCGCCGGCGCCGCCGACCTGGCCGAGCCGGTCGATGCCGTTCGGATCAAGCACCTGGGCCGTCCGTGGCGTCGGAGCTGTCGGTCGTCGGGTCGGTGGAGCCGCTCTGGAGGAGCTGGAGCAGCTCGGAGAGCACCTCGGCCTCGTCGACGCCGTTCGGGTCGGCCGAGACCTGGGTGATCGTGGACGGGTCGACGCTCTCGCCGTCGACGGTGACGGTCACCGTGCCGTCGGAGTCCGTGTTCACCGCGGAGACCACGCCGGTGGCGAGCGATCCGTCGCTCTTCGGGTAGCTGACCTGCTTGCCGATGAGCGCGACCTGCTGCTGCGCCTGCATCGCGGACATCGTCTTCTGGAGGTTGTTGATCCCCTCGACGGTCGCGAACTGCGCCTGCTGCTGCATGAACTGGTTGTTGTCGGTCGGGTTCATCGGATCCTGGTACTGGAGCTGCGCGACCAGGAGCTTCAGGAAGTCGTCCTCGCCCATCATCGAGGCCGGGTTCGTCACCGAGGTGTCGGACGGCACGGCCTGGCCGGTGGAGGAGACGCCGGTTGTCTGGGTCATGTGCTGGTTCTCCTTTCCTGGTCAGGCGAGGATGTCGACGGAGCTGCCGGGGGCAGGAAGGCGGGACGGGTCGACCCTGACGCCGCCGACGGCGGCGATCTCGTCGTCGGCGTCGTCGCCGGCGGTCGGGCCGCCGCCGCTTCCCGTCGAGCGGCCGCCCGAGGACGGGCGGTCGTCGGCGGGCTGCTCGCGGCCGTCGCGGACGTCGAGCTGCAGCAGCGTCATCCCCTGGGCCTGGAGGGCGCGACGGAGATCGGGCGCCGCCTGCTGGAGCGTCTGCGCCGCCTGCGGGTTGTCGGCGTGGACGGTCGCGGTGACGCCGTCGTCGCCGTAGTGGAGACGGATCTGGACGGTGCCGAGCTCCTGCGGGTGCAGGACGATCGTCGCCGCCGCGCCGCCGTCCGTGGCGGTCACGCGGATCGCGGCCTGCGCGGCCTCGGCGAGCCGCGACAGCGGCACCGGCGGGGCCGGCGGCTGGACGGGCGCGGGGACGCTCGCCGCCTGCGGGGGCGTCGCCGGGGACGGCGTCGTCGCCGAGGTCGCGAGCGTCGCGGGCTGGAGGACGTCCTGCTGCCCGGCCGTGCCGCGGCTCGCGATCTGGTCGTGGCCGTCCTGGCCGGCGCCGGTCCGAGCATCGCCGGTCCGAGCGCCACCGGTCTGGGCATCGCCGGCGTGGCCGTCGCCGCTGCCCGCGTGTCCGCCGTGGGCGGCAGCCGCAGGGGGCGTCGAAGCGTCAGCCGGCTGCTCGGCCGGCCGCGTCGCCGACTGCGCCGTGGGCTCGGCGGCTGCGGGCTTCCAGGCCTCGGCCGGCGCAGCCGTCTGGGCGGCGGGCTGCCCGCCGGCCGGATCCGGAAGCGGCGCCGGAGCGGCCTGCTGCTGCGCCGGAGCGGGAGCAGCCGGCGTCGGTGCGGCCGCCGGAGCGGTTGCGTCGGACGCGACGGGGCCCGCCGCCGGAGCGACCTGGGCGGTCTCGGCCGGACCCTGCTGCGGCTGCGGGGCTGCCTGGGCGTCCGTGCCCGGTGCCGGCGCGGCCGTGGAAGCGGTCTCGGCCGCTGCGACCGGAGCCGGCTGCGGCGCCGACTGCGACGCGAGGGGTGCGGCCGGTGCAGGGGCCGCGGGAAGCGCGGGCGCCGTCGCGGCCTGCCCGACCGGGGCAGGCGACTGGTCGCCGGCGGGCGCGGACGGCTGGCCGGCGGGCTGCACCGGTGGAGCGGCCTGCAGCGGAGCTGCGGCCGCCGCCGCCGCGACGGCCGTCGCAAGCGCGAGCGCCGCGTCGACGGGCGCCGGAGCGGGCGCAGCCTGCGTCGACGTCGTGTCGTCGTCGCCGGCGGGCTTGGAGCCCTTCGTCTGGCTGGTGGGCGCGGAAGAGTCGCTTCCGGCCTTGGCACCCTCCGCAACGGCGGTCCGGGTGGCGGGCTTGGCGTCGGCTCCCGGCGGCCCCTGGTCGGCGGCCGCGAGAACCGGCGCGAAGTCCGATTCGGGCGGGCTGCCGGGCGCGGCCGCAGGCCCGGACGCCGACTGCGGCGCCGCCTTCGGCGGCGCAGCCGGTACGAGCTGGCTCACGTTGTGCTCCCTTCGCTGGTGAGATGCTCGTAGCGGTCGAGCACCTGCTGGACGTAGTTCTGCGTCTCCGCGTACGGCGGCACGCCGCCGTACTGCTCGACGGCCCCGGCCCCCGCGTTGTACGCGGCGAGCGCGAGCGACGGGTCGCCGCCGAAGCGGTCGAGGTCGCCCTTGAGGTACCGGGCGCCCGCGTCGATCGACTGCGCGGGGTCGTACGCGTTCGTGACGCCGAGCGAGGCGGCCGTCTGCGGCATGAGCTGCATGAGCCCCTGTGCACCGGCCGCGCTCGTCGCGTTCGGGTCGAAGCCGGACTCCTGCTGGATGACCGACTCGAGCAGCCGCGGGTCGACGCCGTAGCGCTCGCCGGCGGCCTGGATCTCCGCCGCGTAGGGGGCGGCTGCGCTCGAGACGCCGAAGCCGTCCTGGGCGGCGTAGGCCGCGGACGACGAGGACGCCTGGGCGAGCGCCTCGGCGAAGCTCGGCGACGAGGCTGCCGACGGCGAGGTCGGCTGGGCGGTCGGCTGCGCCTGCTGCGGCAGGATCTCCTGGATCCGCGCGAGCACCGCCTGGAGGCTGTCGGGCTGGATGCTGCTCACGCCGCGTGCTCCGAGCTGCGATCCATGGACGTCCGGTGGCTGGTGAGCGAGATCTCGTCGGCGGCGGCGCGCTCGAGGCGGCGCTGCTCCAGCTCGTGGGCGCTACGGCGGCGCTCCTCGAGCCGGTCGAGCGTCTGCCGCGCGCGCACGGCGGCGGCGAGGCGGATCCGGGAGTGCTCGACGTGGCCGTCCTGGATCGCCGTGCGCCGGCGGGCCTCGTCGAGCTCGCGCTCGACGCGCTCGAGGTACGCCTGCTGGAAGGCGAGGTCGGTCCCCGTCGTGACGTCGGCGAGCGGCAGGCGCGCGTCGGCGAGGCGGCCCGCGACGGCGTCGAGCTCCTGCCGCAGGCGCGCGGCGCGCTCGAGCTCGCCTGCGAGCTCCTTCATCGCGTTGAGCTCGGCGTTCTCCCGCAGGGTGCGGACAGGCTCGAGCTTGAACTGGAAACGGCGCTTGGTCATGGGACGGGGACGGTGTCCGACCTCGGTAATCGGCCTCGTGCCTCCCTGGTTGAGCCTCCGTCGAACGGGAAACGCCCACGCGAAAGAACGCGGCACTCGTGCCGATGACCACAGCCACGATGGACGACCTCGAGACACTCGAAACGGACGAGGCAGAGGCGCTCTCCCCCGAGGAGATCCGCATCCTCAGCTGGCGCCACGACCAGATGCTCTCGCTCGGCCTGACCGAGGCGGAGGCCTCGCTCCTCGCCGAGGGCGGCGCCGATCTCGGTCTCCTGCGGCGCCTCGTCGGGGCGGGCTGCGCGCCCTCCCTCGCGTTCCGGATCGCGTTCTAGACCGGCCGCTCGCCGAGCGCCGCCGCGACCGCGGCCTCGAGCTCTGCGAACGTGAACGGCTTCTCGAGCACCGGCACGCCCTCTGCCGCGGCCTGGGCGCGCTCGGCCGCCGCGGCGGCGCCCGTCATCAGCACGACCGGCAGGCCGGGGCGCCGCTCGCGCACCGCCGCCAGCAGGTCGAGACCCGATTCGTCCGGCATGCGGATGTCGGAGACGATGCCGCGCAGCTCGGGGTCGTCCAGATACGCGAGCGCCTGGTCGACGCGCGCGGCTGCGGCGACGCGGTAGCCCGCCTCCTCGAGCGCCTCCTGGACGAGCTGCCTCACCGGCTCTTCGTCGTCGACGACGAGCACGAACCGTGCCGGCGGCTCCGCGCTGCCACCGTGCCGCATCCTCAGGCGAGTGTGATGCCGGGGCCGGACGGTGCCTCCAGCCGCTCGCCACCGTCGAGCACGTCCCGCACGCGGCGCACGAGCGTCGCCGGCGCAAACGGCTTCGGCAGCAGCTCGGTCCCGTCGGGGATCCCGCGGCCGAGCACGGCGTCGTCCGGATAGCCCGACATGACCAGGCAGCGCGCGTCCGGCCGGAGCCGCGTCGCCTCGGCGACGACGTCGGCGCCGCTCAGGCCCGGCATGACGACGTCGGTGAGCACGAGGTCGATCGGCCCGTCGTGCGACGCGCAGACGGCGAGCGCCTCGTCGCCCGACGACGCCTCGAGCACGGTGTAGCCGGCCTGCGAGAGGACCCGGCGCGCCAGCGCCCGCACGACGTCCTCGTCCTCCACGACGAGGACGGTCTCGTCCCCGCCGGGAAGGTCGGGGACCTGCGCCGGCGGCTGGGCGCACGACCGGTCGAGGCGCGGCAGGTCGACGGTGAAGCGCGTGCCCTCCCCGGGAGCGGACTCGACCGAGATCGAGCCGCCCCAGGCGTCGACGATGCCGTAGACCGTGGACAGCCCGAGACCGGTGCCGCGCCCGTGCTCCTTCGTCGTGAAGAACGGCTCGAACAGCCGCGCCCGCACCTCGTCGGTCATCCCGACGCCCGTGTCCGAGACGGTGAGCCGCACGAGCTCGCCGCCCGGCACGGCCTCGCAGCCGATCCGCAGCGTGCCGCCGGTCGGCATCGCGTCGCGTGCGTTGACGACGAGGTTCAGGACGACCTGCTCGAGCTGACCCGGGTCGGCCTCCACGCAGCAGCCCTCGCCCGCGCTCACCTCGAGCCGGACGTCCTCCCCGGCGAGGCCGGCGAGCATCTCCTCCATGTCCGCGACGACCGCGGCCGCGTCGAACGGGCGCGGCTCGACGACCTCGATGCGGCTGAAGGCGAGCAGCTGGCGGGTGAGCGACGCGGCGCGGCCGGCCGCGTCGACGATCGCGGCCAGGTCGTGAGCGAGCCGGCCGTCGCCCGGAGGCGCGGCGCGCTGCGCGAGCTCGGCGTAGCCGGCGATCGCGGTGACGAGGTTGTTGAAGTCGTGGGCGACGCCGCCGGCGAGACGGCCGAGCGCGTCCATCTTCTGCGCCTGCCGCAACTGCCCCTCGAGGCGCGTGCGCTCGCTGACGTCGCGGGCGATGATCTGGAAGCCGACGGGCACGCCGTTGCGCCGGGCGTAGCGGATGCTCGCCTCGACCGGCACTTCCCGGCCGTCGTACGCGTGGACGACGACGAGCGGCTCGGTCACCCCGTCGCGGCCGTCCTCGAGCGCCTCCTGGGCGCGGCGGCGGGCCCGCAGCAGCGTCTCCTCGTCGACCACGTCGGACAGCGGCCGGCCGATCGCGGCGCCGATCTCGACACCCGCGAGCGCCTGCGCGGCGGGGTTGAGCGACGTGATGCGACCGTCGAGGTCGCAGGTGACGATCGCCTCGCTCGCGTTCTCGAACAGCTCGCGGTAGCGCTCCTCGCTCGCCCGCAGGACGGCCTCGGCGCGACGCCGTGCGGTCACGTCCTGCGTGACGCCGATCAGCTTCTCGACGTCGCCCGAGGCGCCACGGAGGGGGATGAAGCTCGAGGCGAAGGCCCGCTCGCTGTCGGCGGACTCGAACTCGAACTCGGAGGGGCGGCCCTCGAGGGCCTGCGAGAGGAGCATCGCGACCCGCGGGCGGTCGCCGGGTGCGACCAGGTCGAGGTACGACCGGCCGATCGCGGCGTCGCGGGTGAGCCCGGTCATGCGCAGGCCGGCCTGGTTGATCGCGTCGATCCGGGCGGTGCGGTCGATGCCCTGGATGCAGACCGGGGCGCTCTCGACCAGCGTGCGGTAGCGCTGCTCGGCGTTGCGGAGCTCCTCGTCGTCGCGGCGGCGCTGGAACGCCGCGCCGAGCAGCTCGCCGATCGCCTCCAGCAGGTCGACGAGCTCGTCGTCGAACCGCCGGCGGGTGAGCGACAGCGCCGACAGGGCGCCGATCTGGCCGGAGTGGCCGCGGAGCGGCGTGACGACCACGCTCTCGACACCCATCGCACAGAGGTACGTGGGCGTCCGGAACCGCTCGTCGCGGTCGATCCGCTCCGACTGGATGCTCCGTCCCTCGTGCAGGGCGAGCGCGATCAGGGGCGCCTGCTCCACTTGGAGGACGTTCGCCCGCTCGGGCTGGTCGGGCCACGGCCCCGCCGCGGCACGCGCGCCGAGCGTCAGCCCGTCGCGGGACAGCTCGCGGACCCCGACGAGATCGACGCCGAGCAGCTCGCGTGCGAGCGCCGCGCCTTCCACGGCGACGTCCTCGACGTCCCGGTCGGCGACCGCGCGCCGGGCGAGCCGGAGAAGCCGAGGTTGGGCCTCGGACCAGACGCGATCCGCGCCCGACCTGCGGGCACGCAGCCGCAGTCCTCGCGGGCGAGGACTGGCCGGTGCGCCGGAGGGGGGACGGACCTGCGACACGCGTTCCCGTGATCGTCGTGCCGCCGGGCGACTTGAGACGGGTGTCGCTCAAGTCCGGAATGCGCCCGTCGATCACGCCGCGCACCACCGCCGTTCCCCCACCGAAAGGCGTCCCCACATGACTGTGGTCACCTCATCGCTGCGCGCGAAGCTGACCGTGTCCTTCGCCGCAGTCGCCCTCGCGTTCCTCATCGCCGTGGGCGTGGGCTTCACCAAGATCTCCTCCGTCGGCTCGAACGTCGAGAACGGCTACGGCGTCGCCGTGCTCGCCAACGCGGCGAGCGCCGACGCCTACAACATGCGCGTCTCCGAGGTGCAGGACACGCTCATGCACCAGTTCATCAAGAACCCGGACGGCTCGCTGATGCACCCGGGCGACATCAAGGCGTTCGAGGCGACGCTCGCGAAGCTGAAGGCGGCGTCGACGACCTCGTCCGACAAGGCCCAGCTGGCGAAGATCGACAAGCTGTACGCCGCCTGGAAGGCCGCCGACACGAAGAGCGCCAGGCTCTGGCAGAACAAGCAGTACGCCGAGGCCGTGTCCTACCTGAACGGGACCACGAACTCGCGCGGCGACGACCTGTCCAACGCCCTGTTCACCTTCGCGGACAAGGCCGAGAAGGCGGCGCAGGCGTCGAAGACGAGCCAGGTGCACGGCGGCCAGGTCCTGATGGGCATCTTCAGCCTGCTCGCCCTGCTCGCGGCCGCCGCGATCGTCTGGTTCATCACCAAGAGCATCGCGACCCGCCTGGCCAAGGTCGGCGAGCGGCTCGACAGCCTGTCCGATCACTGCGTGAGCAACCTCGCGGGCGCGCTCAAGGCCGTCAGCCAGGGCGACCTGACCATCGGCGTCGAGCCGGTCACCACGCCGGTCGGCGCGGCCGGCGAGGACGAGATCGGCCGCCTCGCGAAGACGTTCGACGGTCTGCTCGGCCGCGTCCAGTCGGCAATCGCCGACTACAACACGATGCGCGGCCAGCTCGTGGACATCATCTCCGAGGTGCTCAAGGGCTCGACGAGCGTCGCCTCGGCGTCGGCGCAGATGGCGTCGACCTCCGAGGAGGCCGGCCGGGCCGTCGGCGAGATCGCGAACGCGGTCGGCGACGTCGCGCACGGCGCCGAGCGCCAGGTGCAGATGGTCCAGCAGGCCAAGTCGTCGACCGACGAGAGCGTCGGCGTCGCCGGCGCCGCGAAGGCGGCCGCCGAGGAGGGCATCAGCGCCGCGACGAAGGCGTCGGAGGCCATGCAGGCCGTCCGCGACGCGTCCGGTGCGGTCGAGGCCGCGATGACGAGCCTGTCCGCCCGCTCGGAGCAGATCGGCGGCATCGTCGAGACGATCACCGGCATCGCCGGCCAGACCAACCTCCTCGCCCTCAACGCGGCGATCGAGGCCGCCCGGGCCGGCGAGCAGGGCCGCGGCTTCGCGGTCGTCGCCGAGGAGGTCCGCAAGCTGGCCGAGGAGTCGCAGCAGGCGGCCGCCTCGATCTCCGAGCTGATCGAGGAGATCCAGGTCGAGACCCAGAACGCGGTCTCCGTCGTCGCCGACGGCGCCCGCCGGTCCGAGGACGGGGTCGAGGTCGTCGAGCAGGCGCGCGACGCGTTCGCCCGCATCGGTGCGTCGGTGCAGGACGTCACGTCCCGCATCGGCGAGATCTCGGAGGCGATGAACGAGGTCGCCGCCGTCGCCGAGGAGTCGTCGGCGTCGACCGAGGAGGTCTCCGCCTCGACCGAGCAGACCTCCGCGTCGACGCAGGAGATCGCCGCGTCCGCGCAGGAGCTCGCCCGCACGGCCGAGCAGCTCGAGTCGCTCGTCGCCCGGTTCCGCGTCAGCTAAGGGGAGCTCAGGCGGGTCGCGTCCGCGATCCACGCCACGGAGAATCCGCGCCCGTCGGCCGTCGCGCCGGCGGGCGCGGCCCCCGCGGTGGACGCGTCGTCGGGCTGCCCGAGGATCGCCCGGCGCGACGAGCGCGGCACGAGCGTGATCGCCGCGGCGGCCCACGTGGCATCGGTCAGCGTGCCCGCGTGCGCGTTGGCCGTCGCCGCGATGTTCGTGAAGCCGACGGTGCCGAAGTTCGCGAGCGGCAGCACGCGGCAGTCGCCGAGGGAGGAGCACGCCGAGGGCGCCTCCGCGATCCACTCCGCCGACGACACGTCCGGCGTCGCCATCTGCAGGTGCCGGGTGAACGACGTCCTGCGCGTCCGGTCCTTCACCTGCACCAGGACGTCCGTCCCGTTCACGACCACGGAGGTCGTGATGATGTCGCCGCCGGAGACCTCGAGCGCCACCTTCACGGCGGGCGAGGGCACCAGCTCGTACCACGCGTAGTAGGTCGGCGTGCCGGCCCTGGAGCAGTCCGCGTCGACCCCCACCTGCTCGAGCGCGTCGGCCGTCGCGGAGTAGCCGCCGAGCCCGACCCAGAACGCGGAGTAGGCCGGCGACGAGGCGGCCGTACAGGTGACCTTGGGGAGCCTGAACGTCCCGGTCACGTTCGAGAACTGCAGCGGCGGCGTCTGGGCCGGGTCGGGCTGGCCCGTGGCGAGCGTCGTCGCGTCGGTGATCGCGTACCCCGCCCAGTTCGAGCTCTGCTGCGGCGTTGCCCGCGGCGCTCCGAACGCCGCCGGTGCCGCGGCCAACGTCGCGGCGACGGCGAGGACCGCGCCGCCTGCCGGTAGGAGTCTCACGCGCCTGGACATGTCTCCCGGTACGAAACCAGGCAAACCTCGGTTTTCCCTAGGAGGCGTGCGCGCCGATCCAGCCGAGGACGGCGGCCCGCGCCCGCGCCGCGTACGGCGCCAGGTCGAGGATGTCCCAGCCGTGCCAGGCGCCGGAGTAGACGTCCGCCCGCTTGTCGCGGGAGCCGGCGGCCCGGACGATCGCCCTGGCGTCCGCAGCCGTGCACCAGTGGTCGTCGCTGCTCGCCACCACGAGCAGCGGGACGTGCAGCCGCCGCACGCCGGCCAGTCCGTCGAGGCCCGCGTTCGGCAGCCGGGGCTCGCCGGAGAGGCTGATCACCCCGTCGACGTCGAGGCGCGCGGCGTCGGCGAGGGCGACCGCGCCGCCGAAGGACGCGCCGACGAGCACGACCTTCCGGGCGCCCTCACGCCGGACGTGGGCGATCGCAGCCCGCACGTCGCGGTCGTAGGCCAGGGCCCCCTTGCCGATGCCCGGTCCGGAGTCGCCGAAGCCGCGGAAGTCGAAGGCGAGGACGCGCAATCCGGCGTGCTCCAGGATCGGCGCGAAGTGAAGCCAGCCGCAGAGGTCGGCAGGCGACTCGTGCGCCAGGACGACCGCCGTGCGCCCGTGCCCCGCCTCGGCGGCGTAGAGCCGGACGCCGTCGCTCGCCCGGAGCCAGAGCGGATGCATCCCGGCCGTCGGCGTATATGCGCCGCACTTGGCCTTCACCGACCGGGGCGGCCCGGGACCGGCCGTGCTCGTGCCGGCCGCGACCAGCGCGGCGATCGCCGCGAGCAGCGCGGCGACGCGCACGGGCCTAGCCCGGCGAGGCGATCGCGCGGAGCGACTGCTTGATCGACCGGGTCGCCGCGAGGACGGCCGTCGGCTCGTAGCCGCAGTGCGCCATGCAGTTGTCGCAGCGCGGGTCGCGGCCCCGGCCGTACTTGCTCCAGTCGGTCTGCTCCACGAGCTCCTTGTACGTCGAGACGTACCCGTCGCCCATCAGGTAGCAGGGCCGCTGCCAGCCGAACAGGCTGTACGAGGGGATGCCCCACGCGGTGCACTCGAAGTCGACCTTGCCCTCGAGGAAGTCGAGGAAGAGCGGCGTGTGGTTGAGCCGCCACCTCCGGCGCGCGCCGTCGGCGAACACCTGCCTGAACAGGCTGCGGGTCTGCTCGACGCCGGGGAAGTGCTCCTGGTCCGGCGCCTTCTCGTAGGCGTACGCCGGCGAGATCATCATCGAGTCGACCTTCAGCTCGTCGTTCAGGTAGTCGAGCACCGCCCGGACGCTCGAGGCCGTGTCGGTCGTGAAGAACGTGCTGTTGGTCGTGACGCGGAAGCCGGCCTCCTTCGCGGCGCGGATCGCCTCCACCGCCTTGTCGAAGACGCCGTCGCGGCACACGGACTTGTCGTGCTGCTCCCGGAGGCCGTCGATGTGGACGACGAACGCGAAGTACGACGACGGCTCGAACAGCCCCAGCTTCTTCTTGAGCAGGATCCCGTTCGTGCAGAGGTAGACGAACTTCTTCCGCTTGACCAGCTCCTTCGCGATCAGATGCACCTCCTGGTGCACGAGGGGCTCGCCGCCGGCGATCGACACCATCGGGGCGCCGCATTCCTCGATCGCGGCGATCGCCTGCTCGACGGGCATCCGCTTGCGCAGGGTCTCCTCGGGGTGCTGGATCTTCCCGCAGCCCGCGCACGCGAGGTTGCACTGGAACAGGGGCTCGAGCTCCACGAGCAGCGGGAACCTCTCCCGCCGCCGGATCTTCTGGGTCGCGAGATAGCGCGCGACGGTCAGGCTCTGCCGAAGAGGCACGCTCATGCGGTCACCTCCCGTGGCAGCTTGAAATGCAGTGTCTCGACCATCTCGGTTCGCTCCTCCACCTCAACCCTACCCAGTGAGCGCAGGGCGGCAACGAGCCGGGCGACGATCGCCTCGGGTGCGGAGGCCCCGGCGGTGATGCCGACGGTGCCCGCACCGTGCAGCCAGGCGACGTCGACATCGGTCTCGTCGTCGACGAGATAGGCACGCGCGCCCTCGCGCTCGGCGACCTCCACGAGCCGCACCGAGTTCGACGAGGTGCGCGAGCCGGCCACGAGCACGACGCGACTGTCGCGCGCGACCGCACGCACGGCCTGCTGCCGGTTGGCCGTCGCGTAGCAGATGTCGTCGGACGGCGGCCCCGCCAGCTCCGGGAACCGCTCGCGCAGGACGTCCACGATCTCCTTCGTCTCGTCGACGGCCAGCGTGGTCTGGGTGAGGAACGAGACGCGCTGCGCGTCGACCGGCTCGACGGCGGCGGCGTCGGCGACCGTCTCGACCAGGCGGATCGCCTGGGGCGCCTCGCCGGTCGTCCCCTCGACCTCCTCGTGCCCGGCGTGGCCGACGAGGAAGATCGTGCGGCCCTCGGCGGCGAAGCGCCGCGCCTCGGCGTGCACCTTCCCGACGAGCGGGCAGGTGGCGTCGATCACGTCGAGGCGGCGCGACACGGCGTCCTCCCGGACCTGCGGCGCGACGCCGTGCGCGGAGAAGACGACCGTCGCGCCTTCGGGCACCTCGTCGAGCTCGTCGACGAAGATCGCCCCGCGCCGCTCGAGCCCTGCGACGACGTGCTCGTTGTGGACGATCTGCTTGCGGACGTAGATCGGGGCGCCGCGCTGCTCGAGCGCGAGCTCGACGATCTCGATCGCGCGGTCGACGCCGGCGCAGAACGACCGCGGGCCCGCGAGCAGGACGCGCCGCGGCGCTGCGGCGCGCGCCCAGTCGCCGAGCACGGGCGCGGCCTTGCGCAACGCGCGCAGGGCCTGGGCGCCTTCGATCGCGAAGCGCGGGTCGAGGATGCGCCGCCCCGCCGGGTCGGCGACGACGCGCAGCACCGCGAACGGCCGGTCGCCGGCGGCCGCGGCGAGCCAGGGCGACTCCATGTCGACGGCCAGCACGCCCTCCGCCTCCAGGGCCCGGCGCTCGGCCGGCCCGGCGATGTGGTCGACTCCGGCCAGCGGCCCGACGTGGACGCGCAGGCCGCGGCGGCGAAGCGCTGCGGCGAGCAGCGCGCTGCCCGGCACGGCGATCGGCGCGGCGCCCGGCCGGCGCAGCTCGGTGGCGCAGACGACGTCGCCGGGCCGGAGCTGCGGCGCGACGGCGCCGCACAGCCCGGCGACGGCCACGGCGTCCGCGTCGACGGCCAGCGCCCGCGCCGCGGCGAGCCGCGCCTTGGCGGGGCCCATGCCGGTGCGGAGCACGCGGGCGTCCTGCAGCGCGCGAACGGCGGCCGCTTCGACGCGCATCGGCGCGAGGACCAGCAGCGGCGTCGTCACGCCGCCTCGCGGAGGAGCCGCCCGAGGGCCATGACCGGGAACACGTCGCGGTAGAGGTGGTAGTTCAAGTAGAAGTCGCCGGGGAACCCGGTGCCCGTGAAGTACGGCTCGTCCCAGCCCCCGTCCGGCTGCTGCGTGGCGGCGAGGAAGCCGACGGCCCGGGCGACCGCCTCGGAGTCGACGCCGGCGGCGTGGTAGGCGAGCAGCGCCCACGCGGTCTGCGACGCCGTCGACGCGCCGCGCCCGCGCCACTCGGGCTCGCGGTAGCTGCGGAGGTCCTCGCCGAACCCGCCGTCCTCGTTCTGGATCGAGTCGAGCCAGCGCGTCGCCGCGCGGACGGCGGCGCTGTCACGGCGACCGAGCGCCTCGAGCGCGAGCACGGCCGCGCTCGTCCCGTAGATGTAGTTCGCGCCCCACCGGCCGAACCAGGCCCCGTCGGGCTCCTGCTCGCGCAGCAGCCACTCGAGCCCGGCCCGCGCCTCGGGCGTGTCGCCCAGCCCTTCCAGCGCCAGCGCCTCGAGGACGTGCGCGGTGACGTCGGAGCTCGGCGGGTCGGTCACGGCGCCGAAGTCGCAGAACGGGAGCTTGTCGCACAGCTCGCTCGTGTTGTCGACGTCGAACGCCGCCCAGCCGCCGGTGGTGCTCTGCATGCCGAGCATCCAGGCGACGCCGCGGTCGGCGGCCTCGGCGCCGACGCCCGCGCGGCGCAGGGCGAGCACCACCTCGGCCGTGTCGTCGACGTCCGGGTAGTTGTCGTTGGCGAACTCGAACGGGAAGCCGCCCGCCGCCAGCTTCGGCATCCGCACCGCCCAGTCGCCGCGGACGCGGATCTCGCGGTCTGCGAGCCATCTCGCGGCCCGGGCGACGGCGTCGTGCTCGGGCGGCAGCCCGGCGTCGAGCAGCGCGATGATCGCGAGCGCCGTGTCCCAGACCGGCGACTGGCAGGCCTCGAGGCGGCGCCCGAGCTCGTCCTCCACCGTGAACGTGTCGAGGCCGTCGAGCGCCTTGACGAGCACCGGGTGGTCGAGCGGGTAGCCGCGCGCGTGCAGCGCGACGATCGACCACACCCACGGCGGCTGGATGCCGCCCCAGGAGCCGTCGGCCTCCTGGCGGTCGACGACCCAGCGCTCGGCCTTGCGGAGCGCGTAGCGGCGCAGCGGCCCGATCGGGTGGCGGTGGTAGCGGTGCAGCAGCTTGTCGACGGCCACCAGCGCGCGGCCCCACAGGTCGAGCGGCCCCAGGCTCGGCTCGACGCCGGTGCGCAGCTCGTCGATCCCAAACGCCACCGCACGCGACGGGCGCAGCGCCGTGACGATCTGGAGGGCGACGATCGTCTGGCGCGCCCAGCACCCGAACGCGTAGATCGACAGCGGCGCGCGGCGGGGCAGCAGGATCTGCTCGGGCGGCAGCAGGGGCACGTCCTCCCAGGCCCAGAGGTCGAGGAGCGACAGCCACATGCGCGTGAAGACCCGGCTGGCCTCGGCGCCTCCCGCCGAGCGCACGAAGGCGGCGGCGCGCTGCATGTGGTCGGCGTCGGGCTCGTCGCCCGCGATCCGCAGCGCGACGTACGCCTCGACCGTGGTCGACAGGTCGGCCGGGCCGCCGAAGAAGGTGGCCCATGAGCCGTCCTCGCGTTGCTTCGAGCGGATCCAGGTCGCTGTCGCGGCCGTCTGCCGCTCGTCGAGCAGCCCGAGGTAGTGGCGCAGGAAGAGGTCCTCGGAGTCGATGGTCACGTTGGTCTCGAGCTCGCCCTTCCACCAGCCGTCGGGATGCTGGAGCGAGAGGAGGTGCTCGACGGCGCGGTCGAGGACGGCGCGGGCCTCGGCACGCGACGGGCTGTCGGCGAGCGTCGTCATCGCGTCGCTCCCACGGCCTCGCGGGCTCCGGCCGGAGCTCCTGCCAGTGCTGCACGCGCGGCCGCGACGCCGCTGCGGACGGCGCTCTCCATCGTCGCCGGCCAGCCCGTGTCCGTCCACGACCCGGCCAGGTAGAGGCCGGGAACGCTCGTCGTCGCACCCGGGCGCAGGCGCCGGGAGCCCGGCGCGGCGCGGAACGTCGCCCGCGGCTCGTGCGTGACGGCCACGTCGAGCACCGTCGCCTCGCGCGCCGCCGGCAGCACGCGCTCGAGCTCGGGCAGCAGCCGCTCGCGCAGCTCGGCGACCGAGCGCCCGCTCTCGTCGACCGCGTGGGAGAGGGAGATCGCCACGAGCTGGCCCTCGGTCGTCCCTGACGACTCGGTGCGGTCGAACAGCCACTGCAACGGCGAGTCGAGCACGGCCGCGAACGGCTCGTCGAGCACCCGGCGGTCGTAGTGGACGTGGACGTTGACGATCGGGCTCGTCCCGAGCTGCTCCAGCGCCTCCGCGTCGACGGCGCCGTCCGGCACCAGCTTCGCCACCGCCGTGTGCGGCACGGCGACGACGACCGCGTCGGCGTCGAGCGTCGCGTCGTCGAGCTGCACCTGCAGGCGCTCGCCGTCCCGCTGGACGGCGCGCACCGGCGCGCTCGTCCGCACCTCGGCGCCCGCTGCGGCGAGGGTCGCCGCGGCCGGCTCGGCGTGCAGCTCGGAGAGCGGCACGGCCGGGACGCCGAGGTCGCACGCGTCGGCCGTGTCGAGCAGGCCGGTGCGGAACACCTTGGCCGCGGCCGCGAGCGAGGCCTCGTCGGCCGGGAGGTTGACGGTCGGCAGGCAGATCAGATCCCAGAGCGCGGCGATCGTCCGCGGCGACTGGCCCTTGGCGCGCAGCCAGTCGCCGAACGTGCGGTCGTCGAGCGACGGGTCGTCGGGGTCAAGGCGGCGCAGCGCGAGGGCGGCGCGGATCGCGGAGAGCCGCTCGCGCAGGGACAGCGGGCCGTAGCGAAGCAGCGACGACCCCATGTGGAGCGGCGCCGGCAGGCCGTTGCGGGCGAGCTGGGCGGCGGGCTTGCCCGCCCGGAGCACGGGCACGCGCAGCCGCCGCTGCACCGGCAGCCGGTCGGCGGCGCCGATCCGGCCGAGGAAGGCGAGGTACTCGGTGCAGCAGCGCAACGCGACGTGCTGGCCGTTGTCGAGCACGCGACCGTCGCGCTCGAACGAGAACGTGGCGCCGCCGAGCCGCGGGCGGGCCTCGAGCAGGGTCACGGACGCGCCGCCGTCGGTCAGCTCGAGCGCCGCGGCGAGGCCGGCCAGCCCGCCTCCGACCACGATCGCCTTCACGCCGCCGCACCGATCATGCTGCGGGCGAGCACGAGGCCCTTCTCGACCTTGCCGAGCCGCGGCCGGCCCTGCAGCACCGTCTCGGGCCGGTCGACCATGCGCCGGAGCAGCCGGCCGTACGGCGACGACAGCGCCGCGACGCAGACGGCGCTGCGCCGGTCGAGCAGCGGCAGCAGCGCGCGTCCGCGGTCGAGCCATTCGAGCCCGCGCTGCGCCTCGAAGGCGACGAGCAGCTCCACCGGCCCCTCCAGCCGGCCGTCGACGACCGAGCAGCCGAACCGCTCGAGGTCCTCGCGCGGCAGGTAGCTGCGGCCGAGCGGGAGGTCCTCCGTCAGGTCGCGCACGATGTTCCCGATCTGGAGCGCGACCCCCATGTCGTCGGCGAGGACGCTCGCGCGCGCCCGGTCGAAGGTCTCGAACACGCCGAGCGCGAGCCGCCCGATCGACCCGGCCACGCAGCGGCAGTAGTGCTCCGTCTGGTCCCACGTCTCGTACGCGGCCCCGCGCGCGTCGAGCTCGGCGCCCTCGAGCAGGTCGCCGAAGGCCTCGAGCGGGATCGGGTAGCGTCCGGCCGCGTCGGCCAGCGCGACGAGCGCCGGGTCGGCGCTCCGGTCGATCGCCGCCAGCTCGGCGCGGATCGCCTCGAGCTCGCCGAGCTTCCCGGCCGGGGCGAGGTCGCCGTCGGCGACGTCGTCGATCCGTCGCGCCAGGGCGTAGACCGCGAACAGCGCGTCGCGGCGCCCGGGCGGCAGCAGGCGCATCCCGGCGGCGAAGGTCGTCGCGGACGCCCGCACGACCTCGCGGCAGTGCGCGTAGGCCTCGTCGGGGGTCATCTGCCGGTCACCAGAGCCCGCAGGGTCAACGCGACGCGATGCGGCTTCGCCGGCTTCGGCGCCCCCGGCAGGACGTCGTACCCGGCGGCCTCGATCGCGTCGAGCGCGGCCCGTCCGCCGGCGACGTAGCCGGCCACGGCGATGCGCGCGCGACCGCGCAGCGTCCCGACCAGCGCCGCGCCCTGGTCGAGCAGCGCCCGCGCGCGGTCGACCTCGAACCGGAGCAGCTCGCGCAGCGGGCCGCCCGCGTGCGGCGCCGACAGGTCGGCCGGCTCGACGCCGAACCGCTCCCGGTCCTCGGCGGGCAGGTAGATCCGGCCGCGGGCGGCGTCCTCGGCGACGTCCTGCCAGTGCTCGGCGAGCTGCAGCGCCGTGCAGACGTCGTCGGAGAGCGCGACGCGCTCGGGCGTGGCGACGCCGAAGACGTGCAGGACGAGCTCGCCGACCGGGTCCGCCGAGTGGCGGCAGTAGTCGCGCAGCGCCTCGAAGGTGGCGTAGTCGACCGCGGACTGGTCGCGCCGGTTCGCCTCGATGAGGCGGTCGAACGGCCCGCGCGGGAACGAGCAGGCGCGCGCACTGGCCTGCAGCCGCTGCATCAGCGGGTGGCGCGGCGTGCCGCCGAACACGCGGTCGACCTCCGCCTCGAGGGCGTCGAGCTTGGCGAGGCGGTCGCCCTCGACCTCGTCGCCGAGCTGGTCGACGAGCCGCGCGAAGCCGTAGATCGCGAGCAGGTGGTCGCGCGTCTCGCGACCGAGCACCAGCGCCGCCACCGCGAAGTTCTCGCCGCCCGCGCGCGGCATGATCGCCGCCTCGCCGGGCAGCTCCTGCATCGGCTCCGCGCGCCCGTCGGCGGTCACGGTCATTCGCCGATGACCTGGATGAAGACCTTCCTCGGGCGCGCCCGGTCGAGCTCGCAGAAGAAGATCCGCTGCCAGCGCCCGAGCATCAGCCGCCCGTCGACGATCGGGATCGTCTGGGACGCCGACGACAGGAGCCCTGCCTGCACGTGCGAGTGGCCGTTCGGGAAGTCGGCGGTGTCCTCCTCGATCCCCTCGGTGCGGATCTCGAGGTCGTCGTGGCGGTAGTAGCGCCCCTGGGGCGGGACGAGCTCCGCGACGAGCTCCGAGAAGTCGTCCATGAACCCGCTCTCGCGCTCGTTGATCAGCACCGCGCAGGTCGTGTGCGGCGAGTAGACGAGCGCCATGCCGTTGCTGACCGCGGACTCGTCGACCACGGTGCGCACGTCGTCCGTCACGTCGATCAGCTGCCAGGGCCGCTCGGTGACGAGATCGTGGTTCTGGAAGTGGTGCTTCACGGTCGTGCCTGCTCCCTCCGCGCCGTTGCCAGCGAGAATAACGGCTCGGTCGTCCCTCGCAGCGCTCGCGTGTCCGGTTGGGACATGTCTCTTTCAGACATGGCTGTTCGGGACATGTCGGCCGGGGCGGGGTCAGTAGGGTGCAGCCATGACTCAAGCGACCATGCAGACGAATCACGGCCCGATCGGCCTCGAGCTGTTCGACGACGACGCGCCGGCGACCGTCGACAATTTCCTGAAGCTCGCCCGCGAGGGGTTCTACGACGGCGTCATCTTCCACCGGGTGATCCCGGACTTCATGATCCAGGGCGGCGACCCGACCGGCACCGGCACGGGCGGCCCCGGCTACCAGTTCGACGACGAGCTCAACGACCGCAAGGTCGTCCGCGGCGCCCTCGCGATGGCGAACGCCGGCCCGAACACGAACGGGTCGCAGTTCTTCATCGTCACGGCCGACGCGTGCCCCTGGCTCGACGGCAAGCACACGGTGTTCGGGCAGGTCACGTCCGGCATGGAGGTGGTCGACGCGATCTCGGCCGTCGAGACGGACGCCCGCGACCGCCCGCGCGACGACGTGCGCATCGAGTCGGTCACGCTGAGCGGCGGCGACTGAAGACCGCGAGGTAGCCTGGGTCGGAATGACCGGGGTGCCGCAGGGAGACGAGTTCGAGCTGGTCTGTCCGCACTGCAAGAAGCCGTTCACGGCCAAGCTCATGGCCGGCGCGGCGGAGCGCTACCGCGGCTTCAAGTGCCCGAACTGCAAGCTCTTCGTACCGGCGGCCAGGTCGGTCGAGCAGGCCTGATAGTCGAGAGGGGCACTTAGTCGAGAGGGGCACCCAGTCGAGAGGGGCACCTTCGGTTCCCCTCCCGAGCCCTCCCCTCCGACACTTGCGACTCGGACGGCCGTTCGGACCGGGACGCCACACGAGACGGTCTACTGTGGCTAGGGAGTCCCTCCGGTGGGCGTGGGTGCCGGGCCGTTCTCGACTTTGTGTTGACTCAACACAAGGTGCGCAACCGGTGGGCCCTCGCGGGCGGTTCGAAGGCGAGCCTCGACAGCAGCCCTTCGTTCAAGCGTGGGTGCCGGGGCGGACCGACTTTGTGTTGACTCAACACAAGGTGGTCCGGGTTTCGGTCTGAGTTCCGCGTTCATGGGTACTCTGCCGTTCAGGGTGCAGCAGGTCCTGGTGCTGAATGCGAGCTACGAGCCCCTGAACGTGTGCTCGCTGCGCCGCGCCCACGTCCTCGTGTTCAAGGGGAAGGCGGAGGTCGTCGAAGCGCTCGACCGACCACTTCGCTCGGCGACCGGCACGTATCGGTGGCCGCACGTCATTCGCCTCGTCCACTACGTCCGCGTCCCGCGGCTCGTGCAGCGCAAGATCTCGCGCCGCGCGCTCTTCGCGCGTGACGGCTGGCGCTGCGTCTACTGCGGCACGTCGAGCGGGCGGCTGACCCTCGACCACGTCGTTCCCCGCTCGCGCGGCGGCGACTCGACCTGGGAGAACGTCGTCACCTCGTGCGCGCCGTGCAACCTGCGCAAGGGCGACCGGCTGCTGCACGAGCTGCACATGGAGCTGGCGCACAAGCCGAGCGCGCCGGCGCCGGTGCTGTTCATCCACCTCGCCACGCCGAAGATCCCCGCGCTCTGGGAGCGCTACCTCTCGCCGTACCTGTCGGCGACGATGCCCGCCGTCGCGGCTGCGTAGGTCCTAGCCCGTCTCGCGCGGGAGGTCCGCGCGCGTCTCCCACTCCGACCACGACCCCGGGTACAGGCGGCCGTCCCGGCCCGCGAGGTGGAGCCGGTGCAGGACGACGCAGGCGGTCACGCCGCTGCCGCAGTAGGCCGCCAGCTCCCCCGGCGGCAGCTCCGGCAGCTCCTCGTTCCACGGCGCGTTCAGGGCGCCCGGGATCCGGCCCGGCACGCGGTCGACCGCGTTGGGCTCGCCGCGCCAGCGGCTCGCGACCCGCGCGTCGACGACGACCAGCTCGCCGCGCCGCTCCGCGAGCTCATCGGCGCCGATCGTGTCGTCCGTCCGCGGCCGCGGCGTGAAGGTCGCCGGCTCGATCACCTCGTCGCCGCCGCGCAGCGGGCCGCGCCAGGCGTCCAGGTCGATCACCGCGCAGTCGTCGTGCCCGAAGTGGCGCAGGAGCCACCACAGCCGCTCCGCGCCGCCGAGGGAGCCGTAGGCGACCACGAATGTCCCGTCGCCGATGCCCGCGCGGCCCGCCGCCGCCGCGAACGCCTCGGCCGACGGCAGCGGGTGGCGTCCGGGGCCGGGCGGTCCCGACAGGTCGGTGTCGACGTCGAGATGGGCCGCGCCCGGGATGTGGCCCGCCCGGTAGAGGCGGCGGCCCTCGTCGGGATCCGCGAGCGACCAGCGGCAGTCGACGAACCGGTAGCGCACGTGTGACATCAGAGCACGCAGCGGCGTAGGAAGGGCATGACACCAACCAGACGCATCCTCGTCCTCTGCGCGGCCGCGGCTGCGCTGGGGCTGATCGTGCTCCTCGCCGGCGCCGGCCGCCCGGAGGCGGCTCGCGGCGGCGACACGCAGCCCCCGACCGACTCCCTCGTCACGACCTCGGGCCACGGCGTCGTGAGCACCGTCCCCGACCGGGCGACGATCTCCGCCGGCGTGCGCGTCGAGGCGGACACCGCCACAGACGCCCTCGCCCGCTGTTCCGCCGCCGCGACGCGCGTCGTCGCGGCGCTGAAGGCGCACGGCGGCCAGAACGTCCAGACCCGGGAGGTCTCGCTCGACCCGCAGACGAACGACGCGGGCAAGACGACCGGGTACGTCGCCGAGAACACCGTCACGGCGGTCGCGTCCGTCGCGACGGTCGGCGGGCTGATCGACGCGGCGACCGCCGCGGGCGCGACCTCGATCGACGGCCCCGCCCTCACCGTCTCCGACTCGACCGCGCTCTACCGCCAGGCGCTCGCGGCGGCCGTCGCCGACGCGCGTGCGAAGGCCGACGTCCTCGCCAAGGCGGGCGGCTCGACCGTCGGGCCGGTCGTCTCGATGAGCGAGACCAGCTCCGGCAACCCCGTGCCCTTCGCCGGCTCCGGGGCCGTGGCCAAGGACACGCCGGTGGAGGCGGGGACCCAGGAGGTCACCGCCGACGTCCAGGTCGAGTTCAGGCTCGGGTGACGCCCACTGCCCGGGGCGTCGTCCCGAGGGTCAAGCGGACGGGGCGGCCGCAGCGAGCGCAGACGCTGCGGGCCGCCCCCTTCCGCTTGGCCCGAACCTCGACGACGGGGTCGTCGCAGGCGCAGTGCTGAGGGCGCTGGGCCGTCACGCGAGCGACAGCTCCGCCTCGTCGATCTCGTCGCGCGCCGGGGCGTCGGTCGGCACCGTCTGGATGGTCTGGAGGATCCGGCCGGCGATCTTGTACGGATCGCCCAGCGAGTTCGGCCGCCGGTCCTCGAGATAGCCGCGGTAGCCGTTGTTGACGAAGCTGTGCGGGATGCGGATCGACGCGCCGCGGTTGGCCACGCCGTAGGTGAAGTCGTCGATCGCGGCCGTCTCGTGCAGGCCCGTGAGCCGCATGTGGTTGTCCGGGCCGTAGACCGCGATGTGCTCGTCCTTCGCCGCGGCGAACGCGGCCATCAGGGCCTCGAAGTACGCCTCGCCGCCGACCTCGCGCATGTACGCCGTCGAGAAGTTCGTGTGCATGCCGGAGCCGTTCCAGTCGTGCTCGACGCCCAGCGGCTTCGGGTGCCAGTTGATCTCCACGCCGTAGCGCTCGCAGAGCCGCAGCATCAGGTAGCGGGCGATCCACACCTCGTCGGCCGCCCGCTTGGAGCCCTTGCCGAAGATCTGGAACTCCCACTGGCCCTTCGCGACCTCGGCGTTGATGCCCTCGAGGTTGATGCCCGCCCCCAGGCAGAGGTCGATGTGGGCGTCGACGATCTCGCGGGCGACGTCGCCGACGTTCCGGAAGCCGACGCCGGTGTAGTACTCGCCCTGCGGCGCCGGGAAGCCCTCGCGCGGGAAGCCGAGCGGCACGCCGTCCTTGTAGAAGAAGTACTCCTGCTCGAAGCCGAACCACGTGTCCGGGTCGTCCGGGATGGTCGCGCGGCTGTTCGAGGGGTGCGGCGTCCCGTCGGGGAGGAGCACCTCGCACATGACGAGCAGCCCGTTCGTGCGGGCCGGGTCGGGGAAGAGAGCGACGGGCTGGAGCAGGCAGTCCGAGTTGCTGCCGTCGGCCTGGCGGGTCGAGCTGCCGTCGAAGTTCCACACGGGAAGCTCCTCGAGGGTCGGCGTGTCCTCGAACTCGCCGATCTTCGTCTTCGACCGCAGGTTCGGCGTGGGCTCGTAGCCGTCCAGCCAGATGTACTCGAGCTTGAACTTCGGCACCTGATCTCCTCTCGTTCCGTCCCAACAACGAAAAAAGGCCCCACCGCTCGGGACCGCGGACGATCCGGAGTGGTGAGGCCTCATTGCCTCCGCGGGCGCCGCCGTCGGCGCGTTCGCGTGCATCTACGGTAGCCGGACCGCCGGCCGGCCGTCAATACCCTCAGGTCTTCGGCCGGACAGGCTGGATCGTGAGGAGCTCGGCTCGCGAATGGTCGACCTGGAGCGTCGTGTGCTCGATGCCGAAGCGGTCGTGGAGGATCTCCTCGAGCTCGCGGCGGATGCCGTGGCAGTCGGCGTCCGGCTCGACGAGGACGTGCGCCGAGAGCGCGGGGAAGCCGGAGGTGATCTCCCAGACGTGCAGGTCGTGCACGTTGGTGACGGCCTCGTGCGCGGCGAGCACGCGGGCGAGCTCGTTGGGGTCGATCCCCTCGGGGGAGCCCTCGAGCAGGATGCGGCCCGACGCCCGCAGGAGCCCGCCGGCGGCCCAGAGCATCGAGGCGGCCACCGCGAGCGACGCGATCGCGTCGGCGCGGTCGAACCCCGTCGTCCACACGACGAGGCCCGAGATCGCGGTCGCGACGAACGCGTAGAGGTCGGTGACGAGGTGCCTGAAGCTGCCCTCGACGTTCAGCGACTCGCGGTTGGCGCCGGCGACGAGCAGCAGCGCGGCCACGTTCACCGCGGCGCCGGCCGCGGCGACGACCACGACGAGCACGCCGTGCACCTCGGGCGGCGAGACGAGGCGGTGCGCGGCGACGCCGACGATCGCCACCCCGAGGACGAGCAGCGTGATCCCGTTCGCCTGCGCGGAGAGGATCTCGGCGCGCTTGAGCCCGAACGTCAGCCGGCCGCCCGGCGGGCGGCGCGCCAGCCGTGCCGCCCACACGCTCGTCCCCAGCGCGGCGGCGTCGACGAGCATGTGCGCCGCGTCCGAGAGCAGGGCGATCGAGTGCGCGACGAGCCCGAGCACGACCTCGACGGCCATGAACGCGACGACCAGCGCGAGCGCGCGGGCGAGGCGTCCGACGTGCGTCTCGGCGCCCGCGCCGTGGTGGTGGGCGTGTCCGTGGTCGTGCACGTGCGCCATGGGGACAGTGTGACTCGTATGCTCCCCGGGTGAGCGACGGCGTCGTCTTCGTCGAGATCCCGTCCGGGTCCCGGAACAAGTACGAGTTCGACGAGGAGCTCGGGGCGATCGTGCTCGACCGACGGCTCTTCACGTCGATGAGCTACCCGGCCGACTACGGGTACGTCGAGGGGACCCTGGCCGGCGACGGCGACCCGCTGGACGCGCTCGTGCTGGTCTCCGAGCCGACGTTTCCCGGTTGCCGTATCCGCGTGCGCGCCGTGGGGGTGTTCCACATGGCCGACGAGAAGGGCCCCGACGAGAAGGTGATCTGCGTGCCGCTGCGGGATCCCGCCTGGAGCCAGATCTCCGACATCCACGACGTGCCCGCCCCGCTCCGCAACGAGATCGAGCACTTCTTCCAGGTGTACAAGGACCTCGAGGACACGTCGACGGAGACGCGCGGCTTCGGCAACCGTGCGGCCGCGCTCGCGGCGATCGAGGACGCGCGGGCCCGCGCCGCCGGCTGACGCGAACCGCCGCTCTCCTCCCAGGCGTCCGAGCGAGGCGGCCGGGCGTCAGCTAAGCTCGGTTGGCTCATGTTCGGGATCGCGAACGCAGACCAGGTGCCCGTCCGCTTCTAGCGGCCGCGGTCCGTCTGCGTTTCCCGTTCTTCACCCCTCGCGATCCAAGGAGCATGAGTGTCCGAGCAGCCAGCAGTCGTCGTCCGTGATCTCCGCAAGGACTTCGTCCGGCGCCGCGGCCTGCTCGCGCGCCGGCGCCGGGCCGCGCTCAAGGGCCTGACCTTCACGATCGAGCGCGGCGAGTGCGTCGCGATCCTCGGCCAGAACGGGTCGGGGAAGTCGACCCTCGTCCGGCTGCTGTCCACGCTGCTCCTGCCGGACGGGGGCGAGGCGTCGCTCTTCGGCAAGGACGCCTTCCGCGATACGCGATCCGTCCGGCGGCTGGTCAACCGGGTGTCCGTCGAGGCGAGCTTCTTCAAGAAGATGAGCGCGGCCGAGAACCTCGCCTATGCGGCCAGGTTCTACGGGCTGACGCCGCGGCAGACACGTGTGGCGATCCCCGAGATCCTCGAGCGGGTGGGCTTCCCGCCCGACCGGCGCGGGGAGCCGATGGAGCACCTCTCGCGCGGGATGCAGCAGAAGGTGGCGCTCGCCCGCGCGCTGCTGACGAGCCCGGTGCTGCTCCTGCTCGACGAGCCGACGACGGGCCTCGACCCGCGCTCGAAGCAGGAGGTGCAGGACTTCGTGCGCGAGATCCGGCAGCGGCACGACTCGACGATCCTGCTCTGCACACACGACCTGAAGGAGGCCGAGGAGCTCGCGGAGCGGGTGGGCCTGCTCGACCGCGGCGAGCTGCTGTTCCTCGAGCCGGTCGAGGACGTGAAGGCGCGGTTCGGCGTCGACACGCTGGAGGAGGCGTTCTTCGCCGCGACCGGGCGCACGTTCGAGGACGACACGGAGGACGACGACCGGGAGGTGTTCGCATGACGACCTGGGAGTACAGCTCGCCGCGCCGGAAGGTGGTGCGCGACGAGCTCGTCGGCCTGTACGGGATCGTGGAGCGCAACGCGTATCTCGTCCGGCGCTACCTGCTCTGGGACCTCGCGTTCCTGCTCTGGACGGTGGCGAACACGCTGACGATCGTCTTCATCGCCCGCGGCGTCGGCCTCTCGGCGGCCCAGCGGAACGAGCTCGAGACGAAGCTGCTCGTCGGCGCCGTCATCTGGGCGTACCTGGGCGTCGTCTTCGAGCAGGTGACCGAGACCGTCGCCTGGGAGCGCTGGGAGGGGACGATCGAGTACACGTTCATGGCGCCGGTGTCCCGCGTCGTCCACCTGGTCGGCATGGGCGTCTTCGCCGTCTTCTACGGGTTCGTCCGGGCGGCGGCCGTGATGGGGCTGACCGTGCTCTTCATCGGCATCCACCTGCCGCACGCGAACTACGGCGCCGCGATCGCGCTGCTCGCCATCGCGTCCATCTCGTTCATCGGGCTGGGCACGATGACGGCCGTCCTGCCGCTGATCTCGCCGGAGCGCGGGACGCAGCTCGGCTTCGTGACCCAGGGGCTGATGCTCGTCGTCTCCGGCGTCTACTACCCGGTGAGCGTGCTGCCCGGCTGGATGCAGTGGGTGGCGAAGATCTCGCCGGCCACGTATGCGCTGCGCGGCAACCGCGCGCAGGTCCTGCACGGCGCCGGGCTCGCCTGGGCCGACGTCTGGCCGCTGCTCCTGATCGGCGCGGTCTCGCTGCCCCTCGGCGTGGCAGTGTTCAAGGCGGGTGAGCGCTACGCCAAGAAGCACGGCAAGCTGAAGCGGGCGGGATGAGCGGGCGCTTCGACCTCGAGGGGCGTGTCGCGCTGGTCACCGGTGCGGCGCGCGGCCTCGGCCACGCCATCGCGCTGGCGCTCGCGGAGGCGGGGGCCGACGTCGCCCTCGGGCTGCGCGACCTGTCGCGCGACGGCGGAGCGGTGGCGGCGGTCGAAGGGCTCGGCCGCCGCGCGCTCCCGCTGCAGATGGACGTGACGCGTCTCGACCAGGTGGAGGCCGCGGTCGCACGCTGCGTGGCGGAGCTCGGCTCGCTCGACGTGCTCGTCAACAACGCGGGCATCGCCCCGGGCGACATCCCGGCGGAGGAGGTGTCGGTCGCCGACTTCGAGCGGACGGTCGACGTGAACCTCAAGGGCACGTTCTTCGCGTGCCAGGCGGCGTTCGAGCCGATGCGCCGGCAGGGGTTCGGCCGCATCGTCAACGTCTCGTCGCAGGCCGGGATCGTCGCGCTGCCCGGGGAGTCGGTCTACTGCCTGACGAAGGCCGGCGTCGCCCACCTGACCCGGTGCCTCGCCGTCGAGTGGGGGCGCCACGGCATCCACGTCAACGCCGTCGCCCCGACGTTCGTGCGCACGCCCGGCACGGAGCCCGCGCTCGCCGACGACGCGTTCCGCGCCGACGTCGAGGAGCGCATCGCGGCGCTCCACCGCATCGGCGAGCCGGACGAGGTCGCCGGCGCCGTGGTGTTCCTCTGCTCGCCGGCCGCCTCGCTCGTCACCGGGGAGACGCTCGTGGTCGACGGAGGCTGGACGGTCCGCTGAGCGGTCGATTAGCGTGCCCGTCGAGCCTGTCAAACAGCCCGACCGGAGGTGTTTCGCGTGGCCATGATCGAGAGCAAGGACCGGGCGACGTCCGATCCCGAAGCGCGGAAGAGGGTCCTGCAGCAGGTCAGGGACCAGAACGTCGAGTACGTCCTGTTCTGGTTCACGGACATCGAGGGCCACCTCAAGAGCTTCGCGATCACGCCGTCCGAGATCGAGGGCGCGCTGAACGACGGCATGGGCTTCGACGGCTCGTCGATCACCGGCTTCAACGCGATCGAGGAGTCCGACATGGTCGCGATCCCCGATCCGACCACCTTCCAGATCATGCCGCGCCGCGAGGGCGAGGCGGCGGT
>DASZWI010000130.1:0-8808 GCA_035546715.1 Gaiellaceae bacterium | reverse complement strand
CGAGCTCGTCCGCGTCTACGTCGCGAAGAAGCGCAAGATCTCCGAGGGCGACAAGCTCGCCGGACGCCACGGCAACAAGGGCGTCATCTCGAAGATCGTCCCCGAGGAGGACATGCCGTTCCTCGAGGACGGCCGCGCGGTGGACATCCTGCTCAACCCGCTCGGCGTGCCGAGCCGGATGAACATCGGCCAGATCCTCGAGACGCACCTCGGCTGGTCGGCCGCCCACGGCGTCTTCGCCGACGACGAGGTCGTCCCGATGAACGGCCGCGCCGGCCGCGTGATCAACGCGCCGAAGCCGACCCCGATCGCGACCCCGGTGTTCGACGGCGCCACCGTCGAGGACGTCGACGACGCCCTCGTCACGTGGACGGAGCAGAACCCGGACAGCCCGATCAAGCTCGAGATCGACCGCAAGGCGCCCCCCGGCCGGAGGGCCTCGGGCAAGGTGCGCCTCTTCAGCGGCCGGACGGGCGAGCCGTTCGAGCAGGAAGTGACCGTCGGCTACATGTACATCCTCAAGCTGCTCCACCTCGTCGACGACAAGATCCACGCGCGCTCGACGGGCCCGTACTCGCTGGTGACGCAGCAGCCGCTGGGCGGCAAGGCCCAGTTCGGCGGCCAGCGCTTCGGCGAGATGGAGGTGTGGGCGCTCGAGGCGTACGGCGCGGCGTACACGCTGCAGGAGATGCTCACCATCAAGTCCGACGACACCGTCGGACGCGTCAAGGCCTACGAGGCGATCGTCAAGGGCGAGAACATCGCCGAGCCGTCGATCCCCGAGTCCTTCAAGGTGCTGCTGAAGGAGATGCAGTCCCTGGCGCTCGACGTCCGCGTCGAGTCCGAGGAGGGCGCCGAGGTCGAGGTTCGCGAGGAGGACGACGAGCTGCTCCGCGCCGCGGAGGAGCTCGGCATCGACCTCTCGCCGGGCTCGCTGCGGGCCGCCGCACGGCAGCCCACGGGCCAGGAGCTCGAGGAGGGCCAGGATCGCGTCGACACCGACGGCGAGCTGGGCCTGCCGGCCGACGAGTCCCTCGAGGACCTCGACGGCGTCGAGCTGGACGCGGACGACGAGGAAGAGGTCGAGCCGGTCGGCGCCGCCGACGGGGACGACTTCGAAGTCGAGATCGAAGACTGACGCAGGACGACCAGAGAGAGCTGCGAGAGAGAAAGAAGGCGATTAGCACTTGATCGATATCAACGAGTTCGACGCCATCCGCATCGGGCTGGCGTCGTCGAAGCAGATCCGCGACTGGTCGTCGGGCGAGGTCACCAAGCCGGAGACGATCAACTACCGCACGCTCAAGCCCGAGCGCGACGGCCTGTTCTGCGAGCGCATCTTCGGTCCGACCAAGGACTGGGAGTGCTACTGCGGCAAGTACAAGCGCGTCCGCTACAAGGGCATCATCTGCGAGCGCTGCGGCGTCGAGGTGACCCGCCAGAAGGTGCGCCGCGAGCGCATGGGCCACATCGACCTGGCCGCGCCCGTCTCGCACATCTGGTTCTTCAAGGGCGTCCCGAGCCGCATCGGCTACCTGCTGGACATCGCGCCGCGCGAGCTGGAGAAGGTCCTCTACTTCGCCGCGTCGATCGTCACGCACGTCGACAACGAGGCGCGCGCGAGGGACCTGAACGACCTGGAGGACAAGGTCAAGGCCGAGTCCGAGCGCATCTACGTCGACCGCGACGAGCAGCTCGGCGACCTCGAGAAGCGGCTCGCCCGCCGGCGTGCCTTCTTCGCCGAGGGCAAGGACAAGGGCTTCGACGAGGACGACGACTTCTGGGCGCGCGGGCTCGCGACCTGGGCGGAGGAGCAGGCGCTCCCGCCGCTCGAGGACGCCCGCAAGCTCGTCGGCGGCCTCTTCCTCGAGCTCGTCCCGCAGATCACGACCGAGGACGCGAAGAAGATCCGCGAGCTCGTCCGCAACGCGGCGATCCGCGACGACCGCAAGCTCGCCCCGCGCGAGCTCGAGCAGGTCGCCGTGGCCGCCGAGCAGATCGCGGCCGCGCTCCAGCCGCTCGAGCACGAGCTCGAGGGCGCCGCGGGCGCCAAGAAGGGCGCCATCACCAAGCACGTCCACCGCGTCGTCGACGCGCTGCTCCAGGGCGGCGAGCTCGGCGAGGAGGACGCGGCGCTCGTGGCCGGCGTCGACCAGAAGAACCTCGAGAAGGCCCGCGGGCTCGGCAACGGGCTGCTCGCCGACGTGCTCGACGCCTACGACGGCGAGCAGGACATCCGCGAGCTGACGAACGACCTGTGCCTGCGGACGGACGGGAAGATCCAGAAGGAGGATCTCGACTCCCTGATCCAGTGGGCGCTGAAGGTGCGCGAGATGTACCTCGACATCGAGTCGCGCCGCGAGGACACGCGCGAGGCGGCCGTCGACTCGGTGCGCCGGCTCGAGCAGACGTGGCAGCTCTTCCGCGACCTCGAGCCCAAGCTCGTGGTCAACGACGAGCAGCTGTTCCGCGAGCTCAAGGACCGCTTCGGCTCGCCGTACGGGTTCGGCGTCTACTTCCGCGGCGGCATGGGGGCGGAGTCGATCCGCGACCTGCTCCGCGACCTCGACCTCGACCTCGAGGCGGCGACGCTCCGCGACACGATCAAGACGTCGAAGGGGCAGAAGCAGCAGCGCGCGATCAAGCGCCTGAAGGTCGTCAACGCGTTCATCAAGAGCGAGAACCGGCCCGAGTGGATGATCCTCGAGGCGATCCCGGTCATCCCGCCGGAGCTCCGCCCGATGGTGCAGCTCGACGGCGGCCGCTTCGCGACGAGCGACCTGAACGACCTCTACCGCCGCGTCATCAACCGGAACAACCGCCTCAAGCGGCTGCTCGACCTCGGCGCGCCGGAGATCATCGTCAACAACGAGAAGCGCATGCTCCAGGAGGCCGTCGACGCGCTGTTCGACAACGGCCGCCGCGGGCGCGCCGTCACCGGCCCGGGCAACCGGCCGCTGAAGTCGCTCAGCGACATGCTCAAGGGCAAGCAGGGCCGGTTCCGCCAGAACCTGCTCGGCAAGCGCGTCGACTACTCGGGGCGCTCGGTGATCGTCGCCGGGCCGTACCTGAAGCTGCACCAGTGCGGGCTGCCGAAGCTGATGGCCCTCGAGCTCTTCAAGCCGTTCATCATGAGCCGGCTCGTCGAGCGCAAGAGCGTCCAGAACATCAAGGCCGCGAAGAAGTACGTCGACTCGATGACGCCCGAGGTCTGGGACGTCCTCGAGGAGGTCATCGCGGAGCACCCGGTCCTCCTGAACCGCGCGCCGACGCTGCACCGCCTGGGCATCCAGGCGTTCGAGCCGGTGCTCGTCGAGGGCAAGGCGATCCAGGTGCATCCGCTCGTCTGCCACGCGTTCAACGCGGACTTCGACGGCGACCAGATGGCCGTGCACCTGCCGCTGTCGGCGGAGGCGCAGGCCGAGGCGCGGATCCTGATGCTCAGCTCGAACAACATCCTGTCGCCGGCGTCGGGCCGCCCGCTCGCCACGCCGACCCAGGACATGGTGCTCGGCATCTACTACCTGACCTACTCGGACAAGGACCTGCAGCGGACGGATCCGGCCGACCTCGACCCGCGGCCGCGGCGCTACGACTCCGCCGACGAGGTCGAGATCGCGCTCGACATGAAGACCGTCTCGCTCCAGGACCCGATCGAGTTCCGGTTCAACGGGGAGCTCCACCTGACGACGCCCGGCCGGGTGCTGTTCTCGGCCGCCGTCTTCCGGGCGCTCCAGGACCTGCTCCCGGAGGGCGAGACGCTCGAGTTCGACTTCGTGAACCAGACGCTCGCCAAGCCGGACACCGACCGCTACGTCCTCTCGCTGTCCGAGCGCTACGGCGCGCACACGCTCGCCCCGGTGCTCGACACGATCAAGTCCCTCGGGTTCCGCTACGCGACCCGGGCCGGCGCGACGATCTCGAAGAACGACATCGTCATCCCGCCGGACAAGGAGAAGATCCTCGGCGAGTACGAGAAGCGGGTCGAGGAGGTCCACGCGCAGTACGACCGCGGCCTCATCACCGACGACGAGCGTCACGAGACGATCGTCAACATCTGGACGGAGGCCACCGACACGGTCGCCGAGGCGATGCAGGGCAACTTCGACGTCCTGAACCCGGTGTTCATGATGGCCAACTCCGGCGCCCGCGGATCGTTCAAGCAGATCCGTCAGCTCGCCGGCATGCGCGGCCTGATGGCGAACCCGAAGGGCGAGATCATCGAGCGCCCGATCAAGGCCAACTTCATGGAAGGCCTGTCGGTGCTCGAGTACTTCATCTCGACCCACGGCGCGCGCAAGGGCCTCGCCGACACGGCGCTCCGCACGGCGGACTCGGGCTACCTGACCCGCCGGCTCGTCGACGTGTCGCAGGACGTCATCGTCCGCGAGGACGACTGCGGCACCACCGACCACATCGAGCTGCCGGTGCGCACGAGCGACGGCCTCAACAAGTCGCTGCTCGGCCGCGTGGTCTCCGAGGACGTGCACAAGCCGCTCGCCACGGGCAAGCCGGGCAAGACGGTGGTCGCCGAGCGCGGCGCCGTGATCACGGTCTCGCTGCTCGAGGAGATCGAGAGCGAGCTCGGCGAGGACTACCTCGTGCCGGTGCGCTCGGTGCTGAAGTGCCGCGCGGAGACGGGCGTGTGCAAGACCTGCTACGGCATCTTCCCGGCGACGGGCGAGATGGCGGAGATCGGCGACGCGGTCGGCATCATCGCCGCGCAGTCGATCGGCGAGCCGGGCACGCAGCTCACCATGCGGACGTTCCACACCGGCGGCGTCGCCGGCGCGGACATCACGCACGGCCTCCCGCGCGTCGTCGAGATCTTCGAGGCCCGCAACCCGAAGGGCGCCGCGGTGCTGACGGAGGTCGGCGGCCGCGTCGAGATCGAGCAGACCGAGCGTGGCCCGAAGGTGAGCGTCATCCCGACCGAGGTCGGCCCGGACGGCGAGCTGCCGGAGCCCGTCGAGGTCCAGCTGCCCCGCCGCACCCGCCTCCTCGTCACGAACGGCGAGGTGGTCGAGCCGGGCGACGCCCTGAACGAGGGCTCGCAGAACCCGGCCGACAAGCTGGCGCTGAAGGGCGCGACGGCGACCGAGCTGTACCTCGTCGGCGAGGTGCAGAAGGTCTACAAGTCGCAGGGCGTCGAGATCCACGACAAGCACATCGAGCTGATCGTCCGGCAGATGCTGAAGAAGGTGCGGGTCGAGTCGAACGGCGACACCGACCTGTTGCCCGGCCAGCTCGTCGACCGGGTGGTGCTCGAGCGCGAGAACGAGCGCGTGACGAAGGCCAAGGGCGAGGCGGCGACGTACGAGCCGCTGATCCTCGGCATCACCAAGGCGTCGCTCGCGACGGAGTCGTTCCTCTCGGCCGCCTCCTTCCAGGAGACGACGAAGGTGCTGACGGACGCCTCGATCGAGGGGAAGGTCGACCGGCTGCTCGGGCTGAAGGAGAACGTGATCATCGGGAAGCTGATCCCGGCGGCCACGGGCCTGAAGCGGTACCGGACGATCGAGATCAACCCGGCCGAGCCGATCGTGCGGGAGGCCTACGAGCGCGACACGCTCCTCCAGGCCCTCGAGGAGATCGGCCAGGACGGCGGCAACCTCGACTTCGCCGACCTGAACTTCGGCGGCGAGCCCGACCTGAACGACGAGGCAAAGCCCCACGAGTCCGGCGAGGCCGAGGAGATCCCCGAGGTCGACTCCCCGCTGGACGACTGACCGGCCGCCGGCCCGAGCCGTCCCGACGCAAGACCCGACTGGGGCCCCGGCATCCGCCGGGGCCCCAGTTCCTTGTGTTGAGTCAACACAGGGTCTGATTCGGCGCGAAGTCGGCACACGCGCGTGACACGTCCCCAGGCAGGGTCGGTGGCGTGCGCTTCGCAGCTCCGCTCCGGCCTGTGCTCCGCGACGAGCTGATCCGGCTCGCGGGGACGTCCGCCACCGCGGCCGAGATCACGCGGGCGCTCGGCGACCTTGCGTGGCGTGAAGGCCTGAAGCGGCCCAGCTACGCACGGGTGCGGCGTCTCGTCGCCGAGGAACGCAGCCGGATCCGCCCGCCGTCGTGGACGGAGGTCGCGACCGACGTCGCGTTCCGGCGGAGATCCGCCTACGCGCTCGTCGAGAGGGCGGACGGCACGCTGCCGCGCCTCCCGGAGGACGCAGGGCTCGAGGCCCCCTTCTCGAGCCGCCCCGGTTGAGCCGGGCCGAACGGACTTTGTGTTGACTCAACACAAGGTGGGGGACGGCTCTCGGAGGCGCGGAGGTTCGGGCTGGGCTGCGCGGGCCGACGTTGCGGCGGCCGGACCGACCTTGTGTTGACTCAACACAAAGTGGGGGGACGGTGCTCGGAGGGCGCGGCGGCTCGGGGCTCGCTACGCGTCGTTCGCGGCGACCGTGCGCGCCTTGCCGAGCTCCTTGGCTCGGTAGAGCGCCTCGTCGGCCCGCTCGAACAGCGACTGCGCGTCCTCGTTCGGGCGGAGCTCCGCGATCCCGGCCGAGAGATTGAGCGTGCCGGCCTGGCCGATGGCCTGGCCGCGCACCGCCCGGGCGATGCGGCCGGCCAGCAGCTCGGCGTCCGAGCGGGCGGACTCGGGCAGGAGCACGGCGAACTCGTCGCCGCCGACGCGGCACGCCAGGTCGGCCGAGCGGACGACCATCCGGATGCGGCCGGCGACCTCGGCGAGCACCGCGTCGCCCTGGAGGTGCCCGACCCGGTCGTTCACGGCCTTGAAGTCGTCCAGGTCGAGGACGATCAGGCTGAGCCGCCGCGAGTAGCGGAGCGCGCGGGCGACCTCCCGGCCGAGCATCTCGTGGAAGTAGCGGTGGTTGTGCAGACCCGTGAGCGCGTCGAGATCGGCCAGCGCGCGCGCCTCCGCGAAGCGGCGCGCGTTGTCGAGCGCCGGGCCGGCACGGAAGGCGAGCCGCTCGAGGTGCTCGATCTCGTCGTCGCCCAGCGGCCGTCCGGCCGTCCGGGTGAACGCGCTCAGCGTGCCGACGGCCATCCCGTCGGCCCGGACCGGCAGGACGACCCCCGACCGGACGACGGGCGCCGAGGCGTCGACGTCGTCGATCCGGTAGCGGTAGGTCACCTCGATCGCGCGCAGGTTGTCGTTCTCCGGGAGCGAGACGGCCGTGCGCGCCGCCTCCTCGGCCGGCAGCTCGAACGCCGCGGAGACCCCGTCTCCGCGCGGCCCGCTCGCGTCGAGGAGCACCGCGTCGACGCCGGCGATCGAGGCGGCGGCCTCGATCGTGCGCCGCGCGACCTCGTCGAGGTCGAGCGACGCCGACAGCTCGGTGGCGAAGTGCCCGCCCCGCGGGACGTCGCGCGCGCTCTCGACGGCGCCCGCCAGCTCGCGCATCGTGTCGTGCATCCCGTCGGCGAGCCGGCGCACCGCCTCGGCCACGCGCTCGTCCGCGCCCATGCGGGCGCGCGCGACCGCGACCGCCGCACCGGCAGCAGTCAGCAGGGCCGCACCGACGGCAACGATCACGACCACGACGCTCACCGCAGACTCGTCGCACTGTAGTGCGCAAACCCGCGCAACGCGATAGGTACGGCGGGGCGAAACGCGCTCGGTGCCTGGTTTGACGCTGCCCGCGCGCGTTCGCTACCATGCCTCGCCGGCACGGCTGGAGCCGCGGCTCCGCCGGCCTTCCGTCTGTATACGACCCGAACGAGGAGACCGAGTCTCGCTCTGCCACTGAGAGCGACGCGAACGAAACACGATGCCGACCGTCAACCAGCTCATCCGGAAGGGCCGCTCGAAGAAGAGCGCGAAGACGAAGACCCCTGCGCTCGCGGGTGCCCCGCAGAAGCGCGGCGTCTGCACGCGCGTCTCCACGATGACCCCGAAGAAGCCGAACTCCGCGCTGCGGAAGATCGCGCGCGTCCGGCTGACGAACGGCCTCGAGGTCGGCACCTACATCCCGGGCGAGGGGCACAACCTCCAGGAGCACTCGGTCGTGCTCGTCCGCGGCGGCCGCGTGAAGGACCTCCCGGGCTACCGCTACAAGATCATCCGCGCCGCGCTCGACGCGTCCGGCGTGGCGTCCCGCAAGCAGGCGCGCTCGAAGTACGGCGCAAAGCGGAGCAGTTAATGCGGAGCAAGAAGATGCAGGGGAGCAGCTAGAGATGCCGCGCCGCGCAGAGATCACCCCGCGCCCGACGGTCCCGGACCCCGTCTACGACAGCCAGCTCGTCACGCAGCTCATCAACCGCGTGATGACCGACGGCAAGAAGTCCGTCGCCGAGTCGATCGTCTACACGGCGCTCGACCGGGTCGGCGAGAAGACCGGCCGTCCGCCGGTCGAGGTGCTCGAGCAGGCCGTCAAGACCGTGACCCCGGTCCTCGAGGTTCGCTCCCGCCGCGTCGGCGGCGCGAACTACCAGGTGCCGGTGGAGGTGCCGCAGCGCCGCGGGCGCACGCTCGCGCTGCGCTGGCTCGTCACCTACTCGCGCGACCGCCGCGAGAAGCACATGTCCGACAAGCTGGCCGGCGAGATCCTGGATGCCCTGGAGTCACAGGGCAGCGCGTTCAAGCGCAAGGACGACATGTACCGCATGGCGCAGGCGAACAAGGCCTTCGCCCACTACCGCTGGTAAGACCAGAGAGAAGAGAAGAGAGACTTGGCAGTTACGGAGACTAGGGTGGCGCTCGACCGCGTCCGCAACATCGGGATCATGGCCCACATCGACGCGGGCAAGACCACGACGACGGAGCGGATCCTCTACTACACCGGCCGCACCCACAAGATGGGCGAGGTGCACGAGGGCGCCGCGACGATGGACTGGATGGCG
>DASZWI010000129.1:0-3391 GCA_035546715.1 Gaiellaceae bacterium | reverse complement strand
TCTACGACACCGAGTTCTTCAACCGGAGCATCGGCACGATCTACGGCCTCGGCGCCGATCCGTACCAGGGCGGCCTGCCGGAGACGACCGTCCACGTGCGCGACGACGGCCGCGTGGCGAGCGGCGACACCCCGATCCCGGACGTCCAGTACGCCCTCGTCCAGACCGACGTCGAGGGGCAGAAGGTCGCGGCCGACCCGCGGATCGGCTTCAGCCTCTACAAGGTCGGCGGGCCGCTCGTCGTCCTCACGCGCATTGGAGGCGTCGACCCCGACACCTGGGGCGGGCGGTACGTCTCCTACCGCCGCTTCGACTGCGACGCGGGAACGCTCGTGGTGAGGCTCGCGTCCGACTCGAACCTCTTCTCCTCCGCCCAGGAGATCGCCGTGCGCGAAGGCGACCAGGTCGTGCAGACCATCTCCGTGCCGCCCGAGGCGACGCCGCAGGCGCCGACGGTCGCGACCATCCCGCTCGATCCGGTCGACGGCACGTGCCAGGTCTCGTTCACCGCGCAGACGCTGCGCGTCCCCGCCCGTGTCGAGCCCGGCAACACCGATACGCGGCGCCTCGCAGCCCACTACCTGAGCTTCGAGTACCGCCCGTGAGGATCGCGTTCGACGTCAGCCCGCTCTCGCACGAGCGCACGGGCGTGAACAACTACATCCGCGGCTCGCTGGCCGGCCTGGCCGAGGCAGCCCGGCCCAAGGGCCACGAGATCGTCGCGTTCGCGCCGACCTCGCCCGACGGTCGGCGGACGATCCCGGAGGCGCTGGCCGGGATCGACGTCGAGCTGAAGCTGATCACGCTGATCGGAGCGCACGGCTGGCGGACCGCCTGGTCGATGGCCGGCTACCCGCCGGCCGAGCGCTGGCTCGGCCGCTTCGACGTGCTCCACTTCACGGACTGGATGTATCCGCCGCAGAAGCACGGCCTTCGCGTGACGACGATCCACGACCTCGTCCCGCTCCACCACCCGGAGTGGGTGACGGGCCGCACGCGCTCGATGCACGCCCGCAAGTACCGCAACGCTGCGCTCACCTGCGACCTGATGTTCGCCAACTCGGCGTTCACGGCCGACGACGTCGCCGTCACGCTCGAGTTCCCGCGCGAGCGCGTGCTCGTCGCCCACCCCGGCGTCGGAGCGGACTTCTCGGCCGAGGGCGAGGCGGCCGACCTCGGCGCTCCCTACCTGCTGACGGTCGCGACGCTCGAGCCGCGGAAGAACCTCGGCACGCTGGTCGAGGCGTTCGCGCTCCTCGCGGAGACCGGGTTGTCGCTGGCCGTGGCGGGGGGCCAGGGCTGGGGCGAGCAGCCGCAGCTCGACCGGCCGGGGATCGTGCGGCTCGGCCGGGTCTCCGACGAGGAGCTCGCGCGCCTCTACCGCGGGGCGGCCGCCGTCGTCTACCCGTCGCGCTTCGAGGGGTTCGGGATGCCGATCGTCGAGGCCATGGCGTCGGGCGCGCCGGTGGTGGCGTCCGCGCATCCGTCGCTGGACGAGGCGTCGGGGACGGCCGCCGTGCGCGCCGACCCGGAGAGCCCGCAGGCGATCGCCGACGCGGTGCGGGAGGCGCTCGCGCGCCGCGACGAGCTGCGCGCCGCCGGGCTCGAGCACGCGCGCGCGTTCACGTGGCGGCGGGTGGGCGAGGTCTTCCTCGAGGGCTACGAGCGATTCGCGTAGCGCTCGACACGACGCCGCTGCGACAGACCCGCGCCGGCACCGCACGGTACGTCCAGGCGCTCGTCGACCACCTCGCCGTCGACGTGGAGCGGCTCGAGTACCCCGCCGGAACGCGGTTGCGGACGCTCGCCGCCGACACGCTCTGGTATCCGCGGCTGCGACCGCGCGCCGGGACGGACGTCCTGCACTGCCCGACGTTCCGCGGTCCGTTCCGCTCGCGCACACCGCTCGTCGTCACCGTCCACGACCTCGCCGTCCTGCGCCACCCCGAGTGGTTCAACCGCTGGACGGCTGCGTACTCGCGGCTCGCGGTGCCCCGCGTCGTCGCGGCGGCCCGCCGGGTGATCGCCGTCTCCGAGCACACGAAGCGGGAGCTCGTCGACCTGCTGGACGTCGACCCTGCGACGATCCGGGTCGTGCCGAACGGCGTCGAGGAGGTGTTCCGGCCCGAGGGGCCGAGCGCCGACGGCGACTACGCGCTCGCGGTCGGGACGCTCGAGCCGCGCAAGAACCTCGCCCGGATCGCCGAGGCGGTCGACGGCGAGCTGCGCGTCGTCGGGGCGCGGGGCTGGGGCGGCGTCGCCCTGCCGCCCAACGTCACCTGGCTCGGCGACGTCCCCGACGAGGAGCTCGCCGCGCTCTATCGCGGCGCGCGCTGTCTCGTCTACGCGTCGCTGTACGAGGGCTTCGGCATCCCGGTGGCGGAGGCGCTCGCCTGCGGCTGCCCCGTCGTGACGAGCGCCGGGTCGGCGATGGCCGAGATCGCCGGCGACGACGCGGTCTACGTCGACCCGCTCGACGTCGCCTCGATCCGCGCCGGGGTCGAGCGCGCGTTCCGGCCGGCGCCGCGGCGCGTCGCGGAGTGGAGCGACGTGGCCGCGCGGACGCAGGCCGTGTACGAGGAGGTCGCGTGATCGTCGTCGACGCCGACGTCCTCGGCCGCAACCGGACGGGCGAGGAGACGTACGTCCTCAACCTCCTGCGCGCGCTGCCCGAAGCTGCTCCCGACCTCCGGTTCGGTGCGGTCACCCGGCATCCCGAGCTGGTGCCCGACGGCGTGGAGGCCCTCCCGCTCCCCGCGCGCTCGCAGGAGCTGCGCATGGCGTGGTCGCTGCCGCGGCTGCTGCGGCGCGTGCGGCCGCAGCTCGCGCACTTCCAGCACGCCCTGCCGCTCGGCTACCGCGGCCGGTCGGTGGTGACGCTCCACGACCTGCACTTCGAGCGCGATCCGGCCGTGATGGGACTCGCCGACCGGGTGACGTTCAAGCTGGTCGTGCCGCGTGCCGCGCGGCGGGCGGATGCGGTCGTGGCCGTCTCCGAGCGGACGAAGGACGACGCGGTCGAGCTGTACGGGATCGCGCCGGACCGCATCGCCGTGACGCCCCACGGGGTCGACCCGGCGTTCGCACCCGGTGACGGGAGCGACGGCGGCTACCTGCTCTTCGCCGGGGCCGTCCAGCAGCGGAAGGACCCGCTCGCGGCCGCCGCCGCCGCGGCCGCCGTCGGCCTCCCGCTCGTGGTCGCCGGGCCCGAGAAGGAGCCGGACCTCGCCCGTGAGCTGCGGCGGCGCGGCGCCGACGTCCGCGGCTTCGTCCCGAAGGCGGAGCTGGCCGAGCTCTACCGGCGCGCGACCGCCCTCGTGCTGCCGTCGCGGTACGAGGGATTCGGGCTGCCGGTGCTCGAGGCGATGGCCAGCGGCATCCCGGTCGTGCT
>DASZWI010000128.1:0-9040 GCA_035546715.1 Gaiellaceae bacterium | reverse complement strand
CCGGTAGAGCTCCGGGAGCGAACGCACGAGCCCCTGCTCCCAGAGGGTGCGGACGGTCTGCTCTCCGACGCCGTCGATGTCGGCCGGCCCTTCCACCCAGGCGATCAGCGTCTCGAGGCCACGCGAGGGGCACGCGCGGTTGGGGCAGCGGTGCATCGCCTCACCCTCGGGCTTGACCACCTCCGTCCCGCAGAGCGGGCAGTGGCTGGGCATCCGGAACGGTCTCGTCCCGGCGCGGTGCGCGCCGGCGGGGCCGACGATCTGGGGGATGACGTCGCCCGCCCGCTGGACGATCACGTCGTCGCCCTCGCGGATGTCCTTGCGGTTGATGTCCTCCTCGTTGTGGAGCGTCGCGCGCGAGACGGTGACGCCGCCGACCTCGACGGGCTCCAGCAGCGCCCACGGGTTGAGCGCGCCCGTGCGTCCGACGCGGATGCGGATCTCGTTCAGACGCGTCGTCGCGGTCATCGGCGCCCATTTGAACGCGCGCGCCCACCGTGGCCGCTGGTGCAGCGAGCCGAGGCGCGCCTGCTGGTCGTAGTCGTCGACCTTGATGACGATGCCGTCGATCTCGTAGTCGAGCTCTCGGCGCTTGCGCTCCCAGGCCGTGCAGGCCTTCACCACCGCCTCGACCGAATCGACGCGCTCGGCGAAGGGGTTGATCGGGAAGCCGTGGCCCTTGAGCCACTGCAGCGTCTGCCAGTGCGACGTCAGGCCGGCGCCCTCGTGCGCGCCGATCCCGTACGCCCAGAAGGAGAGGGGGCGCGCCGCGGTGATCGCCGAGTCCTTCTGCCGAAGCGAGCCGGCCGCCGCGTTGCGCGGGTTGGGCGTGGGCTTCTTCCCCTCGGCGACGAGGCGTTCGTTCAGGGCGTTGAAGCCCGAGAGCGGCATGTAGACCTCGCCGCGCACCTCGATCAGCTGCGGCGCGTCGTCGCCGTGCATGCGCAAGGGGATCGCCTTGATCGTGCGTAGGTTCACGGTGACGTCCTCGCCCTCCTCGCCGTCGCCGCGGGTCGCGCCGCGGGTGAAGAGGCCGTCCTCGTAGGTGAGGTTGATCGCCAGTCCGTCGATCTTCGGCTCGAGCACGTACGCCACCGGCTCGTCGCTGTCGAGGCGCTTGCGCACGTCCTCCGCCCACTTCTCGATCGCCTCGTCGCTCGTCACCTTCTCGAGCGACCCCATCGCCGTGAGGTGCCGTACCTTCTGGAACCGGTCCGAGGGCGGCGCGCCGACACGCTGCGTGGGCGAATCGGGCGTGACGAGCTCCGGATTCGCCGTTTCGAGCTCGACCAGCTCGTCGAAGGCGCGGTCGTAGGTCGCGTCGTCGACGGAGGGGTCGTCGAGGACGTGGTACTCGTAGAGCCAGCGGTTGAGCTGCCCGCGCAGCTCCGCGACGCGCTCGGCGGCGGTCGCAGGCCTAGAGGACATCGAGCAGCTCCTCCGGCGTGTCGACCACGACGTCGGCGTCCCCCAGCCGGTCGCGGTCGTGGATGGCGCCCCAGGTGACCCCGACGGCGTAGAGGCCGGCCGCGACGGCCGCCTGCATGTCGTAGGGGGAGTCGCCCACGTAGGCCGCGCGATCGGGCGTCTCCCCGAGCCGCTCGAGACCGAGCAGCAGCGGCTCCGGATCGGGCTTGTGGCGCTCGGTCTCGTCGCCGCCGACCACGGTGTCGAAGAGGTGGCCCAGCGGGAGCTTGGCGAAGGCGATCTCGACCGTCGCGCGGCGCTTCGCGGTGACGACGCCGAGCCGCCGACCTTCGTTCCTGAGCTGCGCGAGCACCTCGTCGATCCCGGGGAACGCCTCGAGGGTCTCGTGCAGCGGCTCGTTGTGCGCGCGGTAGACGCGGACGAGCTCTTCGACCCGGTCGGGGGCGAATGCCAGCATCTGCGCTTCCAGCCCGGGCCCGCCGACCTTCGCCATCAGCTCGTCGTCGCTGTACTCGCGGGCGAGCACGGTGCGGGTGGCGTGCCGCATCGAGGCGAGGATGATCCCGCCGGAGTCGACGACGGTGCCGTCGAGGTCGAACAGCACGACCGGAAAGCGGACGCGCGCCGAGGACGGAGGCGTGGAAGCCATCGGGCCGATCGTATCCGCGCCCACGGCGGCTCCCGCAGCCGTGTCCGAACCGACTGTGGAGCGTTCGTGACACTTCCGTCACCCTGGTCTGACCACGAAACCTGGCCCGGTAGGACGACTGTGGAAACCGCGCCCGCCCAGGCGTAGAGCCAAATCGCCCAACTGTGGATCGTTCGTGACACTTCTGTGACCCTGGTCTGACCAGAGGGTTGTCGGCCCGAGCCATGGCCGGCCGGGCGGACATGTCGTCCTCGGACGCGGCCGTGGGGTCAGTAGGCGACGTGCGTCAGGTACAGCGCCTGCGGCGGGGCGGTGCTGCCCGCCTCGCTGCGGGGGCGTCCCTCGAGGAGGGGGGCGATGCGGCTCGGCTCGAGCGCCAGCATCGTGCCGACCAGCGTCCGCACCATGTGGCGGAGGAACGAGTCCGCCGTGATCTCGAAGGCCAGGACGTCCTCGTCCACCTCGACCCAGCGGGCGGACTCGACGACCCGGACGAAGGTCTCGTGCTGCGTGTCCGTCGGCGTGAAGGCGCGGAAGTCGTGCTCGCCGACGAGCAGCGCGGCGCTCTCCCCCAACCGGGCCAGGTCGAGCGGGCGGGGGAACCAGAACGACCGCTGCGCCTCGAACGGCGAGCGCTCGCGCCGCCGCCAGAGGCGGTAGCGGTACGAGCGCGAGCGCGCGTCGAAGCGGGCGTGGAACGCCCCGGCCGCCTCCTCCGCGGCCGTGACCGCGACATCGGGCGGCAGCAGCGCGTTGAGCGCCTCCGGCGCACGGTCGAGCGGGGGGCCGCCGCCGACCTCGACCGAGACGACGTTCGCGAGCGCGTGGACTCCCGTGTCGGTGCGACCGGCGACCGCCAGGTCGGAGACGGACCCGTAGACCCGCCCGAGCGCCGCCCGGAGCTCGCCCTCGACCGTCCGCAGGCCGGGCTGGCGCGCCCACCCGTGGAACGCCGAGCCGTCGTAGGCGATGGTCAGCTTGACACGCATGTCAGGGACATTTGACCGCCGGGCACGTCGGGCCACGCCGATAGGCTCGCGCGGTGTCCGACGAGCACAACTTCCTGCTGCAGCGCGTCCAGCCGGCGATGGTGGGCCTGATCGACGGCTCGCTGTCCACCCTGGCCCCGATCTTCTCGGTCGCGCTGATCAGCCACAAGCCGTTCTACGCGTTCGTCGGCGGCCTGGCGACGTCGATCGGCGCCGGCATCTCGATGGCGTTCTCCGAGGGCCTGTCGGACACGGGCGAGCTGACGGGACGCGGCAACCCGTTCGTGCGCGGCGGCATCACCGGCGCGGGCACGTTCATCGGCGGGATCCTGCACTCGCTGCCCTTCCTGATCCCCGAGTACCACGCGGCGCTCGTCAGCGCGCTGGTCGTCGTCGCGTTCGAGCTGATCGCGCTCGCCGCGTTGCGCGCCCGCTTCTTCGCGACGAGCTTCACCTCGTCGCTCGCCGCGGTCTCGCTCGCCGGCGCGGTGATCGTCGCGATCAGCGCCGCGATCGGCGGCACGGCCTAGGACGCTACGCGGTCGGGTCGGACTCGGCCGGCTCATCGCCTGCCGATTCGCTGCCGGCCGCTTCCTCGCCCGCGGCCTCGGCCTCGACGGGCTCGTCGCCGGCCGGCTCGGCCTCCGCGACGGGCTCCTCGACCACCTCGGGCTCGCCCGCAGGGGCCTCCGCGGTCTCGTCGAGCGGCTCCTCCACCGACGCGGCCTCCGCCTCGGCAGCCGGAGCCTCGACCTCGGCCTCCGCCGGAGCGGCGGCGTCCTCGGCCGGCGCGGCCGCCTCGGCGGCCGGAGACGCCGCAGCGCGCGCGGGGCGCGGCTGGACCTCGCCGTCGACGAGCTCGAGGTACGCCATCTCGGCGGCATCGCCGGGGCGCGGCCCGATCTTGACGATGCGCGTGTAGCCGCCCGGGCGGTCCTTGAACCGCGGGGCGATCTCGGCGAACAGGTGGTGCACCACGTCGCGCGAGCGCAGGAACGCCGTCGCCTGCCGGCGAGCGTGCAGGTCGCCGCGGCGGCCGAGCGTGATCATCTGCTCGGCGAGCGGCTTCACCGCCTTCGCCTTGGTGACGGTCGTCTTGATCCGCCCGTGCTCGATCAGCGAGCCCGCGAGGTTCGCGTACAGCGCCTTGCGGTGCGCCGCGTCGCGACCGAGCTTCTTCCCTGCGCGCTGGTGCCGCACGTCGTCCCTTACGCCTCGGCGCCGTTCGAGCCGTTCGAGCCGCCCCGCAGCGTCAGACCGTGCTGCGCGAGCGTCTCCTTGACCTCTTCGATCGACTTCTTGCCGAAGTTCGGGATCGAGCCGAGCTCGTTCTCGGTCTTCGTGACCAGGTCGCCGATCGTCTCGATGCCGACGCGCTTGAGGCAGTTGTACGAGCGGACGCCGAGCTCGAGCTCCTCGATCGGGAAGTTCTCCATCCCGCCCGCGAGCACGACCCCGCCGGCGTCGCCGGCGCCGTCGGTCGACGGAGCGGCGGCCTCGCCGAAGCCCTCGATCTTCTCGATGTCGGTGAAGATCGCGAGCTGGCGGATGAGGATCTCGGCCGCCTGCGCGATCGCCTCCTTCGGGTCGATCGAGCCGTTCGTGGTGACGTCGAGGATGAGCTTGTCGTAGTCGGTGCGCTGACCGACCCGGGCCGCCTCGACGTCGTACGAGACGCGCGTGATCGGCGAGAACATCGAGTCGACCGGGATGACGCCGATGGTGTGCGCCGTGCCGCGGTTCCCCTCCGAGGGGACGTAGCCGCGGCCGCGGCCGATGGTCAGCGTGATCTCGAGCCGGCCCTTCGACGAGAGGTTCGCGATCTCGAGGTCCGGGTTGAGGATCTCGAGGTCGGCGGGCGCCTCGATGTCGGCCGCCGTCACGGTGCCCTCGCCGCGCTTCGTCAGCCGCACCTCGACCTCCGGCGACTCGCCATGCAGGATGCAGACGAGCTGCTTGAGGTTCAGGAGGATGTCGGTGACGTCCTCGCGGACGCCGGGCAGCGTCGTGAACTCGTGCGCGACACCTTCGATCTTCACGGAGGTGACCGCAGCGCCCTCCAGCGAGGAGAGCAGCACGCGGCGCAGCGAGTTGCCGAACGTGTAGCCGAAGCCGCGGTCGAGAGGCTCGATCGCGAACACGCCGCGGTTCTCGGTGACCTCCTCGTGCGTGATCTTCGGAATCTGGAAATCCGTCGCGCGTACTGCCAAGATGCTCTCCTTTTCTCTCGCGAGTAACGCGCAGCGCTACTTGCTGTAGAGCTCGACGATCAACTGCTCGGAGACGGGCGTATCGATCTCGGCCCGCTCCGGCCACTTCAGGACCTTGCCGGTCAAGCCGTCGTGGTCGGCCTGGAGCCACGGGGCGACGGCGGCGGTCAGGTCGGTCGCGTCGCGGATGATCTGCTCCGCGCTCGACCCCTGCTTGAGGGTGACCACGTCGTCGGGCTTGACCTGGTAGCTCGGGATGTTGACGCGGCGCCCGTTCACGGAGAAGTGCCCGTGGCGGACGAGCTGGCGCGCCTGGGCGCGCGAGGCCGCGAAGCCGAGCCGGTACACGACGTTGTCGAGCCGCGTCTCGAGCATCCGGAGCAGGTTCTCACCGGTGATGCCGCCCTGGCGGTTCGCCTTGTCGTAGTAGGTGCGGAACTGCGTCTCGAGCAGGCCGTAGTAGCGGCGCGCCTTCTGCTTCTCGCGCAGCTGGAGCAGGTACTCCGACTGCTTGATGCGGCCGCGGCCGTGCTCGCCCGGCGGGTACGAGCGGCGCTCGATCGCGCACTTCTCGGTGAGGCAGCGCTCGCCCTTGAGGAACAGCTTCATGCCCTCGCGGCGGCACTGCTTGCACTTGGGGGAGGTGTCGCGAGCCACTAGACCCTCCGCCGCTTCTTCTGGCGGACGCCGTTGTGCGCCTGCGGGGACACGTCCTTGACGCCGATGATCTCGAGCCCGGCGGCCTGGAGCGACCGGATCGCGGTCTCGCGGCCGGAGCCGGGGCCCTTCACGAAGACCTCGACCTTCTGCAGGCCGTGCTCCATCCCCTTCCGGGCGCACGCGTCGGCCGTGACCTGCGCCGCGAACGGCGTCGACTTGCGGGAGCCCTTGAACCCGGCCGAGCCGGCCGACTCCCACGCGATCACGTTGCCGTCCTTGTCGGTCAGCGCCACGATCGTGTTGTTGAACGACGTCTTGATGTGCGCCTGGCCGATCGCGATGTTCTTCCGGACACGGCGGCGGGTGCGACCGCGGGTCGCTGCTGCTCTGCGAGGAGGCGCCACTACTTCTTCTTCCCGCGCCCGACGGTCTTCTTCGGGCCCTTGCGCGTGCGCGCGTTCGTCTTGGTGCGCTGGCCGCGCGCCGGCAGGTTGCGCCGGTGCCGCAGGCCGCGGTACGCGCCGATCTCGGACAGGCGCTTGATCGACTGCGTGCGCTCGCGGCGCAGGTCGCCCTCGACCTGGTAGTTCGCGTCGATGTAGTCGCGGAGCTTCGCGACCTCGTCCTCGGTGAGGTCACGGACCTTGGTGTCGGGCGAGAGGCCGAGCGCGACGCAGATCTGCTGCGCCGTCGGCTGCCCGATCCCGTAGATGTACGTCAGCCCGATCTCGAGCCGCTTCTGGTTCGGCAGGTTCACTCCCGCTATACGTGCCAATGCTCTCCTCTACCCCTGGCGCTGCTTGTGGCGCGGGTTGCTGCTGCAGATGACCATGGTGCGCCCATGCCGCTTGATGACGCGGCAGCGCTCGCACATGGGCTTGACGGACGGACGGACCTTCATGACTCCTGCATGCTCCCTGTCGAAGAGACGCGCGCGGACGATCGCCTCGCGGCGCGGGTCGTCATGGTACCAGGACCCCCGAGGCGGATGTGAGCACGCGCGGCCCCTCTGCGGTGACCGCCACGGTGTGCTCGAAATGGGCTGCGAGCGAGCCGTCCTCGGTCGAGATCGACCACTCGTCGTCGTGGACGTAGACCTCGGGGGCGCCGACCGTGATCATCGGCTCGATCGCGATCGTCATGCCCTCCTTCAGCTCCGCGCCGCGGTGGGACGAGACGAAGTTCGGCACCTGCGGGTCCTCGTGCATCGACCGGCCGACGCCGTGTCCGACGAGGCTGCGGATGACGCCGAAGCCGGCGTCCTCGGTGACCGTCTGGACGGCCCGCGAGATGTCGCCGACGGCGTTCCCGACCCGGGCCGCGTCGATGCCCGCCTCGAGAGCCGCCTGGCACACGTCGAGGAGGCGCTGCGCCTCGGGCGAGATCGTCCCGACCGCATACGTCCAGGCCGAGTCGGCGACGAACCCGTCCAGGGTCACGCCCACGTCGACCGAGAGGATGTCGCCGTCGGACAGCTTCGTGGGGCCCGGGATGCCGTGCACGACCATGTCGTTCGGCGAGAGGCAGGTCGCCGCCGGGTACCCGCGGTAGCCCTTGAACGTCGGGATGCCGCCCTCGGAGCGGATGAACCGGTCGGCGATCGCGTCGAGCTCGGCTGTCGTGATCCCCGGCTGCGCGTGCTCGGCGACGAGCGCGAGGGTCTCGGCGACGATGCGCCCGGCCCGCGCCATCGTGTCGATCTCGGCGGCGCTCTTGCGGATGATCACGCTATTCCTCCGGCTCCGTCGAGCCGACGCCGCTGAGATCCCCGAGCGCGTCGAGGGCGTCCTCGATCTCCGCCCAGACCTCCTCGACCGTCCGCTCGGCGTGCAGCGGGACGAGCTTGCCGGTGGCGCGGTAGTGCTCGACGATCGGCTCGGTCTGCTCGTGGTAGACGGCGAGGCGCTTGGCGATCGCCTCGGGGGTGTCGTCGGAGCGGCCCTCGATCTCGGCGCGCTTCAGCGCGCGCTCCGTGCCGACGGCGTCCGGAACGTCGAAGAAGAGGATCGCGTCGAGGCCGCGCCCGATGCCGCGGAGCATGCGGTCGAGCGCCTCCGCCTGCGCGAGGTTGCGGGGGAAGCCGTCGAGGACGAAGCCGCCCTGCGCGTCGGCGGCGGCGAGGCGCTCCTCGAGCATCGCGATCGTCACCTCGTCGGGCACGAGCTGCCCCGAGTCCATGATCTCCTTCACGCGCCGGCCGAGCTCGGTGCCCAGGTCGAGCGCGCGGAACATGTCGCCGGTGGAGACGTGCGGGATCCCGTGCTCGGCCGAGATCCGCTTCGCCTGCGTCCCCTTCCCGGCGCCCTGGGGCCCCAGGACGAGGAGATTCATCAGCGCAGGAACCCTTCGTAGCTGCGCATCATCATCTGCGACTCCATCTGGCGCATCGTGTCGAGCGCGACGCCGACCACGATCAGCACCGATGTGCCGCCGAGTGCGCGCGAGGTCGCCTGGGAGAACCCGAAGTGGGCGATGAAGATCGACGGCAGCACCGCGACGACGCCGAGGAACAGCGACCCCGGCAGCGTCAGCCGGGTCAGGACGCGGTCGAGGTACTGCGCCGTCGGCGGGCCCGGGCGGATGCCGGGGATGTAGCCGCCGTACTTGCGGAGGTTGTCGGCCTGGTCGACCGGATTGAACTGCACGGCCGTGTAGAAGAACGTGAACACGATGATCAGCACGAACTCGACCGTCAGGTAGATCCAGCCGTTCGGGTTGAAGTGCACGTTCACCCAGGTCTGGGCGCCGGGGCTGAACGAGCCGACGGTCTGCGGGATCGCGAGCAGCGCCGCGGCGAAGATGACCGGGATGACGCCCGCCATGTTCACGCGGAGCGGCATGTACGTCGAGCCGCCGCCGCTCTGGCGCCGGCCGACCATCTGCTTGGCGTACTGGATCGGGATGCGCCGCTGGCCCTCCTGCACGAAGACGACGGAGACGACGATGCCGAGCGCGACGAGCGGGAAGAAGAGCTTCTCCATCGGGCCGCCGTTGACCCAGGCGCTGATCCCCGACGGGGCCGAGGTGAGGATCGACGCGAAGATCAGCAGCGAGATGCCGTTGCCGATGCCGCGCTTCGTGATCAGCTCGCCCATCCACATCAG
>DASZWI010000127.1:0-5551 GCA_035546715.1 Gaiellaceae bacterium | reverse complement strand
CATCGACCACGTGGTCCTCGTCGGCGGCATGACCCGCATGCCGGCGGTGCAGGCGAAGGTCAAGGACGTCGTCGGCAAGGAGCCGCACAAGGGCGTGAACCCGGACGAGGTCGTCGCCGTCGGCGCGGCGATCCAGGGCGGCGTGCTCCGCGGCGAGGTCAAGGACGTCCTCCTGCTCGACGTCACCCCGCTCTCCCTCGGCATCGAGACCAAGGGCGGCGTGATGACGAAGCTGATCGAGCGCAACACGACGATCCCGACCCGCAAGGCGGAGGTCTTCTCGACGGCGGAGGACAACCAGCCGTCGGTGGAGGTGCACGTCCTGCAGGGCGAGTCCGAGATGGCGCTCTACAACAAGACGCTCGGCAAGTTCCAGCTGGTCGGGATCCCGCCGGCGCCGCGCGGCATGCCTCAGATCGAGGTCGCGTTCGATATCGACGCCAACGGCATCATCAACGTGTCGGCCAAGGACCTGGGCACCGGCAACGAGCAGCAGATCCGCATCGAGGGCGGCTCCGGTCTCAAGCAGGACGAGATCGACCGGATGATCCGCGAGGCGGAGTCGCACGCCGACGAGGCGCGCAAGCTGCGCGAGACGGTGGACGCGAAGAACGCCGCCGAGGCGCTCGCCTACCAGACCGAGAAGGCGCTGGCCGAGCACCGCGACAAGCTCGACTCGAGCGTCGCGTCGACGGTCGAGGGCCGGATCATGGAGCTCCGCCAGGCGCTCGACGGGAACGACCCGGACGAGCTGAAGCAGAAGACGGACGCGCTGCAGGAGGCGTGGACGCAGGCCGCACAGGCGCTCTACGCGAACGCCTCGCAGCAGCAGAGCGGCGGGAACGGCGGCGGCTCGGGCGGCTCGACCGCGAGCGACGACGAGGTCGTCGAGGACGCCGAGTACGAGGTCGTCGACGAGTGACGGACGACCGCCATCAGGTCGAGGCCGCGGAGGAGGAGCCGGCGACGACGCCGGCTCCCGAAGCCGAAGCCGACGCCGACGAGGAGGTGGACGAGCTGACCGCGGTGACGCGCGAGCGCGACGCCTACCTCGACGCCCTCCAGCGGCTGAAGGCCGAGTTCGACAACTACCGCAAGCGGGTCGCGCGCGACCAGTCCGACCCGGTCGCGCGGGCCGGCGAGCGGATCGTCAAGGAGCTGATCCCGGTGCTCGACGACCTCGAGCGCGCCCTCGAGGCGGCGACCTCCCACGAGGAGGCGAAGCTCGAGGACGGCGTCCGGCTCGTGCACCGCTCGCTCGCCGACCTGCTCGCCCGCGAGGGGCTGACCGAGGTCGAGACCGACGGGCCGTTCGACCCGCACTCGCAGGAGGCGCTCCTCTCGCAGCCGTCGGAGGCGGAGGAGGGCACCGTCATCCAGGTGCTCCAGAAGGGCTACCGGCTCGGCGACCGCGTGCTCCGTCCGGCGCGCGTGGTCGTGTCCGCCGGGAGCGGAGGGAGCGAGTAGTTGGCGAAGAGCCTGTACGAGGCCCTGGGCGTCTCGAAGAACGCGTCCCAGGACGAGATCAAGAAGGCGTACCGCAAGCTGGTGCGCGAGGTGCACCCGGACCGCAACCCCGGGAACGCCGAGGCCGAGGCGCGCTTCAAGGAGGTGCAGTCGGCCTACGACGTCCTCTCCGATCCGGACAAGCGCAAGCGCTACGACCAGCTCGGCTCGACGAACGGCCGCTTCGGCGGCACGGCCGGGCCGGCCGGCACGACGACCTTCGACTTCGGGGACTTCGACCTCGGCGACCTCTTCGGCGGGCTGTTCGGCAACCGCGGCGGCCGCGGGCGCCAGCAGGCGCAGGCGCGCGGCCAGCGCGGCAACGACGTCGAGGTCGAGGTGCGCGTCTCGTTCGAGGACGCCCTCAGGGGCGTCCAGACGACGGTGCCCGTGCAGCTCGAGCTCGCGTGCCACACCTGCCACGGCACCGGCGCGGCGCCCGGCACCGCCCCGAAGCGCTGCCCCGAGTGCGACGGCTCCGGCGTCGTCGCGACGTCGCAGGGCCTGTTCGCGCTGCAGCAGCCGTGCCCGCGCTGCCGCGGCATGGGCTCGATCGTCGAGACGCCGTGCGCGACCTGCCACGGCTCCGGCCGCGAGCGGCGCACGAAGCGCTACACGGTGCGCATCCCGGCCGGCGTCAAGGACGGCACGAAGATCAAGCTGAAGGGCAAGGGCGAGGCCGGCTTCGGCGGCGCCCCTGCCGGCGACCTGTTCGTCGTCACCCGCGTCGAGCCGTCGAAGCTCTACGAGCGGCGCGGCGACGACCTCGTGCTCGACGTGCCCGTCACGCTGAGCGAGGCCGCGCTGGGGGCCGAGGTCGAGATCCCGACGCCCGACGGCCGGGTTTCGCTGAAGGTGCCCGCCGGGTCGCAGGACGGGAAGCTGATGCGCGTGAAGGGCCGCGGCGCGCCGCGCCTCAAGGGCGAGGGCCGCGGCGACCTGCTCGCGCGGCTGAAGGTCTCGGTCCCGCAGAAGCTGACGAAGAAGGAGCGCGAGGCGCTCGAGGCGCTGCGGAGCGCGTCGAACGGCAACCCGCGGGAGAGGCTGTTCTCGTGATCCCGACGGGCGCCGTCGCAGCCTCGCTCGTCGCCGTCGCCGGCGGTGCGATCGCGGTGCTCGCGGGTCTGGCCGGTGTCGCCTTCGACCGGGAGCGAGCCGTCTGATGGACGACCACGACCATCCGCGCTACATGATCTCGGTCGCGGCCGAGCTCGTCGGCATGCACCCGCAGACGCTCCGCATCTACGAGCAGAAGGGGCTCGTGCGCCCGAAGCGCACCGCCGGCAACACGCGGCTCTACTCCGACGCGGACGTCGAGCGGCTGCGGCTGATCAACCGCCTCACGAGCGAGCTGGGCCTGAACCTCGCGGGCGTCGAGCGCGTCCTCCACCTCGAGGACGAGCTGATGCGCATGCACCGCCGCCTCGAGCGCATGGAGCAGGAGATGCGGCGCGCGCTCGAGGAGGTCCACAAGCACTACCGGCGCGACCTCGTCCTCTACCGCGCGCCGCAGCACCCCGTACCGACACGAAAGAGCTGAGCACATGGACTTCAACAAGCTGACGATCAAGAGCCAGGAGGCCGTCGCCGCCGCACAGGAGCTGGCGCGCCGCCGTGGCAACCCCGAGGTGACGCCCGAGCACCTGCTGCTGGCGCTCCTCGACCAGGAGCTGTTCGCCGACTGGCAGGGCCTGCGCGCGGAGGCGGAGCAGAAGGCCGCCGCGCTGCCGGCCGTCCACGGGGCGACCGGCCAGCCCAGCGCGTCGGGCGCGCTGTCGCGCGTGCTCGACCGCGCCGACGACGAGCGCAAGGCGCTCGAGGACGACTACGTGTCGACCGAGCACCTGTTCCTCGCGCTCCAGCCCGTGCCGCGCGACGAGATCCTCGCGTGGATCCGGAAGGTGCGCGGCGGCCAGCGGGTCACCTCGCAGGATCCCGAGGGCAGCTACCAGGCGCTCGAGAAGTTCGGGCGCGACCTCACCGAGGCGGCCGAGGACGGCAAGCTCGACCCGGTCATCGGCCGCGACGAGGAGATCCGCCGCGTCATCCAGATCCTCTCGCGCCGCACGAAGAACAACCCGGTGCTGATCGGGGAGCCGGGCGTCGGCAAGACGGCGATCGCCGAGGGCCTCGCCCAGCGCATCGTCGCGGGCGACGTCCCGGAGGGCCTGAAGGACCGGCGTGTGTGGGCGCTCGACATCGGCTCGCTGCTCGCCGGCTCGAAGTACCGCGGCGAGTTCGAGGAGCGGCTGAAGGCCGTGCTCACCGAGATCAAGTCGAGCGAGGGCCGGATCATCCTCTTCATCGACGAGCTGCACACCATCGTCGGGGCCGGCGCCGCCGAGGGAGCCGTCGACGCGGCGAACCTGCTCAAGCCGATGCTGGCCCGCGGCGAGCTGCGCTGTGTGGGCGCGACGACGCTCGACGAGTTCCGCAAGCACATCGAGAAGGACGCCGCGCTCGAGCGCCGGTTCGCGCCCGTGTTCGTCGGCGAGCCGTCGGTGGCCGACACGATCGCGATCCTGCGCGGCCTGAAGGAGCGCTACGAGGCGCACCACGGCGTCCGCATCCGCGACGCGGCTCTGGTCGCCGCCGCGGTGCTGAGCCACCGCTACATCGCCGACCGCTTCCTGCCGGACAAGGCGATCGACCTGGTCGACGAGGCGGCCTCGCGCCTGCGGATCGAGATCGACTCGAGCCCGCTCGAGCTCGACGAGGCGAACCGCCGCGTGATGCAGCTCGAGATCGAGCTCGCGGCGATGGCGAAGGAGGATCCCGCTACGCGCGATCCGCTCGAGAAGGCTCTCGCCGAGGCGAAGGAGCACCGCGACGCCCTGGCGGCTCGTTGGGCGCGGGAGAAGGCGGTGCTCGAACGGATCAAGGAGGCGACCCGGCGGATGGACGACCTTCGGATGGAGGCGGAGCGCGCCGAGCGCGAGGGCAACCTGCAGCGGGTTGCGGAGATCCGCTACGGCGAGATCCCTGAGCTCGAGAAGGTGCTGGCGGATCGTCCGCAGGACGAGCTCCTCGTCAAGGAGGAGGTCGACGAGGACGACGTCGCCGTCGTCGTCGCGCGGTGGACGGGGATCCCGGTCGACCGGCTGCTCGAGGGCGAGACGGAGAAGCTCGTCCACATGGAGGAGCGCCTGCACGAGCGCGTCGTCGGCCAGGACGAAGCGGTGTCCGCGGTCGCGAACGCGCTGCGGCGCGCGCGCACGGGCCTGCAGGACCCGAACCGCCCGATCGGCTCGTTCGTCTTCCTCGGCCCGACCGGCGTGGGGAAGACCGAGCTCGCACGGGCGCTCGCCGAGTTCATGTTCGACGACGAGCGCGCGATGGTGCGGCTCGACATGTCGGAGTACCAGGAGCGCCACACCGTCGCGCGGTTGATCGGCGCGCCGCCCGGCTACGTCGGCTACGACGAGGGCGGCCAGCTCACCGAGGCGGTGCGGCGGCGGCCGTACACCGTCGTCCTGCTCGACGAGATCGAGAAGGCGCACGCCGAGGTGTTCGACGTCCTGCTCCAGGTGCTCGACGACGGGCGTCTCACCGACGGCCAGGGCCGCACCGTCGACTTCCGCAACGCGGTGCTGATCATGACCTCGAACATCCGCAGCCCCGAGGCGATGCGCGAGTACTTCCGGCCCGAGTTCCTGAACCGGATCGACGAGATCGTCGAGTTCGCGCCGCTGTCGCGGGAGCAGCTGGGCGAGATCGTCGAGCTCCAGCTGGAGCACCTGCGGGCGCGGCTGGCCGACCGGGGCCTCGAGCTCGAGCTGACCGACGCGGCCAAGCAGGCGATCGGCGACGCCGGCTGGGATCCGGCCTACGGCGCCCGGCCGCTGAAGCGGGCCGTGCAGCGCCTGCTCGAGAACCCGCTGGCTCTCCGGCTGCTCGAGGGCGACTTCGCCGAGGGCGACACCGTCAAGGTCGACGCCCAGCAGGGCGACCTGGTCTTCGTGCGCGGCGAGCCCGCCGTCGCAGCGGTCTGAGCCGGAGCGGGTAGCGTCCCGCCTCGTGGTCGCGGTCGAGAGCCGGATCGAGG
>DASZWI010000126.1:0-36232 GCA_035546715.1 Gaiellaceae bacterium | reverse complement strand
AGGTGGATGGCGAAGCCGGCGCCGAAGAGGATCAGCGTCAGCAGGGCGAGCAGGACCAGTAGCAGCATGTGTGTGTCACTCCTCTGTCAGGGTGGTTCAGGGGAACAACGTCTGATGCCGATGTCCGGTTACGGACCGTCGGGCGTACGATCGGTCGGTGCCCCGCGAACCGCACTGGTCACGCCGCCTCGCGGAGCTGCGCGACGAGCTCGTCGCGCTCGGACGGGGCGACGTCTGGGGCACCATCGAGGGCCGTTTCCCGCCCAACGCGCGGATCGCCTCCGACTACCACGCGGCGATGCTGATGCGCGCGGTGCTGCGCGAGCACGGGCGCGAAGGCGCCGACGCGCTGGCGCGGGCGACGGAGCGGCTGCGCCTGCGCGGAGCCTGACCGTGGTGACGGTCGACGACGTCCGCGCCCTCGCGACCTGGCTGCCCGGGTCGTACGAGGTGCTCGTGCGCAAGCGGATCAAGTTCCGCGTGAAGCAGTACGTGTACATCGCGTTCTCGCGCGACGAGACGCTGATGGGCTTCGGCTTCCCGCGCGAGGAGCGCGAGGCGATGCTCCAGACCTTCCCGGAGAAGTTCGTGCGCCCGAGCCCCGCGGACATGCGCTACCAGTGGCTCGTCGTGCGCATGGACGCGATCGACAAGCGCGAGCTGCGCCAGCTCGTCTTCGACGCCTGGCGGATCGTGGCGCCGAAGCGGCTTGCGGCGATGTCCGACGCGGCGCTGTCGCGCCACATCCGCGCCGCCCGGGCGGGGAGAGCCGAGCCGCTCTGATCGGCGGCGGTCGCCGCCGCCTATCCACCTGAAGGTCCAGGTCCAGTCCGGACCAGCGCACGGCGGCGCCCCACCCGGCCCACCATACGCTGCGACCCGGGATGTCGATCGTGAACCGATGCAGTTGGGCCGACCCCGTCGAGCAGCGCCGAGCTTCCACCCTTCGAGTGGGAACCGACGTGCAGGCGATCGACGAGGTGCGCGCCTCTCTCGCCCGGTTCGGCGCGCGATACGCCGAGCGGGTCTACACCGCCGGCGAGATCGCCGCGGCCGGCGGGCTCGACGCGGGTGACCCCGCACCAGGCCTCGCGGCCCGCTTCGCGGCCAAGGAGGCGACGATCAAGGTGCTGCGCCCGACGGCGGCGCGCCCGGACTGGCGCTCGATCGAGGTCGTCCGCCGGGAGGGAGGCTGGTGCGAGCTGGAGCTGACCGGTGCGGCGTCGCAGCTCGCCCGCGAGCAGGGAATCGTCGAGCTCGCGCTCAGCCTGAGTCACGGCGCGGGGGTGGGGATGGCGAGCGTGGTCGCTCGACTCGACCGCGATGAGGAGCCGGGCGATGGTCGCGACTGACGTCATCCGCTCCGTGCTCGCCACGTACGGCGGCCTTCCGTGCCCGGTGGACGAGCTCGCCGGCGACGACGACCTCTACCGGCGCGGACTGACCTCGCACGCCAGCGTGAACGTGATGCTCGCGCTCGAGGCGGAGTTCGACGTCGAGTTCGACGACACGATGCTGCGGAAGAGCACCTTCGAGTCGATCGACGCGATTCGCGCCGCCCTCGGCGCTCTGGGGATCGAGGACTAGCCATCGCCGGCGCCGTGGTCGAGCCCGCCGCCGCAGGCCTGCGCGAGCAGCTGGCCGAGGCGGAGCTTCTCGTCGAGACGTCGACGCCGGGGCTCCCGTTCCGCTCTGCGGCTTTCGAGCGGATCGTCCGCGCGGTGGCCGGCGCCGTGACGTCCGCGGGCGCGGGCACCGCGGAGCCGTGCCTGTATGCCCCGCCTCTGATGGCGCGCGCCGACTTCGAGCGGACCGGCTATCACCGGTCGTTCCCGGACCTCATGGGGCTGGTCGGCACCTTCGACGGCGGCGACCGGGAGCATCGCGCGCTGCTCGCCCAGGCCGGTCGCGGCGAGACCTGGACGTCCGGTGTCGCCGACTCGGGACTCGTCCTCTGCAGCGCCGGGTGCCACGCGCTGTACCCGGCGCTGAGGGGCCCGGTGCCCGCCGGCGGGCGGCGCCTCGAGGTGGAGGGGACGTGCTTCCGGCACGAGCCGAGCGCCGACCCGGCGCGGATGCAGAGCTTCCGGCAGCACGAGTTCGTCTACGTCGGGTCCGCGGCGGGCGCCCTCGCGTTCCGCGACGAGTGGGTCGAGCGCGGCCGCGCGCTGCTCACCGGACTCGGCCTGAGCGTCTCCACCGTCGACGCCGCCGATCCCTTCTTCGGCCGCGCCGGGCGGCTCCTCGAGGCTGCGCAGCGCGAGGCCGGGCTCAAGGTCGAGCTGGTCGCGCAGATCGACGGCGACGCGGCGATCGCGTCGGCCAACTACCACGAGGATCACTTCGGCGCGGCGTTCGGCCTCGCCCAGGCCGACGGGCAGCCGGCGCACACGGCGTGCATCGGCTTCGGGCTCGAGCGCATCGCGCTGGCCCTGATCCGGCGGCACGGACCGCCCCACGGCTGGCCCCGGTTCGTGCGCGAGGAGCTCGCGCTGTGAACGGCCGGCCGGTGTGGTTCGGCGCCTCGGATCGTCCCCAGTTCGGCTGGCTCGGCCATCCGGCGGCGGGGCCGGCCGGCGCCGGGGTGCTGCTCTGCCCGCCGATCGGCGTCGAGTCGCTCGCGGCCTACCGCGCGTTCCGGCACCTCGCACTCCGGCTCGAGGCCCTCGGGCTCTCGACGCTCCTCCTCGACTACGACGGCACCGGCGACTCGGCCGGGGACGTCAACGACCCGGATCGCGTCGAGGCGTGGACCCGCACCATCGCGGCCGGCGCGGAGGTCATGCGCGCCGCGGGCACGACGACTCTGTGCGCCGTGGGGATGCGGCTCGGGGCGAACCTCGCCGCGGCCGCCGCCGCCCGGCTGCCGCTGCACGCGCTCGTCCTCTGGGATCCCTGTGCGTCGGGCTCGTCGTTCCTGCGCGAGCAGCGCTCCCTGAGCGCGCAGGTGGGCGGCGACTCCTCGAACGGCGCGATCGACGCGCCCGACCTCTACTACGAGCAGCGCACGGTCGACGACATCCGGGCCAACCTGCCCGCCCTGCAGCTCCCGCCCGGAAGCCCCAGCACGCTCGTGCTCGTGCGACCCGACCGTCCGTTCCCGTCGGCGCTGCGGGCCGCGTTGACCGCTGCCCAGGTCGAATGGGCCGAGGCCACCGGGCAGGACCGGCTGATCGGCGTCCCGGTCGAGCAGGGGGCCGTCCCGCACGACACCGTCGAGCGGGTCGCAGCCTGGCTGAGCCGCGTCGCCGCGGCGCCGACGGCCGTCCCGGCGGTCGACGAGCCGGCTGCGAGCGGAGGCGGCGAACGCCCGGTCGCCCTCGGGCCGAACCGGCTGTTCGGGATCGTCACCGAGCCGGAGACGCTCGTGTCCGACACGGTCGTCCTGTTCGTCAACGTCGCGAACGAGCGCCACCTCGGTCCCGCGCGGGGCTGGGTGCGGCTCGCCCGGCGCCTGGCCCGGCAGGGCGTGCGCTCGGTGCGGCTCGACCTGAGCGGGGTGGGCGACAGCCCGGCGCGTCCCGGCCGTCGGCGGGACGTCGTCTACGCCCAGGAGTGGCTCGACGACCTCGTCGACGCCGTGGACGCGCTTGCGCCTGCGCCCGTCGTGCTCGTCGGCCTCTGCTCGGGCGCCTACTCCGCCCTCGAGTGCGCGCTCGCCGCCCGGGTGCGGGGCGTGTGCGTCGTCAACCCGATCCTGGACATCGAGTGGCTGGCTCCGCCGTCGGAGCTGTGGGACGAGCGCCGCCGGGCGCTGCGGGTGCTTCCTGCGCCCCTGAGGCGGCTCGCCCGCCGCCACCGGCGCGTCGCGGAGGCGGTCTGGCGCCTCGTCCGCCAGGTCGCCGTCCGCCGCTGCCCCGCCCACGTCCTGGCTGCGGCCGTCCGCCGGGGCGCCGACGTGCTCGTCGTCTCGTCGCCGGAGAACGCGCAGGCGTTCCGCGACACCCTCTTCTGGCGCTTCGTCGGCCTGCCACGGCTCCGCCGCACCGGGCGGTTCAGGCTCGAGGTGGTGGAGCAGCTCGACCACTCCGCCGACCGCGTCCGGGGACGGGAGGCCGCCCTGGAGTCGATCGCCGCCCACGTCATCGCCCGTCATGTCCAGCCGGCGACGGCCCGTGCCGCGGCGCCCAGGCGGCGCCTGGCGCGGCCCGTCTCTCTCACCTCACCATCCGTCGAGGAGCCCGCATGAACCTCACCATCGCCCCAAGCCCGTCGCTCGACCTGCTCGCCCCGCCCGAGCAGGCGCGGGATCCTCTTGCGCGCATCGCCTGGCGCATCAGCTCGGAGGTCGCGGCGGAGGTCGCGGACGACGTCGATCGTGCGGCCCGCTTCCCGGTCGAGGCCGTGACGGCCCTCAGGGAGGAGCGGCTGCTCTCCGCGCTGCTGCCGGAGGAGCTGGGCGGCTTCGGCGCCGGGATCGGCGCCGTCGCCGCCGCCGTCCGGGCGCTCGCCCTGAACTGCTCGGCGGCCGCGCTCGTGCTGGCGATGCACTCGGTCGAGGTCGTCGCCCTCGAGCGCTTCGGCACGACACCCGCTCTCCGCGGCTTCCTGTCCGATCTCGCCGACGACCAGCTCCTGATCGCGAACGCGAACAGCGAGGTCGGGATCGGGAGCGAGCCTGGCCGCAGCAAGTGCGCCCTCGTCCATGCGGACGGGCGCTGGACGCTCGACAAGGAGGCGCTCGCGATCTCCTACGGCGAGTACGCGGACGCGATCGTGGCCACGGCGCGGCGCGCGCCCGAGAGCCCGGAGACCGACCAGGTGCTCGTGCTGGCGCGCAGGGACGACATCGAGCTCACGCCGCTGTCGAGCTGGGACACGATCGGCCTGCGCGGCACCTGCAGCAACGGGTTCAGGCTCCAGGCGAGCGGGCCCGAGGACGCGATCTTCCCGGTGCCGTTCCCGCGCATCGCCGCCGGCGGTCTGCTGCACGTCGGCCAGATCCTCCTCAGCTCGGTGTGGCTCGGGTTGGCCGAGCGGGCGGTCCGCCACGTGCACGAGCACGCGCGGCGCGAGGCGCGGCGCACGATCGGCGTCGTCCCGCAGTCCGCCTTCCGGCTGGCGGAGCTGGCGGTGGAGCTCCAGGCGGCCCGGAGCATGGTCGCCTGCGCGATCCAGACCTACGAGGCGCTGGCGGACAGCGAGCACCTCGAGGATCCCGGCCAGCTCATCGCCGCCCGCAGCCTCAAGGTCGCGACCTCGCAGACCGCAGCGAGCCTCGCGAGCCAGGCGCTCGGCATCTGCGGCATCTCGACGTTCCGGCGCGACTCGCCGCAGAGCCTCGACCGCCTGCTGCGCGACAGCCACGGCGGCCTGGTGATGGTCAACAACCACAGCAACCTGAGGCTGAACGCGCAGGCCCTGACCGCCCGCAAGAGCGTGTGAGCGCTCGGCGATCCCGGATCGCCGTCGCCTTCCGGGCGGACTCGCCGAGCGCGATGGCGCTGACGCAGTCGGCGGCCGGCCGGCACGACCTGGTGTGGGTGATCGACTCGGCGACGGCCGAGCTCGGTCCCCTCCTCAGGCTGCTCCAGCGGCTCGGCCCCGTGGTCGACGTCGCCGGGCTGGACGGGCCCGCCGCCGCGGCGGCGCTCGGCCGGGAGCGACCGACGGGGATCACGACGTTCTCGGACGAGCTGATCGTCCCCACCGCACGCCTCGCCGCCCGGCTCGGCCTGCCGTACCCCGAGCCGGCGGTCGCCGAGCGGCTCGTCGACAAGGCGGCCCAGCGGTCGGCGCTCGCCGCGGCGGGCATCTCGGTGCCGGAGCGCTGGCTCGTTCCCGCCGCCGCGAGCGGCGGCGGGGTCGCGGCCATCGCACGCAAGGTGCGCTACCCGGCCGTTCTCAAGCCGTGCGTGGGGCAGGGGAGCCGCAACGTGCTCGCCGTCCCCGACGAGGACGGGCTGCGCTCGGCGCTCACCGTGCTGGGCGGAGAGCTGCGCGACTATCCGGTCCTGGTCGAGGAGTACCTGCCGGATGCGGCGGTCGTCGACCCCGACTTCGCCTCGTACCTGTCCGTCGAGAGCGTGGTCTTCGAGCGCCGGGTCGTGCATCTGGCGACGAACGGGCGGTTCCCGACCGTGGCGCCCTTCCGCGAGACGGGGTTCTTCATTCCCGCGGAGCTCCCGGCGGAGGTGGAGAACGACGTGCTCGCCCTCGTCGAGGCCTCGGTGGCGGCGCTCGGCGTCGAGCGCGGCGTGCTCCACACCGAGGTCAAGCTGACGCCCGCCGGGCCGCGGCTGATCGAGGTCAACGGCCGGCCCGGCGGCGGTGTGGCCGAGATGCTCGGGTCGGTGGGCGAGGTCGACCTCTTCCGCATCGCGCTCGACGTCGCGGCGGGCACGTTCGAGCCGCCCGCCCTGCCGTTGCCGCTGGACCGCGTCGCGTACCTCTTCTACGTCCACGCGCCCGACGCGCCGGCGACGGTCACCTCGGTCGAGGGGCTCGAAGAGCTGGGGCAGGCGCCGGGGGTCGAGGCCGTGTTCCTGAATCGCCCGCCCGGCACGGTCGTCGACTGGCGCGACGGGAACCACGGCTACGTCTACTCCGTGCGCGGTGTGGTCGAGGATCACGACGCGCTGCGCGCCTTCGCCCGCACGCTGCCCCAGCGCGTCCGGGTCGAGGTCGACCCGGACGCGGTCCTCGCCAGCGCTGGCAACTAGACCGATGTGGGGCGCCATCCCGGCCTTTCTCGGCTGGATCGCGGACAGCGCGGTTCCTAGCCTCCGTCACGCCGTGGTGATTGTCATCAACGACGTCGAGACGACGATCGGCAATGGCGAAGCACGTCGCATCTGCCGGTCGCTCAGGGCCGGAGCGAGGAGCGCCGTCGGGCCGCTCGCAGGCTCGGCCGCGGCGCTCGTCCTCGCCGAGGCCATGAGCCGCGGGCTGCACGATCCACGCATGAGCCGCCTCGTCGTCCGCGAGGACGGCGCGATCCGGGCGCTCGTCCTGGCGCTCGAGGCCAGCCCGAGAGCACTGAGGGACGGTGAGGCGCAACTGCTCCGTGTCGCACGCGCCGCCTCGGAAGAAGCCTCGTCGAGCCGCGCGGACGGAGGCTGACCGCGCGCCGGCCGAGACCCTGGACGGCGCCGGCGCGACGAGCCGCCGCCGAGCGCCGCGTCTCAGGCGGCGAGCCCGGAGGAGGAGGGGGTCGCATCCTCCTCCGGCGAAACAGGGGCGGAGGGACTCGAACCCCCGACTTTCGGTTTTGGAGACCGACGCTCTACCAACTGAGCTACGCCCCTCGGCGTGTCGCGATTGTACCCCGGTCCCGGCTGGCGATCGGGACGCCGCCGACTAGCATCGTGCCGTGCCGCTCGCGGCGCTCTTCTCCCTCATCACCCTCGCCTTCCTGGCGATCGCGGCGTGGACGGCGACGGCGGGACGCTGGGTCCTCGCCTTCTGCGCGGCCGCCCTGGCCTTCTGGATGGGGTCGCTCGCGTGGACGGCGATGAGGAAATCGCTGCGCTAGCGCGTATTCTCCCCACGTGGCGGGGGAGGACACGCAGGCTCTGTGGCTGGAATACCGCCGCTCGGGCGACGCGGCCGTCCGTGACCGCCTGATCCTGACGTACGCGCCGCTCGTCAAGTACGTCGCCGGGCGCCTCGGCTCGGGGCTGCCGGCCCACGTCGACGAGAACGACCTCGTGTCGTACGGGCTGCTCGGGCTGATCGCGGCGATCGAGCGCTACGACCCGGCCCGGGACATCAAGTTCGAGACGTACGCGATCGCGCGCATCAAGGGCGCGATCATCGACGAGCTGCGCGCGCTCGACTGGGTGCCGCGGTCGGTGCGCTCGCGTGCCCGCGAGATCGAGCGGGCGATCGCCGAGCTGGAGTCGAAGCTCGGCCGCGCGCCGAACGACGAGGAGATCGCCGCCAAGGTCGGCATCTCGGTCGAGGAGCTCGAGGAGTCGCTCACCGACATCTCCCGCTCCTCGATCGCCGCGCTCGACGAGCTCTGGTCGGTGTCCGGCGAGGGCGACCAGATCTCGCTCATGGACACGATCGAGGACACGAGCGGGCCGCGGCCTGCCGAGGTCCTCGACGAGGTCGAGCTGCGCGAGGTGCTCGCCGACGCGATCGCGCGCCTGCCCGAGCGCGAGAAGCTCGTGATCACGCTCTACTACTACGAGGAGCTGACCCTGCGCGAGATCGGCGAGGTGCTCGGCGTCACCGAGTCGCGCGTCTCGCAGCTCCACACGAAGGCGATCCTGCGGCTCAAGTCGCGGCTCGCCACGGTTCGCTCCTAGCGAAGTCACAGGAACGCCGAAGGTGCGCATTAGGCGGCGCCGGTTCCATGGTCGCCATGGAACAGCCGACGCGTCTCGAGCTCGCCCGCCAGCGCCTTCGGACGGCCCAGCTCGTCGCCTGCGCCGGGTCGGCGGCCGCCTTCGTCGCGCTCCTCCTCGCGGTCAAGGCGGCCCATCCGGCGCAGGCGTCGACCCAGCCCGCGACCGGCGACCGGCTGCAGACGCAGGACGACGACGGATCGTTCGGGTCCGGCTCGGGCTCCTTCGGCCCCGGCGCAGGCTCGCCCCAACTGCAGACGGGAGGTTCGTGATGGACACGTTTCGCTCGATGGGCTGCGACGTCGCCTGCGAGGTCGACGACGCCGCTGCCGTCCGCCAACGCTTCGAGGATCGCGACGCGCGCTTCAGCCGCTTCCGCGTCCGGTCGGAGCTGAACGCGGTCAACGCGACCCGGTCCGCGGTGGTGTGCGTCAGCGCGCCGTTCGCCGACATGCTCGGCGTCGCGCTCGCCGCGGCCCGGGCGACGGCGGGGCTGGTGACGCCCGCGGTCGGCGGCGCCGTGCTCGCCGCCGGCTACGACCGCGACTTCGACGAGCTGCCCGGCGACCGGCCCGACGTCCCGGCGCCGGCCGTGCCCTCGTTCCGCTCGCTCTCCCTGCGCGGCCGCCTGCTCGTGCGCGGCGAACGCGTCCTCCTCGACCTGAACGGCGTGGTCAAGGGCAAGACCGTGGACGACGCGCTCGCGGAGGCGGGAGGCGGCTGGGTCTCGGCAGGCGGCGACATCGCCACGACCGTTCCGGTGCGCGTCGGCCTGCCCGGCGGCGAGACGATCGTCCTCACGGGCGGCGGGCTCGCGACCAGCAGCGTCGCCGTGCGCCGCTGGCGCCGCGGCGGAGCCGAGCGGCACCACCTGATCGACCCGGCGACCGGCCGTCCGGCCGACTCCCCCTGGCGGGACGTGAGCGCGGTCGCCGGGTCGTGCCTGGCGGCGGACGTCGCCGCCAAGGCGGCGCTCCTGCTCGGCCCGGCCGGCCCCGCGTGGCTCGACCGGCGCGGGCTCGCCGGCCGCTTCGTCACCCGCGGCGGCCGCGTCGTCGTCAACGAGGCGTGGCGCCAGTCGCTCGGGATCCCGCTGGAGCTCGCCGCGTGAGCGGCGCGGCCTGGTACGCGGCGCGCGCCGGCGGCATCGTCGCGTTCTGCCTGCTGTCGGCCTCGGTCGCGCTCGGGTTCCTGCTCGCCGGGCGCGCGCGGTTCGCCTGGCCGCGGTTCGCGGTCGAGGAGCTGCACCGCACGCTCTCGCTGCTCACCGGGACGTTCGTGGTCGTCCACGGCGGCGCGCTGCTGCTCGACCGCGTCGTGCCCTTCTCGCTCGGCCAGGAGCTCGTCCCGTTCACGGCCGGCTACCGCCCGGTCGGGGTCGGGCTCGGCGTCGTCTCGGCCGAGCTCCTGGCCGCGGTCGCGGCGACGAACGCGCTCCGCCGCCGGATCCCCCATCGGGTGTGGCGCCGGGCGCACTACCTGACGATTCCGGTGTGGGTCGGCGCGACGGCGCACGTCCTGCTCGTCGGCACAGACCGTGGCGAGGGCTGGCTGCTCACGCTTGTCGGACTGGCGGTCGGGTCGGTGGCGCTCTGCGGCCTCCACCGCCTCGACCGGGCCCTCCCGGCGCCGCCGGCGGAGGGCACCACGCAGCGCTCGACGGCATAGGATTTACGGCACATACCCGTCCGCGTCAGCAGGAGGTCGTGCCCATGGAGCCCGGGAAGATCCGCAACGTCGCCGTCGTCGGCCATCGCGGGACGGGCAAGACCTCGCTCGCGGAGGCGATGCTCTTCCAGGCGGGGCGGACGAACCGGCTCGGCACGATCGAGGCGGGCACCACGGTCTGCGACTGGGAGGAGGACGAGCACAAGCGCCAGATGTCGCTGGCCGCGTCGCTCTGCTCGCTCGAGTGGCAGGGCCGCAAGATCAACCTGATCGACACGCCCGGCGACTCCGGCTTCCAGGCCGACACCGTCGCCGCGCTGCGGGTCGTGGAGGGCGCGATCGTCGTCGTGTCGGGCGTCATGGGCGTCGAGGTCAACACCTCGCGCGTCTGGAACCGCGCCGAGGAGCTCGGCCTCTCGCGCGTCGTCTTCGTGAACATGCTCGACCGCGAGCGCGCCGACTTCCACCGCGTCCTCGGCGCGGTGCAGGAGCAGCTCTCGCCGCGCTGCGTCGCCATCCAGCTCCCGATCGGCAGCGAGCACGAGCTGCGGGGCATCGTCGACCTGCTGCACAACTGCGCGTACATGGATCCGTCGGGCGAGCGCGAGGGCGATCCCGTCGCGATCCCCGACGACCTGGCTGACGAGGTGGCGCGCTTCCGCACGCAGCTCCTCGACGCCGTGGTCGAGACGGACGAGGCGCTGATGGAGCGCTACCTGGCCGGAGAGGAGATCCCCACCGCCGACATCGCCGCCGCGCTGAAGAACGCGGTCACGCGCGACGAGATCTACCCGGTCGCCTGCGGCGTCGCGACGAAGAACCTGGGCACGCACGCGCTGCTCGACCTGCTCGTCGAGGGCGTGCCGAGCCCCGCCAAGAAGGGCTCGCCGATCGAGACCGACGCGAACGTCGCCGCCTTCGTCTTCAAGACCGTCGCCGACCCGTTCGCCGGCCGCATCTCGTGCTTCCGGGTGTACGCGGGCGAGGTGCACCCGGACACCACGCTGGTCAACCACCGCGACCACTCGAAGGAGCGGCTCGGGAGCCTGATGACGCTCCAGGGGAAGGAGCACGAACGCTCCGACGGCTTCGGCGCGGGCGACATCGGCGCCGTCGCGAAGCTGAAGGACGTGCAGACGGGCGACGTGCTCGTCGACGCCGAGCACGATCTCGAGCCGCCGGCGCTCGGCTTCCCCGAGCCGGTGATGAGCTTCGCGGTGACCGCCAAGACGAAGGGCGACGAGGACAAGGTCGCGCAGGCGCTGCGGCGGCTCGCGGAGGAGGATCCGACGCTTCGCCTGCGCCGGGACGCGCAGACCGGGGAGGAGCTGCTCGCGGGCATGAGCCAGGTGCACGTCGAGGTGGCGGTCGAGCGAGCCAAGCGGCGGTTCGGCGTCGAGATGGAGCTGCACCAGCCGCGCGTGCCGTACGTGGAGACGATCAAGGCGCAGGCGCGCGCGCAGGGGCGCTACAAGAAGCAGACCGGCGGGCGCGGCCAGTTCGGCGACTGCCACATCGTCATCGAGCCGATCGAGGGGCACGTCGGGTACGAGTTCGTGGACAAGATCGTCGGCGGCGTCATCCCGCAGGGGTTCCGGCCGGCCGTCGACAAGGGCATCCAGGAGGCGCTCCAGCACGGCGAGCTCGCCGGCGCGCCGGTGCAGGGCGTGCGCGTCACGCTCGTCGACGGCAGCTACCACACCGTCGACTCCTCGGAGATGGCGTTCAAGATCGCCGGCTCGATGGCCTTCCGGACCGCCTACGAGAAGGCCCAGCCGACGCTCCTGGAGCCGATCATGGAGCTCGAGGTGACCGTGCCGGACGAGTGCGTGGGCGCGGTCAACGGCGACCTCAACTCGCGTCGCGGCCGCCTGCACGGCATGGAGCCGAAGGGCGGGCTGACGACGATCCGCGCCGAGGTGCCGATGGCCGAGGTGCTGACGTACTCGCAGGCGCTGACGTCGCTGACCGGCGGGCGCGGCGACTACCACATGCAGTTCCTGCGCTACGAGGAGGTCCCGGCCCACATCGCGCAGAAGCTCGTCGAGTCGGCGAAGAAGGCGCAGGAGGCCGTCCCGGCCTAGGTCGCCAGGACCGAGGATTGCCTGCTCAGGCGCCGAATCGCTACCGTGAAAGCGATGACGCGTGTCACGCGGGCCACAGTCGAGCGGATCTGCGCGATCTGCGAGCGCACGCTGCTGATGGGCGAGCGCTCGGTCCGCTACTCGCCGCACGGCGATGGCAGCTACGTGGACGTCTGTCCGCTCTGCCAGGACACGGCCGTCGAGCACGGCTGGATCAAGGAAGGGGCGCCGACGACGCCCACGGTGCCGCACGAGCGGCGCCGGCGCGGGTTCGCGTTCGGCGGCCTCCTGAAGACGCGGCCGCGGGCGGGAGGGGAGACCGTCGCGCCCGAGCCGATCCTGCGACGGCTGTCCGAGGCCGAGCTGGCGCTCGTCGAGGCGGCCGACCTCTTCAACGCGTCGCAGTACCGCCGCACGGTCGGCGGGATCGCGAAGTCGCTCGGCGAGCCGCGCGCCTCGGTGGTGCCGCTCTCGGGCGTCAACGCCGAGGTGATCATCACGATCGCCTGGGACATCTCCTGGTACCAGTACCGCGTCACGCCGGACTCGGACAACCCGGTGCGGCTGGAGGAGCGCGGGCACGACCCGAGCGAGCTCGAGGGCGCCACGACCGACTGGAACGCCCATCTGGACGACGACGGGCGCATCGTTCCGGACATCGCGCGGATCTGAGCGCCGGATCTAGCAACTTCCGGCCGGGTTCCTATAGTGAGACGCAGTGATCTACTGCGTCATCCCCCGTGAGCTCGAAGAGCAGCTGTACGACAAGCTGGTCGCGTACTACGCCGACAACCCGAACGTGACGGTCATCGTCGACCGCCGCCAGGGTCCCGACCGCCGGCAGGGGGACGCCGGCGAGTTCGCAGAGCGGCGCAAGCAGCGCGACCGGCGGCGCCCGCGGTTCCCCGGGACGTTCCCGGACACCGACGCGGCCTAGTACCCGCTCGGAGAAGCCGCGCCGCTGCGGCGTCGTCAGCGGACGAGCAGCTTGACGACCCCGAGCACGAGGAAGGCCGCGCCGACGGCGACGCGGAACCACACCGAGCGTGCCAGCATGGCCGCAGCCTAGTCCGGTCCGTGGCGCGACCCCGTACCAGGTACGAGAGGTAGGCGTGCCGCAGCGTCGCGCGCGTTGGTACCGTCGCCGGCATGGCGACTGCGACCTTCGACTCGCTCAATCCCTCGACCGGCGAGCTGATCGAGTCGTTCCCGCGCTCCGGCGCGGACGACGTCGACCGCGCCGTCGCGACGGCGAAGGCCGCCTGGGAGGACTGGCGGCTCGTGCCCGCGCCCGAGCGCGGGAACATCCTCTTCCGCTTCGCCCAGCTGCTCGAGGCGCACAAGCCGGAGCTCTCCGACCTGATGACGCGCGAGATGGGGAAGGTGAAGGCCGAGGCCGGCGGCGACGTCCAGGAAGCGATCGACATGAGCTACTACATGGGCGGCGAGGGCCGGCGGCTCTTCGGCCAGACGACGCCCTCGGAGCTCCGCGACAAGTTCATGATGAGCGTCCGGATGCCGGTCGGCGTCGTCGGCGCGATCACACCGTGGAACTTCCCGATCGCCATCCCGGCGTGGAAGCTGACGCCGGCGCTCGTGTGCGGCAACACGGTCGTCCTCAAGCCCGCCGAGGACACGCCGCTGCTCGCGCAGCGCTTCGTCGACCTGCTCCACGAGGCGGGGCTGCCCGAGGGCGTCGTCCAGGTCGTGCACGGCTACGGCGAGGAGGCGGGCGACGCGCTCGTGCGCCATCCCGACGTGCCGATCATCTCGTTCACCGGCTCGCGCGAGACCGGCGTGCTCGTCACCAAGGGCGCCGCCGACCGGCTCAAGCACGTCCACCTCGAGCTGGGCGGCAAGAACGCGATCATCGTCATGGACGACGCCGACCTCGACCTCGCGGTCGACGGCATCGTCTGGTCGGCGTTCGGCACGGCCGGCCAGCGCTGTACCGCCGCGTCGCGGGTGATCGTCCACCGGGGCGTCTACGGCGAGCTGCAGAAGCGTCTCGTCGCGCGCGCGGAGGCGCTGACGATCGGCCCGCCCTGGGAGGACGGCGTCGACATCGGCCCGGTGATCAACGAGGCGGCCGTCGAGAAGATCCACTCGTACACGGGCATCGGGCAGGACGAGGGCGCGAAGCTGCTCACCGGCGGGGAGCGCGTCGACGGCCAAGGCTTCTACTACCGGCCGACGGTCTTCGCGGACGTCGAGCCGGAGATGCGGATCGCGCGCGAAGAGATCTTCGGGCCGACGACGGCGCTGATCCCGGTCGACTCGTTCGAGGACGCCGTCCGCGCCGCCAACGGCGTCGAGTACGGGCTGTCGTCGTCGATCTTCACGCGTGACGTGAACAAGGCGTTCGCCGCGATGCGCGACCTCCAGACCGGCATCACGTACGTCAACGCGGGCACCACGGGCGCCGAGGTGCACCTCCCGTTCGGCGGCATGAAGCAGACGGGCAACGGCCACCGCGAGGCCGGCCAGGCGGCCCTGGACGTCTTCACCGAGTGGAAGTCGGTCTACGTCGACTTCTCCGGCAAGCTCCAGCGCGCCCAGATCGACAACCAGTAGCGACGCGGGTGAGAGCCCGAGGCCCGGCGTGCGCCGGGCCTCGAGAGGATGGCTCCCCTGGATGTGCGCTAATACCCGACGATGTGGAACAGCTCGACGTCGAGGCCGTTCGCCGTGCAGCGAGCGGTCTTCGCGATCCCCTCGTGCTCCTCGAAGCGGAGCAGGAGCTCGTCCTGCGCCGCCTCGGCGGAGTCGAGCTGCTCGAGCCGGAACGTCAGCGACGACGTCTGGTTGCCGTCCACGAGCATCAGGACGGCCTCGACGTTGTTCGGCCGCCCGAACTCGTGGCCCTCGCGGAGGACGAGGCTCCACGTGGAACGCGGCGCCACCCAGTCCTCGATCGTGGCGACGTCGACGACCATGCGCTCGTCGACCTCGAGCTCCAGCTGCGTCCCGTCGCGCTCGGCCGGCGTGTCGCGCGGCTGTACGTGCAGTGTGGGCATGGGGGAGCCGTTCCCGGCCACTAGGCTCTCAAACGATGAACCGGAAGCTCGTGGTCTTCGTCCCCGCGGACGCGCTCGACGCGGTGCGCGACGCCGTCTTCGCCGCCGGCGCGGGCCGGATCGGGGCCTACGAGCGCTGCTCGTGGTACGCCGAGGGCACGGGGACGTTCCTCGGCGGCGAGGGCGCCGACCCGGCGATCGGCGAGGCGGGCCGCGAGGAGCGCGTGCCCGAGCTGCGCCTCGAGACGGTGTTCCCGGCCGAGCGCCAGCGCGAGGTCGTCGCGGCCCTGCGCGCCGCGCACCCGTACGAGGAGCCGGCGTTCGACGTCTACGAGCTGGTCGAGGCGTGAAGGCGCGGCTGTTCACCGACGGCGGCGCCCGCGGCAACCCCGGCCCCGCCGCGTACGCCTACGTGCTGGAGGACGAGACCGGCGACCCGATCGCGTTCCTCGGCCAGACGATCGGCGTCGCGACGAACAACGTCGCCGAGTACAGCGGCCTCGTCGCCGGGCTCGCCAAGGCCGCCGAGCTGGGCATCACCGAGCTCGAGGTGGTTTCCGACTCGGAGCTGATGGTCAAGCAGATGCGCGGCGAGTACAAGATCAAGAACGGCGCCCTGCGCGATCTCGCCGACGAGGCGAGGTCGAACGCCCGCCGCGTCGGCAGGGTCGAGTACCGCCACGTCCGCCGAGCCCACAACGTCCTGGCCGACCGGCTCGTCAACGAAGCCCTCGACGGCGAGCTCGAGTGAGTCGGGGTTATACTGCGACCTCCCGCGGATGTAGCTCAGTTGGCTAGAGCGTCTGCTTGCCATGCAGAAGGTCGTGGGTTCGAGTCCCATCATCCGCTTGAGGCAAAAGGCCCGCGAATGCGGGCCTTTTGCGTTCGGTGACGGCAACACGCCGGACGGCCTGGACCGTCCGGCAACCGCCGGTCGCCAGGGAGTGAGAGACCGCCGACGAACGCACGTCGAGCGTTTCGTCGAAGGACGGCCGGAAGCGGCTGGCGAGCGGCTGCTCCGGAGTCGAGAGCCGTGTTCGAGGCGCCCGACCAGCCGCTCCGCGATTGTGCGAGTCCCGAGAAGGAGCGCCAAGCTGCGGCCGGCGGCCGCCGCTCGGCGCTGCGCTCTCCGTCCCGGACGTAGCCCCCCTCGAACGTGTCGAAGCCGGCCCTCAGCCGACGCCCGGGCCGGTCACCTCCTGGCCGAGGAAGCCGGCGCTGACGATCTGCTGGTCGACGGCGGCCTGGCCGAGGTAGCACTCCCACTCGCGGCCGTCGCTGGCGAGCGAGCGGCAGCCGCCGTTGACGTGCTTCGTCGCGTCGACCGTCGGCTCGACCGTGCCCTTCCAGTCGCTGATCGCGTTCGCCGGCGCCTTGCCGAGGACGCAGTGGTACTCGACGTCCTGCGTGACCGTCGTGCAGGACGGCTCGGTGCCGGCGAGCCACAGCGAGCCGGCGGGGAGGCTCGCGGCGACCTCCTCGTTGCTCGTCAGCTCGACCGCGGCGAAACTGGCGCCGCTCACGACCGCGGCCGCCGCGACGGCGACGAGCGCCACCAGCCGGCGCGAGCGGCGGCGCGGGAGCCGCGCGCGCGACGAGGCCAGGTCGGCGGCCGCCGACGCCTCGAGCGCGTCGCCGAGCGCGGCCAGAAGGGGAGTGGACTCGGTCATCTCGTTGCCTCCAATGGGTTCGTGATCCGTTCGCGGAGCGCCGCCAGGCCGCGGGAGACGCGGACCCGGGCGGCGCGGGGCGTGGTGCCGAGGCGCTCGGCGACGTCGTCGTAGGCAAGGTCGGCGACGACGCGCAGCTCGATCGCCTTGCGCTGGCCGTCCGGCAGGTCGCCGAGGGCCTCGTCGAGGCCGTCGAGCCAGCTCTCGTCGGGCTGCGCCTCGCTCGGCTCGCGGTCGAGCCGGTCGAACACGCCGAGCCGCTCGGTCGCCGACCGCTCGAGGGCCTGCTTCCGCACCGACGCGAGCAGGACGTGGCGGGCGATCCCGTACAGCCACGGCCCCGCCGAGCCGCCCGCCTCGTCGCGGAAGCGCGTGCGGGCGAGCCAGGCCTGCGCGAACGTCTCCGCGGTCAGGTCGTGCGCGGCGTCCGGGTCGCGCGTCCGCCGCAGGTGGAACCCGTGCACGCGGCGGGCGTAGCGCTCGTAGAGCTCGCGGAACGCCCCGGGATCGGTGCGCGCCTCCCGTAGCAGTCTCGCGTCGCTTCTCACCGGCAGCTCATGACCGTCATCCGTCACCTCCCGTCGTTGTCCTCAGGGAGATGCGAGGAAGGGCGGGAATTGTTACGGCCGCCGGCGGGTACTCGGTGCCACACGTGACGAACGACGAGGCCAAGCCGAAGTCGCTGATCCAGGTCTGGCTCGACGAGTCGGCGCATCCGATCCTCGCACTGGCGGTGTCGCTCGTCCTCGAGGTCGGCGCGGCCGCCGGGCTCGTGTACTGGGTCGGGTGGCCGCGCATCTGGCACGCCCTCGCCGTCGAGAACGCCGAGTGGTTCGCACTCTGCGCCTGCGGCCAGCTCGTCGCGTACGTCGGCTACACGCTCGCGCTGAAGGCGGTCGCCCGCGTCGACCGCGGCGTCTCGCTGGATTTGCCGCTGTCGTTCATGATCGTCAGCATCGGCTTCGCGCCGATCTTCACCGCGAACGCGGGCGGCGGCTTCTCGATCGACCGGGTGACGCTGCGCGAGGCGGGGATGACCCCACGCGGGGCGCTCTGCCGCGTGCTCGCCCTGAGCGCGCTCGAGTACGCGGTGCTGGCACCGGCGGTCGCCGTGGTCGGCGTGCTCCTCGTCCTCGGGATCGGCGGCAAGGTCGAGCCGGACATCGCGCTGCCGTGGCTCGCAGTCGTCCCCGGCGTGCTCGCCGCCGCCTGGATCACCTCGCCGCGGAACCAGGACTGGGCGGACGTGTCGGCGGGCGACGGGCGGATCCGCCGCGGCTTCGGCCACGCGGTGGCCTCGCTGACGATCCTGCGGGAGCTCCTGCTCGACCCGTTCCGCTACGGCTACGCCTTCGTCGGCGCGGCGCTCTACTGGACGGGCGACCTGCTCACGCTCTGGGCCGCGCTGCGGGTGTTCGACGTCCGCCTCTCGGTGCCGGTCCTCGTGCTCGCCTACGGCACCGGCTGGGCGCTCACGCGGCGGTCGCTGCCGCTCGGCGGCCCGGGCGTCGTGGAGATCCTGCTCGCGTGGGTGCTCACGTGGTTCCACGTCCCGTTCGCGGCCGCGGCGTCGGGCGTGATCGCGTACCGGCTGTTCAACCTCTGGCTCGCGCTCCTGCCGGCGGCCGCGGTCCTGCCGTTCGCCCGCCGGTTCCAGCGGCGGCTCGCGCAGGCGGCGACCACTCCTGGCTGAGCGCTCGCGTCGCGACGAGGGTAAGGAACCGACCGCCGACGCCGGTAGGAAGAAGGCAACTGCGGCGGAGGTGGACGAGATTGGCCCTGGGCTCGAAGGTGCGGGCGGTGCGGCGCAGGCTGCGCTGCTCCCGGCGCGGTCACTACTGGATCCGGCGCCTGGACGACGACATGCGGGTGAGGATCTTCTGCGGCCGCTGCGGGCGGTCCGAGTCGGCGCTCGAGCGCCTGGCGCGGGTCACCGCCTCGCACCGGACCCCCTGACGGCCGTCGCGGCCCGGTAGGCACCATGGGCGTCGATGGCGACGCCGATCACGGACCGCAAGCCGCCCGCCGACCGAGCCGTCAGCCGCTTCCCGGACGATCGGGTCGACGCCGTCGTCGTCGTCTCCTTCGGCGGCCCGGAGGGGCCGGACGACGTGATGCCGTTCCTCGAGAACGTGACGCGCGGGCGCGGAGTCCCGCGCGAGCGGCTGCTCGAGGTGGCCGAGCACTACCAGCGGTTCGGCGGGGTGAGCCCGATCAACGAGCAGAACCGCGAGCTGATCGCCGCGCTCGAGGCCGAGTTGCGCGCGCACGGCATCGACCTGCCGGTGTACTTCGGCAACCGCAACTGGCGCCCGTTCCTCGTCGACACGCTGCGCGAGATGCGCGACGACGGCGTCCGCCGCGCGCTCGCCTTCTTCACGTCGGCGTTCAGCTCGTACTCCGGCTGCCGCCAGTACCGCGAGAACCTCTTCGAGGCGCAGCAGGCGGTCGGCCCGGACGCGCCCGAGGCGCCGCGCCTGCGGATGGTCTACAACCACCCGGGCTTCGTCGAGGCGAACGTCGATCGCGTGCGCGACGCACTCGCCGAGCTGGAGGTGGACCCGGACGAGGTGCACGTGGCGTTCACCGCCCACTCGATCCCCGCGGCGATGGCCCGCAACTGCGCGTACGAGGCGCAGCTGCGCGAGACCGCGCGGCTCGTGGCAGACGCGACGGGCATCGCCGACTTCGCCGTCGCGTACCAGAGCCGCAGCGGCCCGCCGCAGGTGCCCTGGCTCGAGCCGGACGTGAACGACCACCTCGAGGAGGTCGCCGCGCGCGGCGTGCGCGCCGTCGTCGTGTCGCCGATCGGCTTCGTCTCGGACCACCTCGAGGTGCTGTACGACCTCGACGTCGAGGCGCGCGCGACGGCCGAGCGGCTCGGCCTGCGCCTGGCGCGCGCCGGGACGGCCGGAACGCACCCGGCGTTCGTCGCCGCGATCCGCGAGCTCGTCCAGGAACGCCTGTCGAGCGACGTGCCGCGGCGAGCGCTCGGTCGCTTCGGTCCGAGCCACGACACGTGCGCGCCCGACTGCTGCCTGCCCGGCAGCGGCCGGCCCAGCCCATGGGACGCCTAGGGGCGGTCAGCCTGCCGGGGTGGCGATGCCGAGCGTCGCGATCCCGCGGCCGTAGGCGGCCCAGTCGTCGGCCGTCGTGTTGACCTCGGCCGGGAAGATCGAGAACCCCTTCGTGCCGGCGGCGTGCAGGTCGGCGATCGACGTCGACGGCGGCACCGCGCCGAGCGAGCCGAAGTAGCTCCCGATCGTCGGGTGCACGTCGGCGCGGGGGAAGAACCCGGCGGCGCCGTCGACGCACGAGGTCGGGGTCGCGGCGCCCCCGAAGTCGTTCGTGTAGGCCTGGGGCAGGAAGACGAACCCCGCCTTCGCCCACGTCGCCCAGTCCAGGTCGTGCTGGTCGGGGCGGCAGTACGAGGACAGGCCGGCGGGCAGGGTCGGCTCGAGCGCGCGGAACGTCGAGACGAAGGCCTGCGACCGCTCGTACTGCACACTGTCGCCGCTCTGGCCGTTCACGTCGGTGTACGCGTACTCCGCCTCGGCATCTGCGATGTAGAAGGACAGGCCGCTCGCGGAGACGAGGCTCGCCGCGGCCGTCGCCTCGCCCGCGGGGTCGTCGCGCAGCACGCTCCAGCCGCCGACGGGGAGCCCGCTCGCGAGCTGGAAGCGGTAGATCCAGCCCGCATCGGGCGCGGCGAGCGACGGCCCGTCGCCGAGGAAGACCGCCACCCAGCCGAACCCGGCCGCGCGCATCTGCCGACCGAGCCACTGCGGGTCGATCTCCGACGGGTGGTAGACCAGCCCGCCGGCGTCGTCCCAGGAGAACGCGACCGGGGTCGGCGCCGCCGGAGCCGTCGTCGTCGGGGGCGGCGCCGTGGTCGTGGGCGGTGTGGTCGTCGGCGCCGGTGGGGTCGTCGTCGCAGGCGCGGTCGTCGTGGCGGGAGGTGGGGAGGTCGTCGCCGGCGGAGGTGGTGGCGCGGCGTGGCGCGGCGAGTCGTGGTGGAACAGGAGCCACCAGAGCAGGACGCCGAAGACGACTGTGCTTCCGGCGAGGAGCGCGATCAGGGGCCACTGGCCCGGGCGCGGGAGCCGCATCACGCGCCAGTGTGGCGGGCGTTTGTAAAGCGGGCTTCAGCCCTGCTCGGGATCGGGCACCGCGGCCCGGTAGTTCGTATGCAGCACGTGCAGCGCGTCGCCGAGATCGGGCGAGGTCAGCGCGTCCTTGTGCAGGAAGCCGGCGGCGCCCGCCTCGAGGGCGCGCGCGACGTTGGAGTACTCGTCCGAGCCGGTGTAGATGACGACGTGCTGACCGGCGTCGCGGGCGCGGATCGAGCGGGTCGCGGCGATCCCGTCGCGCCCGGGCAGGCCGATGTCCATCAGGACGATGTCGGGCGCCTCGCGCTCCACGACGTGCACGACCTCGTCGCCGTCCGCGGCGCGTCCGACGACCACGAACCGCCCGTCCTCGTCGAGGACCCGGTCGATGAGCTCGGCCAAGCCGGGATCGTCCTCGCAGATGACGACGCGAAGCGGGATTTCGGTCACGGGACGAAAAGCCTGACATACGCGGTCCGTACGATGCGCCGGTGATCATCGACGGCCACAACGACCTCGTGCTGCGCCGCTGGCGCGGGGAGGAGCCGACGCACGTGCTCCTCGAGCGGGCGGACGAGGCGGATTTCGCAGGCGGCTTCTTCGCGCTCTACGTCCCGTCCGAGCACATCCTCGAGCCGGGAGCGGTGCCGTACTCGTTGCCGCTGCCCGATCCGATTCCCTACGAGGAGGCGGCCCGGATCGCAGACGAGCTCTACGAGACGTTGCTCGGGCTGCCGGTCGAGCTCGCGCAGAGCGCGGCCGACTTCCAGCCGGGCCGTGTCGGCGCGATCGTCCACCTCGAGGGCGCCGAGCCGATCGCGCCCGACCTGTCGAACCTCGACCTATGGGTCGAGCGCGGGCTCCGCTCGATCGGGCTCGTCTGGTCGCGTCCGAACGCGTTCGCCGAGGGCGTCCCGTTCCGGTTCCCGTCGTCGCCCGACACCGGCCCGGGCCTGACCGCCGCCGGGCGGGAGCTCGTGCGGGCCTGCAACCGGCTCGGGCTGCTCGTCGATCTCTCGCACCTGAACGAAGCCGCGTTCTGGGACGTCGCCCGGCTCAGCGACGCGCCGCTCGTCGCCACCCACTCGAACGCACACGCCCTGTGCGCGTCGTCGCGCAACCTCACCGACGAGCAGCTCGACGCGATCCGCGACTCGGGCGGGGTCGTCGGCGTGAACTTCGCGGTCAACTTCCTCCGCGCCGACGGCGAGAAGGTGCTGGACACCTCGATCGACGAGATCGTCCGGCACGCCGCCTACCTGGCCGAGCGCATGGGCATCGACCACGTCGCGCTCGGGTCGGACTTCGACGGCGCGAGCGTCCCGGACGAGATCGACGGGATCGCCGGCTTCCCGAAGGTGGCCGCGGCGCTGCGGGCGGGGGGCTTCGACGACGCGGACGTCGCCAAGATCACGCACGGCAACTGGCTGCGCGTGCTCGAGCAGACCTGGCGCTAGACGAGCAGCGCCTCGAGGCGGCTCTCGTCTCCGCGCGGCGGCCGTCGTTCAGGCGGCCGGCTCCCTGCGGCCGAACAGGCCGCGGGCGGTCAGCGTCATCACCACCTCGCCTCGCTGGTTGAGCACCTCGCACTCCGAGACGATCGTGCCGCGGCGCGGGTTCTTCGACGAGGGGCGCGAGTCGACGACGCGGACGCGCGCGCTCAGCTCGTCTCCCGGCCGCACCGGCACGAGCCAGCGCAGCTGCTCGACGCCGGGCGAGCCCATCGAGACCGTGTCGTGCAGCAGGCCGCGCACGTACATGCCCATGAAGAGGCTCGCGGTGTGCCAGCCGCTCGCGATCAGCCCGCCGAACGGCCCCGCGGCGGCCGCCTCCACGTCGACGTGGAAGGGCTGCGGGTCGTACGCCGACGCGAAGGCGATCACCTCGTCCTCGCGCACCTCGACCGGGCCGAACTCGAAGACGTCGCCGACATGGATGTCCTCCCAGTAGCGCATGGGCCGCCCGGTAGTGTCCTGGAATGGACACGCGCGCGCTCGGGCAGCTCGAGGTCTCGGTCGTCGGGCTCGGGTGCAACAACTTCGGCGGGCGGATCGACGAGGCCGCGACCCGAGCCGTGGTCGACGCGGCGCTCGAGGCGGGCGTCACCTTCTTCGACACCGCCGACATCTACGGCAACCAGGGCGGCAGCGAGCTGCTGCTCGGCCGCGCCCTGGGCGCGCGGCGGGACGGGATCGTCCTCGCGACGAAGTTCGGCAAGCCGATGGGGGACGGCGAGGAGCGTCGCGGCTCGCCCGCCTACGTGGTGACCGCCGTCGAGGCGTCGCTGCGGCGGCTCCAGACGGATCGCATCGACCTGCTCCAGCACCACGAGATGGACCCGGGCACGCCGGTCGAGGAGACCGTGGGCGCGGTCGCCGCCCTCGTCCAGGCGGGCAAGGTGCGCGCGTACGGCACCTCGAACTACTCGCCGGAGCAGATGCGCGAGACGGCGCGCGTCGCGGAGGCGCTCGGCGTCCCGTACGTCTCCGAGCAGGGCCACTACTCGTGGCTCGCGCGCGACGCCGAGCGGGAGCTGCTGCCGGCGTGCGCGGAGCTCGGGCTCGGGTTCATCCCGTACTTCCCGCTCGCCAACGGGCTCCTCACCGGGAAGGTGCGGCGCGGCCGCCCGCCCGCCGAGGGGACACGGTTGCACGGCCGCGAGATCTCCGACGCACAGCTCGACGAGGTCGAGCGGCTGGCCGCCTGGGGCGACGCGCACGGCGTCTCGCTCCTCGAGATCGCCATCGGCGGCCTGCTCGCGGAGGCCACGATCCCGTCGGTGATCGCGGGGGCGACGAAGCCGGAGCAGGTGCGCGCCAACGTCGCCGCAAGCGCGTGGCGCCCGTCGCGGGCGGACCTCGCCGAGCTCCGCGGCGGCTGAGCGCCCGACGGACCAGGGGCGACCCCTCTCGAAACGGACTCCCGTCCGTCCGGCCGGCCGAGCACCCGAACCGCCGCACCTGCCGCGGCATCCCACCACGGCCCGACGAGGATGAGCGATCCGGCCGCCCGCGTCGAGCCCTGTGGACGAATCGTCACACTCCTGTAACCCGTGCCTGGCACCGCTCCTGGCCGGAAGGGACCATGCCCGCCGGGGCTTGCCCGAGCCGTTTTCCCACTTCCGTGACGGTTCCGTGCGCGTCCCGTAACCGGTGCCTGGCACCGCACGTGTCGCCCCGAGCCATGGCCTGTGACGTCGATGTCCGTCACCCGTTGGAGCGAGGGGCGATCTACCCGAACAGGTGAAGGACAACGCCCGGCCGATCGGATTAGCTGCGAACGACGGTCGACCGGGCGATTGCGGCATCACCGGGCGCACCGCGTACTGCGAGCCAACCTGACACCGATGCCCACGTTCGAACGCCCCTCGCTCGTCGTCGACGGCGCGAACCTCGTCGCCGACGTCACCGACGCGTGGAACTCGCTCGTCGGGAGCCACCGCCTCGCCGCGCTGGCGCCGGCGGCGGTCGGCGAGCCGCTCCACCGCGCGGTCGAGAACGGCGACGCGTACGCCCTGTACGAGGCGATGCTGCAGCGCGCCCGGGCGCGGTTCCGCGTCGCGGTCGACGTCCGCGCCGTCACCGCGACGCACGCGACGCGCTACGAGCTCACCGCCGTCCCGCGCGGCTTCGCGGGCGACGTCGAGGTCGCCCTGCGGCCGCTGCACGACCGGCGACGCTGGACGATGCCGCTCTTCGACCCCGAGGCGCCCCGCCGCCACGAGTCCGTGCGCGTGTGCGACTTCTGCCAGCGCGTGCTCGGCTTCAGCTGGGTCGAGCCGGACATCGCCCTGCGGCATCTCGAGCTCGACGGGACGAGCCGCCAGCCGCGCATGCGCTCCGACGTCTGCGACGACTGCGAGCGCATCGTCTATCACGCCGCCGGCGCGTCCAGGCTCGGACTCGCGTCCTAGTCCAGCTTCGCCACCACGTGCTTGATCTGCGTGTACTCCTCCATGGAGTACGCGGACATGTCCTTGCCGTAGCCCGAGCTCTTGAAGCCGCCGTGGGGCATCTCCGACGCGATCGGGACGAGGTGGTCGTTGATCCACACCGCGCCGAACTGGAGCTTCCGCGCCGCGTTCAGCGCCCGGCCGATGTCGCGCGTCCACACCGACGCGGCGAGGCCGTAGCGGACGCCGTTCGCCCACGCGATCGCCTCGGCGTCGTCGGCGAAGCGCTGCACCGTCACCACGGGGCCGAACACCTCGTCCTGCACGATCTCGTCGTCCTGGCTGACGTCCGTGACGACGGTCGGGGAGACGAAGTACCCTCGGTCGCCGCTCGCCGTGCCGCCCGTGAGCACCGTCGCGCCCTTCGCGCGGTCGAGGAACCCGAGCACGCGCTCCTGCTGGTCGCGTGAGATCACCGGCCCCATCTCGACGTCGTCGCCGTCGGCCGGGTCGCCGACCTTCATCGACTCGACGACCGGGACGACCGTCTCGAGCAGGCGGTCGTAGATCTTCGGCCCGGCGAGGATCCGGGAGCCGGCGGTGCAGTCCTGGCCGGAGTTCCAGAAGCCGGCGATCTTGATCCCCTCGGCGACGGCCTCGACGTCGGCGTCGTCGAAGACGACCATCGGCGCCTTGCCGCCGAGCTCGAGGTGGACGCGCTTGAGCGTGTCCGCCGCCGTGCGGGCGATGATCTTGCCGGTCGCGACGTCGCCGGTCAGCGACACGAGCCCGACGTCCGGGTGCGTGACGAGCCGCTCGCCCGTCGGCACGCCCTCGCCGGTGACGACCTGCAGCACGCCGGCCGGGATGACGTCCTTCGCCAGCTCGACGAAGCGGAGCAGCGACAGGGGCGTCTGCTCGGCCGGCTTGAGGATCTGGACGTTGCCGGCCGCCAGCGCAGGCCCGAGCTTCCAGATCGCCATCATCAGCGGGTAGTTCCACGGGCAGATGCCGGCGACGATCCCGATCGGCTCGCGGCGGATCATGGACGTGTAGCCCTTGATGTACTCGCCGGCCGACTTGCCCTCGAGGTTGCGCGCCGCGCCGGCGAAGAAGCGGAGGTTGTCGGCGGCGAACGGCACCTCGTCGCGCGCGACCATCGCCGGCTTGCCGACGTTGCGCGACTCGATCGCCGACAGCTCCGCCGCGTTCTCCTCGAGCACGTCGGCCAGCTTCAGCAGCAGCTCCGCCCGCTCGCCCGGCGTGGCGTCGAGCCACTCGGGCAGCGCCTGCCTGGCGCGCTCGACGGCGGCGTCGACCTCGTCGACGCCCATGTTCGGGACCTGGGCGATCGACTCGCCGGTCGCGGGGTTGACGACGTCCAGGGTGTCCGTTGCGGTTGCGGCCATGCCGAGCCTCCTATTCGGTGCGGAGAATCCCGCTCTCGCGCGTCAGCCTCTGCGCGAGCACGACGGGGACGATGGTGACGGCGAGGACGAGGAACACGACGACGTTCACCTGCGGCAGCTGCTGCCCGAGCCGGATCTGGCCGAAGATCCAGATCGGCAGGGTGTTCTGCGCGCCGGCGGTGAACGTCGTCACGATCACCTCGTCGAACGACAGCGCGAACGCGAGCAGCCCGCCCGAGACGAGCGCCGTCGAGATCGCGGGGAAGAGGACGTAGCGGAACGTGGTCAGGCCGTCGGCGCCGAGGTCCATCGACGCCTCGGTGAGCGAGCCGGGCAGGCGCCGCAGCCGGGCGATCACGTTGTTGTAGACGACGACCACGCAGAAGGTCGCGTGCCCGATCACGATCGTCCAGAGGCCGAAGTTCAGCTTCCAGAACGTGAAGTAGGAGTTCAGGGCCATGCCGGTGATGATCCCCGGCAGCGCGATCGGCAGCACGAGCAGGAACGAGACCGCCTCGCGGCCGAAGAAGCGGAACCGGTGCACGCCGAACGACGTGGCGGTGCCGAGCACGATCGCGAGCAGCGTCGCCAGCGCCGCCGCCTTGAGCGACAGCCACAGCGCCTGCTGCATGTCGCCGTTGTGGATCGCCGGGCCGAACCACCTCGTCGTCAGGCCGGCGATCGGCCAGCTCTGCACGTTCGACGAGTTGAACGCGTAGACGCAGATGATCGCGATCGGGACGTAGAGGAAGGCCAGCACGAGCGCGGCCCAGACCCACAGCGCGACCTTCGTGCCTGCCCGCTCCATCAGAGCGCCTCGAACGCGCCGAGCCGCCGCGCGACCGCGAGGTAGATCCCCATGACGACGACGGGGACGGCTGCGAACGCCGCCGCGAAGGGCAGGTTGCTCGACTGGTTGACCGAGTCGTAGACGACGTTGCCGATGAACTGGCTCGACGCGCCGCCGATCAGCACCGGCGTGATGTAGTCGCCGAGCGTCAGCGAGAAGGTGAAGATCGAGCCGGCGACGATCCCCGGCAGCGCGAGCGGCAGGATCACCGTCCGCAGCGTGCGGAACCCTCGCGCGCCGAGGTCGCGGGAGGCCTCGAGGTAGGAGTGGGGGATCCGCTCGAGCGCCGCGTAGACCGGGAGGATCATGAACGGCAGCCAGATGTACGAGAAGACGACCCACATCGCCGTGTTCGAGTACGCGATGTTCGCCGGCGGCAGGCCGAGCTTCCGCAGCGACCAGTTGAGCAGCCCATCGTTGTTCAGGATCAGCCGCCACGCGTAGACGCGGGCGAGGTAGCTCGCCCAGAGCGGCAGCAGCGTCAGCACGAAGAGCACCGCGCGCATGCGCGGACCGCAGACGCGGGCCATCAGGTACGCGAAGGGGAACGCGACGATCGCGTCGGTGATCGTCACGCCCGCGGCGATGCCGATGGTGCGCAGCGCGACGGTGCGGTACGCCGACTCGTGCCACAGCGTCGAGAAGTTGCTCGTCGTCCAGACGTGCTCGAGCTCGCCGGTGAACGCGTTCACCGACCAGAACGCCGACACGAACAGCGCCGCGAGCGCCGCGACGTAGACAACGAGGAACGCGCCGACCGGTGGGATCAGGAGCCCCAGCCCCTTCACCCACCGGCGCCGCCACAGCAGGGCGCCCGCCGACCGGCGGGCGCCCCCTAGCGCTTCGCGCAGCGAAGCGCCTAGCCCTTGAGCTGCGTCCAGGCCTGCTGCCACTTCGTGTAGTCCATGCAGTCGTTCTTGCCGTTGCCGCACGCGGCGATCGGCGTCTTCCAGAAGTAGATCTGCTTGAAGTACTTGAGCGGCGCGTTCGCGTGGTACTGCTCGCACGAGCCCTTCGAGAGCTTGTCCATCCACGCGCACGCCTTCGAGTTGACGGGCGTCTCACCGAAGTAGATCGCCTGCTCGGCCTGCACCTTCGGCGTCGAGATCCACGCGAGCCACTTGTAGGCGCAGTCGAGGTTCTTCGTGTGGCTCGAGACCATCCAGGTGTCGAGCCAGCCGGTCGCGCCCTCCTTCGGGATCGTGTCCTTCACCGGCGCCTTCGCCGCGATCAGCGTGTTCGTCTGGTACGGCCACGAGGCGCCGATCACGGCGTCGCCGTTCTTGAACAGGTCGATCTCGTCCGAGGCGAGCGCCCAGTACTTCTTGATCAGCGGCTTCTGCTTGCGCAGCAGCGCGATCGTCGCGTCGAACTGGGTCGAGTTCAGCTCGTACGGATCCTTGATCCCGAGGCTCGGCTGCGTCTTCATCAGGTACAGCGCGGCGTCGGCGATCTGGATCGGGTTGTCCGGGACGGTGACCTTGCCCTTGTACTTCGGGCTGTAGATCGCCCCCCACGACGTGGGCGCCGGCTTCACCTGCTTCGTGTTGTAGAGCAGCGTGTTCGGGCCCCACTGGAGCGAGATGCCGTAGTGCTTGCCGCCGACCGTGTTGTTCGGCGGCGACTGGAAGGCCTTCCCGAAGTTCTTGAAGTCGGGGATCCTCGACGGGTCGACGGGCTGGACGTCGTGGCCGTAGATGAGCCGCAGGCTGGCGTCGCCCGACGCGGAGACCATGTCGTACTGGCTGCCGCCACCCGAGCGCATCAGCGTCACCATCTCGTCCGACGAGCCGGCGTACTTCGCGTGCACCTGGCAGCCGGTCTGCTTCTCGAACGGCTTCACCCACTGCGCCTGGGTGTAGCCCTCCCAGGCGATCATGTTCAGCGTCCCGCCGTGCTCGGCGGAGATGCCGGACGCCGGGAACGCGAGAACGGCCGCGAGTGCTGCGAGCGCGGCCCACAAGGCCTTGTTCATGTGCTCTCCTCCTGCTCTGCCGGTCCTGGGTTTGGGGGTGGTGCGATCTCGTACGCGTCCTCGTCCCGCCACGAGACGTGGATGCGGGCGCCCGGAGCGAGCCGGGTGCCGTCCGACTGGCGGACGACGGTGAGCCGGTCGCCGCCGTCGGTGTCGACGAGGTAGCGGACGAACGAGCCGACGAACACGGCGTCGGCGACCGTCGCGGGCTCTCCCGCGCCGTCGAGGGCGATGCGCTCGGGCCGGACGCCGATGCGCCTGCCGCCGCGCTCGAGGATGTTCGAGGTGCCGACGAACCCCGCCACGAACTCCGTCGCCGGCCGCTCGTACACCTCGTCCGGCGTGCCGACCTGCTCGATCCGGCCCTCGTTGAAGACGGCGACGTGGTCGCTCATCGCCAGCGCCTCCTCCTGGTCGTGCGTGACGTAGAGGAAGGTCATGCGCAGCTCCCGCTGGAGTGTCTTGAGGAAGAGCTGCATCTCCTGACGCAGCTTCAGGTCGAGCGCCCCGAGCGGCTCGTCGAGCAGCAGCACCTGCGGGCGGTTGACGATCGACCGTGCGAGCGCGACCCGCTGCCGCTGCCCGCCGGAGAGCTGGATCGGCTTCCGCTTGCCGTAGCCGGCGAGCCGGACGCGCTCGAGCACCTCGTCGACTCGCCTCGTCCGCTCGCCACGCGGCACGCCCTTCACGCGCAGGCCGTAGGCGACGTTCTCGGCCACGGTCATGTGCGGGAAGAGCGCGTAGTCCTGGAAGACGGTGTTGACGTCCCGGGCGTACGGCGGCTGCCGGGTGATGTCGACGCCGCCGAGGCGCACCGAGCCCGCGTCCGGCTGCTCGAACCCGGCGATGATCCGCAGCGTCGTCGTCTTGCCCGAGCCCGACGGCCCGAGAAGGGTGAAGAACTCGCCGCCGGCGACGTCGAGGTCGACGCCGTCGACCGCCGCGACGTCCCCGTAGGCCTTGCGGACGCCGTCGAGCCGTACGCCGGCCCGGTTCTCGTCAGCCTCCGGCATGCATCCGCTCCCGCATTCGCCCGATAACATCGGACTTTAGATGTTTCTGTCAAGCGGGAGCCCGCCGTGGTGACGACGGTGCGGGCGCGGACGCTCTTCGCTCCGCTCGAGGCCGGCGGGCGGGCCGAGACGGTGGCGCGGCAGCTCGAGCGCGCGATCACGCTCGGCCTCCTGCTCGACGGCGAGCGGCTGCCGCCCGAGAGCGACCTCGCGGCGCAGCTCGGCGTCTCGATCGTGACGCTGCGCGACGCGCTCTCGAGCCTGCGCGAGCGCGGGCTGGTCGAGACGCGCCGCGGGCGCGCCGGCGGCTCGTTCGTCCGCGCGCCGCTCGACGGTCCGGCCGGGCTCGAGCATCGGCTGCGGGCCCTGTCGCTGCACGAGCTGCGCGACCTCGGCGACCACCGCGCGGCCGTGGCCGGCGCGGCTGCGCGCCTCGCCGCCGAGCGTGCGGTCGACTCGGACGTCGCCGCGCTGCGCGAGCACGCCGCCCGGCTCGTCCCGGCGACGACGCTCACCGAGCGCCGCCGGGCGGACGCGCGCCTGCACGTGGAGATCGCCGCCGCCGCGCAGTCGCCGCGCCTGACGCGCGAGGAGATGGACCTGTGGGCGCAGGTCGGCGACCTCGTGTGGCTGCCCGTCGGGCCCGAGGGCCTCGCCGCGGTCGCCGCCGAGCACGACGCGCTCGTCGACGCGATCGAGCGGCACGATCCGGAAGCGGCGCGCCTCCTGGCCGAGGGTCACGTCGCAGCCGAGACCCAGCGGCTGCTCGACCTGCGCGTCCGGCTCGGTGACGCGTGACGGCGAGCGCGGTCTCGCGGGACCCGCTCGCGGGCGTCGGCGCCGAGATCGAAGGCGTGCTCGCCTCGATCGGCGCCCTGCGCGACGCCGCCCTCGAGGTCGTCGACCAGGCGGGCGGCCGCGACCTCTGCCGTGCCGACCTCGCCGCGCTGCGGGCGCCGATCGAGGCCCTGCTGCGCCGCCACGAGGGCTTCGCCGCCGGGGCGGGCATCGTCGCCGCCCCCGGCGTGCTGGCCGACGCCGAGCGGTGGATCGAATGGTGGTGGGCCGACCGCGGCAGCGGCTTCGAGCGCCTCGAGGTCGACCTCGACGCCGACTCGGCCGAGTTCTACGACTACACGACGACCGAGTGGTATCGCGAGCCCGAGCGGACGCGGCGGTCGGCGGTCGCAGGCCCGTACGTCGACTACATCTGCACGCACGAGTACACGTTCACGCTGTCGGTGCCGCTCGTGCATCGCGGCCGCTTCCTCGGGGTCGCCGGGGCGGACGTGCTCGCCCAGGAGGTCGAGCGCGCGGTGCTGCCGGAGCTCGCCCGGCGCGACCGCGTGACGGTGCTCGTCAGCGGGAACGGCCGCGTCATCGCCTCGAACGACGCCGCCTTCGCGCCCGGGGTCGTCCTCGCCCGCCAGGACGCCGCGCGCATGCTCGCCCCGGCCGGCACGGCCCCCGGGCTCCCGTGGGCGCTGCTCGAACGTAGAGTCTGACGCCATGCCAGCCGTGGAGCGGCGCACCGGTCCGGTCGAGCTGCTCTGGGACCTCGTCTTCGTCTTCGCGGTCACCCGCGTGACGACGCTGCTCGCCGCCGACCTCTCGTGGGCCGGCTTCGGGCGGTCGCTGCTCGTGCTCGCGCTCGTGTGGTGGGCCTGGTCGGCCTTCGTCTGGGCGACCAACGCCGAGGATCCGGACGCGCTTCGCCTGCGGGCGCTCCTGTTCGTCGGGATGGTGCTGATCTTCGTCGCCGGGCTCGCGCTGCCACAGGCATTCGGGGCCGACGCGACGCTCTTCACCGTGTCGTACGCGCTCGTGCGGCTGCTGCATCTCGCGCTCTACGCGGACGTGTCGCGGCGCGGGAACGCGTCGTTGCCGGCGATCGCCGGCTTCGCCCTGACGACGGTCGGCGGGATGGCGCTGCTCGTGGCCGGGTCGTTCCTCGACGAGCCGTGGCGCGTCGTGCTCTGGCTCGCCGCCGCGGCGCTCGACTACGCCGGCCCGGCCTGGCTGACGCGCGAGCGGCTGCGCGGCCTGCAGGAGGTGGTCGTCTCGCACTTCGCCGAGCGCTACGGGCTCTTCGTGATCATCTGCCTCGGCGAATCGGTGATCTCGATCGGCGCCGGTGCGTCCGGGCGTCCGCTCGACGCCGCGCTGATCGCCGCCGCGTGCCTGTCGCTGCTGCTGACGATCGGCCTGTGGTGGATCTACTTCGACCGCACGGCCGGGCGGGCGGAGGAGCGGCTGCGCCGCCATCACGATCCCGTGCTCGCGGCGGCCGACGCGTACAGCTACCTCCACCTGCTGATCGTGGGCGGCATCATCGTCTTCGCGGTCGGCGCGCGCGAGACGGTCGCGCACACGACCGAGCCGCTCGCCTCGGGGGAGCGCCTCGCGCTCTGCGGCGGCGTCGCGCTGTACCTGGTGGGTCACGCCGCCTTCCGGCTCCGCATGGTCGGAGCGTTCCGCTGGGGGCGGCCCGCGGCTGCGGCCCTCGCGCTCGTGCTCTTCGCCGTCTCCGGCTCGCTCGACGCCTGGCTGGTCGCGCTCGTCCTGACCGCGCTCGTCGGGACGCTCGCGGTCGCCGAGTGGGTCGCCGAGCGCGAGCCGGGCGGCGGCCCGCGCTGAGCGCCGCCGCCGCCCGTCGGGGCTCAGCGCCGGAAGCTGCGGTGCAGGCTCCGGACCGCGGCGCGGGCCGCGTGGAGCGCGCTCACGATCTCGCGGTGCTGCTGGCGAAGCTGCGTCCGCATGGGGCGGAGCAGGTCCCTGAGGACACCGTTCCCGCCGGCCTTGGCGGCGTGGACCGCCGCGAGGTCGGTCCGCAGCTGCGCGCGGTCGGCGCGGACCGTCGCGGTCGCCTGCCGGCGATCCGAGCGGAGCTTCTGCCGGTCGGCCTGGAGGGTCGCCTTCGCGGCGTCCTTCGTGCCGCCGACGACGGCCTGGGCGTCGGCCTGGAGCTTCTGCGCGTCGGCGATCACGAGGTCGTGCCGGGCGGTCGCGTCGGCCTCGACCTTGGCGACGTCGGCGCGCACGGCCGCGAGCGGGTCGGTGTCGGCGAGCGCGGCCGGAGCTGCGATCCCGACGCAGCCGGCGACGACGGCGAGCAGGGCGATGGTCTTCTTCACTGGGCGTCCTTTCGTTGTCGACCACTGGGTCGAGCCCATCGTCGTCCCGCCGGGCGAGGCGGGCGTCAACGGTGGGTACGAAGGACGTAAAACGCGGCTAGGCCGCGAGGCACGACTCGAGGATGTCGAGTCCGCGCTCCAGCTCCTCGTCGCCGATCGCGAACGGGACGAGGATGCGGATGACGTTCCCGTAGATCCCGCAGGACAGGAGCAGGAGGCCCTTGTCGCGCGCCTCGGCGGTGATGCGGGCGGTCTCCTCGCCGGTCTGCGCGGGCAGCTCCAGCGCGACCATCGGGCCGAGGCCGCGCACCTCGCTCCCGGCGGGCGCCATCGCGCGGAGCCGCTCCCAGAGACGGGCGCCGATCGCCTCGGCGCGCGGGCGCGCGTCGGCGAGCGAGTCGAGGATCGCGATCGCGGCGGCGCAGGCGATCGGGTTGCCGCCGAACGTCCCGCCGAGGCCGCCCGGCCCGGGCGCGTCCATCAGCTCGGCGCGGCCGGTGACCGCCGCGAGCGGGAGGCCGCCGCCGAGGGTCTTCCCGCTGACGAGCAGGTCGGGCTCGACGCCGTAGTGCTCGATCGCCCAGGCGGGCCCGGTGCGGCCGCAGCCGGACTGGATCTCGTCGTTCACGTAGAGGATCCCGTGCGCGTCGAGGACCTCCTGGAGCCGCTTCGGGAAGTCGGGCGTCATCGGGATGAAGCCGCCCTCGCCCTGCACCGGCTCGAGCACGGCGCACGCGACCGTGTCGGGGTCGACGTCGCCCTTGAAGAGGCGCTTCAAGGCGTCGATCGCGTCGTCCTCGCTGACGCCGCGGAACGGGTACGGGGCGGGCGTGCGGTAGACCTCGGGCGCGAACGGCCCGAAGCCGCGCTTGTACGGCACGACCTTCGAGGTCATGGTCATCGTCAGCAGCGTCCGGCCGTGGAAGGCGTTGTCGAAGACGACCACCGCCGGGCGGCCGGTGGCGGCACGCGCGATCTTGACCGCGTTCTCGACCGCCTCGGCGCCGGAGTTGAGGAGGATCGACTTCTGGCTGTCGCCGCGGCAGGGCGAGAACTCGGCGAGCCGGCGGCAGACCTCCACGTACGGCTCGTACATGCCGACCATGAAGCACTGGTGCAGGAAGCGGTCGGCCTGCTCGTGGACCGCCTGGACGACGGCGGCGGGGGAGTGGCCGAGGTTCGCGCAGCCGAGCCCGCCTGCGAAGTCGATGTACTCCCGGCCCTCGGCGTCCCAGACGCGCGCGCCCTCGGCGCGGTCGACCACGAGCGGCGGCGTCGAGATGCCGCGCGGGACGTAGCGCTCGCGCTCCTCCTGCACCCGCTGCGTCGTCGTGCGCTCCTGGAGCGACATGGCGGTGACTCTACTCTCAGAGCGCGTCCGCGACGACCCGCAGATCGTCGACGAGCCCGGCGAAGAGCGCCTCGCGGTCGTCGCCCCGGAGGACGGCCGACGGATGGATCGTCGCGACGACGAGCTCCGCCAGCTCGGAGTCGAGCGGCACGCCGCGGCTCTTCGTGACGCGGAAGTCCTTGCCGAGCAGGCTCTGGGCGGCGGTCGCGCCGAGCAGCACGAGCGCGCGCGGCCGCACGAGGCGCAGCTCGAGCTCGACCCACGGCCGGCACGCGACCTGCTCCGTCCAGCTCGGCTTGTCGTGGATGCGCCGCGTGCCGCGGGCGCGCCACTTGAAGTGCTTGACGGCGTTCGTCACGTAGGCGTTACGCCGGTCGATGCCGGCGGCGTCGAGCGCCCGGTCGAGCACCCCGCCGGCGGGTCCGACGAACGGCGCGCCCTGCTTGTCCTCCTGGTCGCCCGGCTGCTCGCCGACGAGCATCACGTCGCTCGAGACGAGTCCTTCGCCGAAGACGGCCTGCGTCGCGTTCGCGTAGAGCGGGCAGCCCTCGCAGTGCTGCACCGCCTCGCGCGCGGCCGTCAGCGTCGGCTTCGCGGGCAGGAACGGGACGGCCGTGGGGTAGGGCGCGCGGGCGGGCACGTCTTGGGCCTACCCGCAGCGGCCGATACGATGCCGCCTCGCGGCGCCTTGGCCGAGTGGTTAGGCAGCGGCCTGCAAAGCCGTTTACAGCAGTTCGAATCTGCTAGGCGCCTCTACAGCTGGCCGCCGGAGGCGGCCGAGTGGGTTCGCCGGGTAGCCCGCGCGTTTCGGACGTACGAGGCGTCAACGGCCGAGGCGTGCTGATGGGGGCGGCGCTTCTTCGTGCTCGGCGCACGTCGCACGCGCCGATTGCCCCACGCGCGGATCTCGCACCGCGTCAAGCGCTCGTCTATGCGAGCCGCCCGCCGCTCGAGGCCCGGACGACGAGACTGACGGGCAGGCTCACCTGCGGACCGTCCTCGCCGGGCGTCTCGAGCAGCTCGAACAGGGTTGTCACGGCGAAGGAGCCGAGGCGCTCGCGGTCCTGGCGGATCGTCGTCAGCGCGGGGTGGGCGAGCGAGGCGGCCGGGAGGTCGTCGAAGCCCGTGACGGCGACGTCGCGGCCGGGCTCGAGGCCGTAGTCGCGGATCGCCTGCATGGCGCCGATGGCGGCGACGTCGGCCGCCGCGACGATCGCGGTCGGCCGCTCCGCGCCGGCGAGCACTGCGCACGTCTCGCGGTAGCCGGACTCGGCCGACCAGTCGCTCTCGCGGACGTGGTCGGCGAGCGGCGGGATCCCGAGCCGGCCCGTCTCCGCCCGGAACGCCTCCAGGCGGTCGCTTGCCGGCCGGATGCTGGTCGGCCCGCCGAGGTACGCGATCCGCCGGTGGCCGAGCGCGTACAGGTGGCCGACGACCAGCCGGATCCCGTCGGCGTTGTCGAAGACGACCGCCCCGCGGTTCGGGCCGGCGCAGTGCGCGTCGACGGCGACGCACGGCAGCGTCGCGGGCAGCCCGGGCGTCTCCCGGAACGCGCCGAGGAAGAGCAGCCCGTCGACGCGGTGCCGGGCCGCGCGCTCGGCGGACGTGTGGCCGTGCAGCGGCGCGTTGTGCAGCAGGACGGCGTCGTAGCCGTGCTCGTCGAGGTGGCGGGCGATCGAGTCGATCACCTCGCCGAAGAAGGTGAGCATGATCTCGGGCCGGCCCACGCCGACGGGGAGCACGACGCCGACGAGCTGGGACTGGCT
>DASZWI010000125.1:0-55937 GCA_035546715.1 Gaiellaceae bacterium | reverse complement strand
CGGCGATCAAGCAGACGCGCTTCGCCCTCGACCTCGCCCGGCACGGCAAGGTGCCGCCGCCGTTCCCGCCGCACGTCGCGGCCGGCGTGAAGGAGTCGCGCAACCTGCACGACCTCGTGCGGGAGCAGGGCGTCGAGGGCTTCGACGGCATCGTCCAGGGCGAGAAGGCCCTCAGCCGCCTCGCCCACGGGCACGGCGTCGGGTCGGAGACGCTCGAGGAGATCTACGCCCGGCCGGGCGCCTTCCACAGGCCGTTCGTCGCCGGCGAGGAGATCCCGTCCGGGGCCGACCAGGGCATGGGCTCGCTCACGCAGGCGGATACGACGCCCGGCGAGAAGCCCACGGAGATGTACGGCGACCAGCAACCCGGTGAGGAGGCACGGTGACGGCGACGGCGAGCACGGAGACCGCGACGAAGCGCGTGGCGTACTACAAGGGCTGCCTGGCCTCGCTGTCGGCCAAGGAGCTCGACTCGGCGACGCAGGCGCTCGCCCCGAAGGTCGGACTCGAGCTGGTCGAGCTCGAGAAGGTCACCTGCTGCGGCGCCGGCGACATCCACGAGGCCGACCCGGACTACTACCTGCACCTGAACGCGCGGATCCTGTCCTACGCGGCGGCGGAGGGCGTCGACACGCTGATGACGGTCTGCAACGTCTGCACGCTCAACCTGCGCCAGGCGAACTTCATCCTCAAGGGCGACGCCGAGGTGCGCGCCCGCGTCAACGAGAACCTCGTCTCGGTCGGCGTGCCGGCGTACGAGCGCGACGTCGAGGTGCGGCACCTCCTCTGGGAGGTCGCCGAGGGCGAGGGCTACGAGAAGCTGAAGGGCGCCGCGCACCGCGGGCTGAAGGGTCTGAAGGTCGCGCCGTTCTACGGCTGCCAGATCCTGCGCCCGTCGAAGATCAACGGCTTCGAGGATCCCGACCGCCCGTGGTCGCTCGAGCGGATCATCGAGGCGTGCGGCGGCGAGGCGGTCGACTACCCGGCGAAGATCAAGTGCTGCGGCTTCCCGATCATCCAGGCGCGCGAGGAGACGGCGCTCGGCGAGCTGATCCAGCCGATCGAGCAGGCGAAGGAGGCCGGGGCGGACGTCATCGTCACGCCGTGCCCGCTCTGCCACCTCTCGCTGGACGCGTGGCAGTCGAAGCTGAAGAAGGCGACCGGCAAGGACTTCCAGATGCCGATCCTGCACCTCGCGCAGCTGATCGGCGTCGCCGCCGGGCTACAGGAGTCCGAGCTGAAGTTCCGCCGGCACGTGGTCTCGGTCAAGCCGGTCGTCGAGAAGCTCGCGATCTGAGGCCGTGACCGGACGCGGCCTGGGCGGGGCGATCGCCGGCCTCGCGGCGGCCGCTGCCGGCTGGGGGATCGTCGAGGCGGGCTGGCTGCGGAAGCAGGTGCTCGACCTCCGCGTCCCGGGGCTGCCGGCGGAGCTCGACGGCGTGCGGATCGCGCACCTCTCCGACTTCCACCTCGGCGTGCCCTCCCGGGGCCGCACGGCCACCCGGCTCGCGGTCGACTGGGTCGTCGAGCGGCAGCCCGACCTGGTCTGCATCACCGGCGACCTCCTGTCGAACCGGCGCGGGGAGGCGGAGCTCCATCGCCACCTCGAGCGGCTCGGCCATCCCTACGTCGTGCTCGGCAACCACGACGTCAACGCCGCCCGCGACCCGTTCTCGCGGGCCCACGCGCTGCCGAGCGTCCCCTACGGCGAGCTCCTCCTCGACCGGTCGGTCGAGGTCGAGCTGCGCGGCGTCCGCGTCGAGATCGCCGGCGTCGACCCGCGCACGTGGATGGCGCAGGAGCGCAGCGGCTTCCCCGAGCCCTCGGCCGGCTTCCGGCTCCTGCTCTGCCACTTCCCGCGCGTGCTCGACTTCGTCCGCACGGGCCGCTGGCACGTGATCCTCGCAGGCCATCTCCACGCGGGTCAGATCGTCCTGCCCTACGGCCGCGGCCGGCTGCTCCTGGCGCATCCGTCCGCGGAGTACCCCGAGGGCGTGTTCGAGAACAAGGGCACGGTCATGCACGTCTCGGCCGGCACGGGCACGACGTTCGTCCCGTTCCGGTTCTTCGCTCGGCCGGAGGCGACCGAGCTCGTGCTGCGCCTACCATGACGGGCATGGAAGGGCACAGCGTCATCTCGCCCGAGGTGCTCGCGCGCTACGCCGCAGACGCGGCGCTCGAGGTGCCGGGCGTCGCCGCCGTCGTCGAGGGGCCGCGCCACCGGCAGCGGGTGCGCGTGTCCGGCCGGGACGTCGAGGTGCACGTCACGCTCGACTGGGGAGCCGTCGTCCCCGACGTCGCCGCCGAGGTGCAGGCGCACGTCGGGTCGTACCTCGAGCGCATGGCGGGCGTCCGTCCCGCGGCCGTCCACGTGGTGGTCGAGGACGTGGCGCGGCCGTCGGCGCGATGACGCCGCGGATCGCAGGCCTGACGAAGCTGACGCTGGAGACGGCCCCGACCGTGTGCCACCGGTGCGTGTGGTGGCAGTCGCGCGGGCGGCGCCCGATCGACAAGGACCGCTGGATGGAGCGCGTGGAGACGGAGTTCGGCGCGTTCGGCACCGTGTACTACGACGGCGACGGCCACGTGCTCGGGTCGATGCAGTACGGCCCCGCGGAGGCGTTCCCGCGCGCGCAGGAGCTGCCCGGCGGCCCGCCGACGGCCGGGGCGATGCTCGTCACGTGCGCCTACCTCGTCGCCGAGTCCAGCCCGTGGGTGCTCCAGTCGCTGTTCCTCGCCGCGATCGGCGAGGCCCGCGACCGCGGCGCGTCGGGTCTCGAGGCGTTCTCCTACCGTTACCCGGAGGGCGCGTCGGGGTACGAGCGTTTCCGCGTCCACAAGACGGTCTTCCCGCAGGACTTCCTCGCCGACTTCGGGTTCCGCGTCGTGCGCACCGCCGGCCGCGCAGGCCTGTCGCGGCTGGAGCTGGGCGGCCTGGTCCCGGTCGCAGAGGGCCGGCGCGAGCAGGTGCTGCGCGTCGTCGGCCGCGCGTTCGGCGTCCCGGAGCCGATGCCGGCCCCGCGGCCGTAGCGGAGCCCTGCGTACCAGGTACGTGCGTTACGCAGGCGGCCGGCTCAGGCGGCCGCGCGCGTCCGCTCGGCGACGAGCTCGAGGATCTGGATCGCGTTCAGCGCCGCGCCCTTGCGCAGGTTGTCGCCCGCGAGGAACAGCGCGAGGCCGCGCTCGACCGTCGGATCCTTGCGGATGCGGCCGACGAGCACCTCGTCGCCGCCGGCGGCCTTGCCGGGCGAGGGGAAGTCCTCGACCCGGACGCTGGGCGCCGCGGCGAGCAGCTCGCGCGCCTGCTCCGGCGTCAGCTCGTCCTCGGTCTCGAGCCACACCGCCTCGGCGTGGCCGACCATGACCGGGACCCGGACGCACGTGGCCTGGATCGGCAGGTCGGGCAGCTCGAGGATCTTCTTGGTCTCGTCGCGGAGCTTCGACTCCTCCTCGAACTCGACGCCGTCGAACGTCCAGTCCATGCGCAGGTCGTGCTGCTCCTGCGGCTCGGAGCGGAGCCGCTCCATCGCCTGGGCGCCGGCGCCGGACACCGACTGGTAGGTCGCGACGCGGACGCGCGTCAGGCCGGCCGCGTCGAGCAGCGGCTTCAGCGTGCACGTCAGCGGGATCGCGCAGCAGTTCGGGTTGGCGACGATGCCCTCGTGCTCGAGGGCCCGCTCCGGGTTCACCTCCGGCACGACGAGCGGGATGCCGGGCTCGAGGCGGTAGGCGGCCGACTTGTCGATCGCGACCGCGCCGCCGCGGACGGCGTGGGGGACGAGGTCGCGCGACGCGCTCGTGCCGACGGAGAAGAGGAAGACGTCGACGTCGCCCGCCGACAGCGCCTCGGGCGTCGCCTCCTCGACCGTGTGCTCGCCGAGCTGCCTGCCCGCCGAGCGCGCCGATGCGAAGACGCGCACGTTCTCGTAGCCCCTCCGGCGCAGCAGGTCGAGCGTGATCGTCCCGACGGCGCCGGTCCCTCCGACGACGCCGATGCGCAGGTCGCTAGACACCGACACGCTCCTCGGCGAAGGTGCGGAACCGCTCGTGCACGGCCTGGACGGCCCGCTCGACCTCGTTCGCGCGCACGACGCAGGACACGCGGATCGAGGACGTCGAGATGATCTCGATGTTGATGCCCGCCTCGGCGAGCGCGTCGAACATGTCGGCCGCGACGCCCGGGTGGCTCTTCATGCCGGCGCCGATCAGCGACACCTTGGCGATGTCCGGGTCGCGCTCGACGCCGGTCGCGCCGATCTCGCCCGCGAGCTCGTCGAGGATCGGCCCGGCGACCGGCACGTCCGACTTCGGCAGCGTGAACGTGATGTCCGTCGTGCCCGCCTTGGACGTGTTCTGGACGATCATGTCGATGTTCACCCCCGCGTCGGCCAGCGCGCGGAAGACGCGCGCGGCGATGCCGGGCTGATCGGGCACGCCCAGGATCACCACCTTGGCCTCCGACGTGTCGTGGGTGACCCCAGAGATGATCGCCTTCTCGAGCATGCCGCTGTCCTCCTCCCCGATCCAGGTGCCGCCGCCGTCGACGAACGTCGAGCGTACCCGGAGCTTGACTCCATGGCCGCGGGCGATCTCGATCGACCGCGCCATCATGACCTTCGCGCCCGAGGCCGACATCTCGAGCATCTCCTCGTACGTCACCGCCGGGAGCCGCAGGGCGGCGGGGACGATCCGCGGGTCGGCCGTGAACACGCCCTCGACGTCGGTGAAGATCTCGCAGGCGTCCGCGCCGAGCGCGGCCGCGAGCGCGACCGCCGTGGTGTCGGAGCCGCCGCGGCCGAGCGTGGTGACGTCGTGCGTCGCGTTCGAGACGCCCTGGAAGCCGGCGACCAGGACGATGCGGTCCTGGTCGAGCGCCTCGTGCACGCGCTGCCCGCGCACCTCGACGATCTTCGCCTTCGTGTGCGAGTCGTCGGTCACGATGCCCGCCTGCGAGCCGGTCAGCGAGACGGCCTCGTGGCCGAGGTCGTGGATCGCCATGGCGCAGAGCGCGTTCGAGATCCGCTCGCCCGTCGAGACGAGCATGTCGTACTCGCGCGGGTGGGGGCGGTCGGACACCTCGTGGGCGAGCCGGATCAGCTCGTCGGTGGTCGTGCCCATCGCCGACAGCACGCCGACCACCTTCGAGCCCGCCTCGCGCGCGGCGACGAGCCGCTCGGCGACGCGCTTCAGCTTGTCCGTGTCGGCGACCGAGGAGCCGCCGAACTTCATCACGACGAGACCCGGTGTCCGCTCCGACCCGCCGACGGCGGGTATCGCTTCAAAATCCGTAGTGGTCATCTCTGCGACAGTGTAGGCGCGCGATGGGGGTCCGTCTGCACGGCATCCGCAGGCTCGTGATGGTCCTGTTCGGGGCGATCGGAGTGGGGCTGATCCCGTGGACGGTGTGGCTCTCGTCCGACCTGCGCCCCGACCACGTCACGCATCGCTGGGACGTCGCGTGGACGGGATTCGACGTCGGCCTCGCCCTTGCCTTCCTCGCGACGGCGATCGCGGCGTGGCGCCGCTCGGCGTCGACCGGGTTCTTCGCCGGGGCGACGGGCACGCTGCTCGTCACGGACGCGTGGTTCGACGTCGTGCTCGAGGACAGCGCGCATGACATGCGGGTCGCGCTGCTGGAGGCGTTCCTCGCGGAGCTGCCGGCGGCCGCCGTGTGCTTCTGGATCGCCGTCCGCACCGAGCGCTTCCTCGCGCGGGCGGTCGAGGCGGTCTCACATCTCGCGCCGGCCGGAGAGCGCGCGGCCGAGGGTGACCTCGTCGGCGTACTCGAGGTCGCCGCCGACGGGGAGGCCGCTCGCGAGCCGGGTCACGCGGACGCGCCCACGTAGCCGGTCGGCGAGGTAGGCGGCGGTCGCCTCGCCGGTCATGTTCGGGTTGGTCGCGAGCACGACCTCCTGCACGCCGTCGGCGTCCACGCGCCGCAGCAGCTCGTCGATGCGCAGGTCGCCCGGCTCGACGCCGTCGAGCGGGCTGAGCGCGCCGCCGAGGACGTGGTAGAGCCCGCGGTACTCGTGGGTGCGCTCGAGCGAGACGACGTCCACCGGCTGCTCGACGACGCAGACGAGGGCGCGGTCGCGGCGCGTGTCGGTGCAGATGCCGCACAGCTCCTCCTCGGTGAGGTTCCCGCACTCGCGGCAGAACCGCACCCGCTCCTTCACCTCGGCGAGCGCGCCGGCCAGCGCGAGCGCCTCCTCCGCGGGCCGCTGGAGGACGTGGAAGGCGAGCCGCTGCGCCGTCCGCGATCCGATGCCGGGCAGCCGCGTGAACTGCGCGACGAGGTTCTCGACGGAGGGGCTGAACATCGGCGCCATTGTGCCCAGCCGCCCCGGCTATCCCGGTGCCGTCCTCCCGGGACATGGCCGTCTCGTGCGCGCCCTCCTGCCTCTTGCGGCCATGTCCCGGGGACAGTCCCTGGGACATGGCCGCAATGGACGACGGGCGCGAGGGCGCATCGCGCCTGGCAAGGGCGGGCCGGCAGCGCGCGCGCCATTGGCCGTTTCGGCCCTGTCTGGGGGACAGTCCCTCGGACATGTCTCCGACGGACGCGGCCGGGGGAGACGCGCTCGCGGGCTCAGCCGAAGAGGGCCGCTTCGTAGGCGGCTCGGTCGACGGCGACGACCCGCGCGTCCGTCAGGGCGACGACGCGCACGTCCTCGGTGCCGTCGAGCCGCTCGACGTCGCCGACGACCTGGCCGGCGCCGCGCTCGTCGTGGCCCCGCTGCGTCTCGACGTCGAGCAGCCCGCTCAGGACGAGGAAGAGCGACGCCGCCTCGTGGGTCGCGTCCCACACGACCTCGCCTTCGTCCAGCTCGAGCTGCGTGCCGACGTCGAGCAGCTTCGCGACGAAGCCCTCCTCCACGCCTACATGCCGGGCAGGAGACCGCCGAGCCCGGGCGGCATGGCCTCGCCGACCTTCGCCTGGATCAGGTTCCGTCCGGCTTCGAGCGCCTGGTTCACGGCGGCGATGACGAGGTCCGCGAGCATCTCCGGGTCGGACGGGTCGATCGCCTTGGGGTCGATCGCGATCTGCTTGATCTCGCCGCCCGCGGTGGCGGTGACCGTGACCATCCCGCCGCCGGCGCTGCCCTTGACCTCCTCCGCCGTCGCCTCCTGCTGGAGGCGCTGCATCTGCTCCATGGCCTCCTGCGCCTGCTTCATCAGCGCGTTCATGTCGAACGTCATTCGCCCTCCAGCTCCCGTGCGTCGAAGGTGCTCTTCATCAGCTCCAGGACGTCCGCCTCGCTCGCCGCGTCGTCCTCGGCGGGCCCCCCGCCCCGCGCTTCGCCGAGCGTGAACGCGACCGCGAGCTTGCGGCCCGTCACCTCGTGCAGCGCGTCGACGAGCAGCGCGGCGTTCTTCGGATCCTCGGCGAGGCGCATATGGAAGGCGGCCTGCGCCGGGAACTCGACCGTGAGCGTGTCCTCGGCGAGACCCGTCGGATGCCCCTCGGCGAGCGTCTTGCCGATCGGGATCGAGCGCTGCTCGACGGCGGGCAGGATCGAGCGTCGCCATGCTTCGCGAAGCTGATCCAGCGACAGCCCAGGGCGCGGAGGATCCGGGCTCATGGTGGCAGGCGGGGGCGCGTCGTCCTCCGCGCTAGCAGGAGCATTGGCCTCGTCGACGCGGGTTGGCCCGGCGGCGGCCGCTCTAGGCTTTTCGCCCGCCACCGGTTGACCCTGCTCGAGCCGTTCGAGGCGAAAAGCCAAGGACTCGCGGGACAGATCGGCCGCCGGCCGGGTCACCTTCACGAGGGCGAGCTCGAGCGGCAGGCGCGGGTCGCCGCCCTGGCGCATGTCCTCGACGGCCACGTGCAGGAGGTCGATCAGCCGCAGCACGGTCGCCGCCGGGAGCTGGTTCGCCTGCTCGCGCAGCCGCTCGCGCGTCTCGTCCGTCACGGGCAGCGAGTCGGGCACCTCGTGCATGTGCTGGACGAGCAGCAGGTGGCGGAGGTGCTCCAGCAGGTCGGTCACGAGCCGCCCGAGGTCCTGGCCCTGCTCCGACAGCTCTTCGAGGAAGACGAGCGCGCCTGCCGTGTCGCCGTCGACGACGAGATCGCAGAGACGGAAGAGCACCTCCTCCTCGACCGCGCCGAGCAGCTGGAGGACGTCCTGGACGGTGATCGTGCCGCTGGTGGCCGCGGCGAGCTGGTCGAGCGTCGACTCGGCGTCGCGGAAGGCGCCGCGGCCGCCGCGCGCGACCAGCGCCAGCGCGGCATCCGGCACGTCGATGCCCTCCCCGTCGGCGATCCGGCGCAGCTTGCGCACGAGATCGGGCAGCCGCGGCCGCTGGAAGACGAACGTCTGGCACCGCGACCGCACCGTCGGCAGCACCTTCTGGAGCTCGGTCGTGCAGAAGACGAAGAGGAGGTGGGGCGGCGGCTCCTCGATCAGCTTGAGCAGTGCGTTCCACGCTGCGTCGGTGAGCTGGTGGGCCTCGTCGAGGATGTAGACCTTCGAGCGGCCCTCGACCGGCTGGAGCACGACGCGCTCGCGGATCTCGCGGATGTCGTCGATGCCGCGCTGCGACGCGGCGTCCATCTCGACCACGTCGAGCGACGTGCCGTTGGAGATCGCGACGCAGCTGTGGCAGGTGTCGTCCGGCGTCGCGGTGGGGCCGTGCGCGCAGTTGATCCCCTTCGCCAGGATGCGCGCCAGCGACGTCTTGCCCGTGCCGCGCGGCCCGGCGAACAGGTACGCCTGGCGCACCTTGTCCTGCTCGATCGCGTTCGTGAGCGTCCGCACGACCGCCTCCTGACCGACCACGTCGGCGAAGGTCTGCGGGCGGTACTTGCGATAGAGAGCGGCCACCCGTCGATTCAAGCAGACTGGGGCAACCGTCCGGGCCGGGCGCGTTTTCGTGTTCCATGTGGGGGTGTTCGGGTGGCGGTTGACGCGGCGCGCCCTGCTCGGAGCCGGAGCCTTGGCGGCGGTGGGACTGGCGCCTGGGCGGGTTCGTGCGGCGCTGAGCAGGGACGTGGTCGTCGGCCTCCAGGTCGGCAACGGCCGCGCGCCGTTCGCCGGCGACCGGCCGCTCCTGACCACCCTCAGCCCCGGCGGGCCGAGCGGTCGGTCGCAGGCGACCGTCAGCTTCGAGCTCACGGCCCCGGCGCGCGTGGAGCTCCACGTCGTCGGGCGCAACACGCCGGGCGAGGCCGCGCTCGCCTCGGAAGGAGCGCAGGCGGCGACCCGGCACCTCGCGATCGCGAGCCAGACGCACCTGCTCGGCCGCGGCCATCACAGCCTCACCTGGACGCCCGCGACCACGCTCGCACCGGGGACCTACACGCTCGAGCTGATCGTCACGGCGGGCGGCCGGCGCACGGTCTACGGCACCGGCGGCCCCGCGCACCCGAAGGCCCCGCGCGCCCCGATCGTGCGCGTCCTCGGCCTGGACGCGGCGTTCGCGGCGCGCAGCTATCGCCCGGGACAGCAGGCGACGCTCGTGCTCGCCGCCGACGCGCGCTCGGTCACCGTGCAGATGTTCCAGTCGGGCCCGGAGAGCGTGCCGACGTACGCGAACGACGTCCTGAACGGGGTTCCCGTGTCCGAGCCCCAGACGATCGACTGGAGCGAGAACGCGAACGCCCCGGCGCCGATCGCGATCGCGATCGACTCCGCCTGGAAGAGCGGCGTCTACTACGCCCAGGTGACGAGCGACGACGGGCGGGTCGGCTACGCGCCGGTCATCGTCGCGCCCGTCGCGCCCGTCAACCGCGTCGCCGTCGTCATGCCGACGAACACCTGGCAGGCGTACAACTTCTACGACGGCGACGGCGACGGGTACGGCGACAGCTGGTACGTCTCGTGGGCCATCCACTCCGTCGACCTGACGCGGCCGCACCTGCGTCGCGGCGTCCCGTATCGGTTCCGCAGCTACGACCTCTCGTTCCTGCACTGGCTCTACCGCACCGGGAAGCAGGTCGACTTCTACGCCGACGACGACATCGACGCCCTCGCGAGCGGCGACGCGCTGCGCGCCGCCTACGACCTCGTCGTCTTCGAGGGGCACGAGGAGTACGTGACGGCCGCGATGTACGACATCGTCGAGCGCTACCGCGACCTCGGCGGCAACCTGCTCTTCCTCTCCGCCAACAACTTCTTCCGCAAGGTGCAGCGGGTGGGCGCGGGGCTGCGGCTCGTCGGGCTCTGGCGCGACCTCGGCCGGCCCGAGGCGCAGCTCGCCGGCGTCCAGTACCGCGCGTCCGATCGGGGCACGCACCAGTTCCCGTTCGTCGTCACCGAGGAGGGCGCGCAGAGCTGGGCGTTCGCGGGCACCGGGCTCGCCGCGGGCGCGACGTTCGGGCGCTACGGCATCGAGATCGACGCGACGACGGCCGACTCACCGCCGGGGACGCAGGTGCTGGCCGAGATCCCGAACGCGCTCGGGCCCGGGCTGACGGCGCAGATGACGTACTACGAGACGCCGGCCGGTGCGCGGGTGTTCTCCGCGGGCGCGATGAACTTCGGCGGCCAGGTGCTGCTCTGGCCGCAGACGACGCAGATCCTCGAGAACGTCTGGGCCCGGCTCACGTCCGGGTGAGTGGGTGGCGCTCGCCGCCCCTGACGGGGACGCGGAGGCGGTTCCCCGGCGGCGCCAGCGGACAGACCCAGCGCGGGTCGTACGAGCACGACGGGTTGTAGGCGAAGTTGAAGTCGAGCACGAGCCGGCCGTCGTCCTCGCCCAGGTCGGAGCCCTTCACGGTGTCGAGCAGGTACCGGCCGGCGCCGTAGGTCTCCCGCCCGCTCGTCGCGTCGGCGAGCGAGAGGAAGACGCCGCCGCCGTAGCCCTCGAGCCAGTACAGCTCCAGCGTGTGCGGCTCGTCCTCCAGTTCGAAGCGAGCCCGCGCGAAGCGGGTGAACGCGTACGGCCGCTCGCCCGAGGTGGCGATCTCGCGCCGCTCGGGCTCGGCGGGCTCGATGTCGGCGAGGACCCGCAGCGCCGGGTCGTAGTCGAAGTAGGGGACGCCCGAGAAGGACGCCCGCTCCGCCGCCGGCAGCGGCGACTGCGGGTGCGTGCGGAACAGCTCGTCGCGCACGTCGCGCCAGCGGCTCCAGGCGGCGGCCGGATCGTCGGCCGCGCGGATCTCGGCGTACAGCTCGAAGATCCGTCGCTTCCAGTCGAGCAGCGCGAGCTCGGCCAGGCTCATGCCGGCCACTCTAGGGTCAGGCGGCTTCGCGGAGCGGCGCCGGAGGCACGTCGCTGCGCAGCCGGGCGACCGTCGTCTGGCAGACGTAGGCCGGGATCAGCGCGAGCCACAGGTTGAAGATCCGGTAGCCGAAGACGGCGAGGAGCGCCGGCGCGAACGGGACGCCGAACCACACGAACGCGAAGGTCAGCAGCACCTCGGCGACGCCCACGCCCCCGGCGGGCAGCCCGCGGCGGCTGATCACGTAGCCGGTGGCGTACGCGACGAGCAGCTTCAGGAGGCCGAGGTGCGCGCCGAACATCTGCAGCGCGGCCCAGAGGCAGGCGAGGTCGCTGAACCAGTAGAGGGCGACGCCGACGAACGCGAGGCCGTGCCGGAACGGCTGCGTCAGGAGGCCGCGCAGGATCGTCAGCCCGGCGACCGCGTGCGCGATCCCGCGGCGCAGCCGGCGGTGGTGCGGCTCGTCGAGGAACCAGTGCGCGCGCTTCGGCGAGCTGCACCACAGGGCGAGCGCGAACCCCGGCACGACGGCGAGCCACGGCAGGGTCAGTGCCGGGCGCTGGAACGCCTCGCCGAAGTAGAGGACGAGCGCCGCCACCATCGCGACGGGCGCCAGGACGACGTACTCGAGCGTGCTCAGCCCGAGGACGCGCGCGACCGCCTGCCGGCGTGAGGCTCCGGCATGGCGGAACGCGAGGTAGTCGATCTCGAAGCCGCCCGACGCGGACGCCGCGAAGAACGCGCCGAAGCCGGCCGCGACGACCTTGAAGGCATGGCCATACGAGAGCCGCGGGCCGCCGTTCACGCGGGCGGTCTCCCGCAGGGCGAAGACGTAGCCGACGTAGGCGAGCGCCTCGGCGCCGAGACAGACGAGCAGCCAGATCGGGTGCCAGTGCCCGAGCGTGTCGAGGACGCGCGTGCGGCCGGCGACGTACGCGAGCGGGATGCCCGCCGCGAGCGCGACGACGACAGACGCGACGACGAGCACGAACGGGTGGCGCCAGCCGCCCAGCCAGTTCGCCCAGCGGAGGGAACGGCGGATGCGGCCACGGGCGTTCGTCCCGCGTCTCGCGCTCCGCGGCGTGGGGGCGGCCGCGCTCAGGCCTCGGCGTCCTTGGGGCGGTTGCGCGAGCCCGGCTTGCGGCCGCGCCGCTTGATCTCGCGGCCCTTGGCGACCCAGTCGGCGACCTCGTGCTCGGCCGCGTCGATCTCCACGCGGTTGCGGCGCCGGTCGGCGAACTCGATGCTGATCACGACCGCCTGGTCCTCCGGCACGATCTGGCCGGACAGGTCGGAGCGGACGACGACGGTTGTCTCGCGTGCCATGGCGGTTCTCTCCTCGGAGTAGTCGGACGGACGGGGTTCGAATTGTGCGCGAGCGCGCGCAACCCTGCCGCTGGCCAACTCGGCCATGCCCGAATAGGCCCTGTGGAGCGTTCGTGACACTTCTGTGACCCTGGTCTGACCAGAAACCTGTCCTTCCCGGACGCGTCCGAAGCTGGAGACGACAGCGCATGAAACCTGGGTTCGCATCAACTGTGGATCGTTCGTTGCACTTCTGTGACCCTGGTCTGACCACGGAAGTGGCCCGAACGGACAGTAGGCCTGTGGACGAATCGCGCTACGCGCGCGCGGTCGTGCCGGTGGCCGCGCCGGACGTGCCCGATCCGACCGGGGCGGCATGTCCGCCCGGGTCGCCGCCGCCGCCTTCGACCCGGCGCGGCGGCGCGGCCATCAGTCGCCCCAGCAGGACGTCCAGGCGCGCCTCCACGGCCGCGTACCTCGCCGTTCCGGCCACGTTGTCGAGCTCCCACGGGTCGCGCTTCAGGTCGTACAGCTCCCGCCAGCCGCGCCTGTACTCGACGTACAGGTAGCGCGCCGTGTGCACCGCGTCGTACGGCGGCGGGCCGCCGGTCCTCAGCTCGTTCCTCCCGAGGTACTCGACGACGTAGGAGCGGCGCCAGCGCACGCGCTCGCCCCGCAGCAGCGGGACGAAGCTGACGCCGTCCTGGGGGATCCCGGGCGTGACGCCGGCGAGCTGCGCGATCGTCGAGGCGAGGTCGATGTTCAGCACCTGCGCCTCGCTCACCGTCCCGTTCCCCTGCGTCCACGGCGTGCGCACGACGAGCGGCACGTGCGTCGACTCCTCGTACGGCCACAGCTTCCCGCCGAGCCGGTGCTGGCCCCAGAGAAAGCCGTTGTCGCTCGTGTACACGATCACCGTGTCGTCCAGCTCGTGGCGCTGCCTCAGCGTGCGCACGATCGACGCGACCGACCGGTCGAGCGCGAGCAGCGACTCGAGCTGCCGTCGCCGGACGTGATCCTCGTAGAGGTCGGCGGCCGCCTTCAGGAGCTTCGCGTGCCACGCCGCCCACGGCTTGTCGCCGACGTCCCGCTCGTCGATCGACGGCGCGTGCAGCGGCGCGATGTCCTCGAGCCGCCGCCGGTCGCGCGGCGCCGGGATCGCCGGCAGGTGCGGCGCCACCGGCGCGAAGTAGAGGAAGAACGGCTTGCGCGCGCGGCGGATGAACCGCACCGCGCGCTTCGTCAGCACGGTCGTCGAGTAGTCGGCGGGCGCGTGGCCGTAGTGCCGCAGCCGGCCGTTGTCGTCGATCGTGTAGTCGTAGTACTTCTCCTCGGGGACGCTGTCCATGACCTCCCAGTCGTCCCAGCCGGGCGGCGTCGCGTCGTGGCCCTCGAGCGGGTAGTCGTTGAGGTACTTGCCGACGAGGCCGGTCTCGTAGCCGGCTCCGTGCAGCCACGTCGCGAGCGTGGAGCCGTCCTCGAACCGGTGGTAGCTCCCGAAGTTGTCGACGACGCCCGTGTGGTGCGAGTACTGGCCGAGCAGGATGCTCGCGCGCGACGGCCCGCACTCGGACGTCGTCACGTGGGCGTTCGCGAACGTGATCCCGTGCTCCGCGAGCAGCCGGTGCACGTTGCGCATCACCGTCGCCCCGTCCGTGTTCTCGTCGTCGCTGAGGATCAGCACGACGTTCAGCCGGCGCCGGCGCGCCGTCCGCACTGCGAGCGCCCGCCGGGCCTTCGGCCGGGCGTGGCCCGACCCAGCGGCGAGGCTGGCGACCCCGCCGATCAGCGCGAGCGCGCCCAGCACGGCGATCGTCGTCCGCCCGAACCTCACGGCCCGGACTCTCGTGGACGCGACGAGCCGGTGGGTTAAGCCGTCGCGAAGCTCCGGTTAACCGGCCCGGACGGCGTCCGACAGCGCCTTCGCGCCGCCATGGGCCGTCTGCCCGCCGTCGACGGCGATCTCTGCGCCGCTGACGAAGGACGACTCGTCCGAGATCAGGTAGACGACGAGCGGCGCTACCTCCTCGGGGAGCCCCGTGCGCCCGAGGGGCGTCTCGGCGATGTTCGCCGCGCGGAAGGCGGGCGGCGCCGAGGCCGTCATCGGCGTCTCGATGTAGCCGGGGAAGATCGTGTTGACGCGGATCCCACGGGGCCCGAGCTCCATGCTCGCGGTCGCCGACAGCCCGCGCACGCCCCACTTGCTGACCGTGTACGCGACCGCGTAGTGGCCGGTGAGCCCGGCGACCGACGAGACGTTGACGATCGAGCCGCCCGCTCCCATCAGCGCCGACGCGACCTGGATGCCGAGCAGCGTCCCGGTCAGGTTGACGCCGATGATCCGCTCCCAGTCGGCCCGCTCGATCTCGTCGATGCGCGCCCGGAACGGCACGCCGGCGTTGTTGACGAGCCCGTCCAGGCGGCCGTGCACGGACTCGAGCCACGTCCGCAGATCGGCCCAGTCCTCGCCGCGCGAGACGTCCAGCCGCCGGTAGACGCCGCCGTCCGGCGCCGGCCCGTCCGCGTGCAGGTCGGTGGCGACGACGACCGCGCCTTCGGCGGCGAGCGCCTGCGCCTCGGCCGCGCCCTGGCCGCCGGCGGCGCCCGTGACGACCACGACCTTCCCGTCGACGCGTCCCACGGGTCCGCATTGAATCAGAATCCCCATTCGTGTTTTCATCGGCGGGCATGGAGCTGGACGGACGGGTGGCGATCGTCACCGGCGGGGCCGGCGGGCTCGGCCGTGCGATCGCCGGCCGCCTGGAGACGGCGGGCGCGACGGTCGTGCGGGCCGACGTCGCGGGCGGCGACGCGCTCGTCGACGTGACCGACGCCGGGTCGGCCGAGGCGCTCGCCGCCGAGACGCTCGCCCGTCACGGCCGGCTCGACGTGCTCGTCAACAACGCCGGCATCGCAGGACCGTCCGGGCCGGTCTCCGAGCTCGACCCGGCCGAGTGGCGCCGCGTGCTCGACGTGAACCTGACCGGCGTCTTCCACTGCACGCGCGCGTGCCTCCCGGCGCTGGTCGAGCGCGGCTGGGGACGCGTCGTCAACGTCTCGTCGATCGCCGGCCTCGACGGCAACCCGTTCATGGCCGCCTACTCCGCGTCCAAGGCGGGCGTCGTCGCGTTCACGCGCGCCGTGGCCAAGGAGGTCGCCGCGACCGGCGTCCTCGTCAACTGCGTCGTCCCCGCCGCCCTCGACGGCGGCCTCACCGACGCCGCGAGCGACGACGAGCGCGAGCTCTTCCGCTCGAGGATCCCGATGGGCCGGCTCGGCCGCCCCGAGGAGCTGGCGGAGCTGGTCGCCTGGCTCGCCTCGCCGCGCTGCTCGTTCAGCACCGGCGCCGTCTACGACCTGACCGGAGGCCGCAACGTCCACTGAGCGCGTCGCCGTCGTCACCGGCGCCGCGCGCAGCTTCGGGCGCGCGATCGCCGAGGCGCTCGCGCGCGAGGGCGCGCACGTCGCCGCGGTCGACGTCCGCGACTGCGGCGAGACCGCCGCCGCAGTCCGCGCCGCCGGCGGCCGCTGCGCGCCGTTCACCGCCGACGTCGCCGACGAGCAGGCGGTCGCACGGCTGAGAGACGACGTCCACGCGCGCTGCGGGCCGGCCGCGATCCTCGTCAACGTCGCCGGCGTGAACTTCGCGCGGCCCTTCGCCGAGCTCGACTACGCCGCCTGGCGCCGGGTGCAGACCGTCAACCTCGACTCGCAGTTCCTCATGGCCCGTGCGTTCGTCCCGGACATGGTCGAGGCGGGGTGGGGGCGCGTCGTCAACATGGCCTCCTCGTCGATCTACACCTCCACGCCCGGCCTGTCGGCCTACATGGCGAGCAAGGCCGGCTCGCTCGGGCTGACGAGCGGCCTCGCCAACGACCTCGGCCGCCACGGGATCACGGTGAACGCCGTCTCGCCGGGACTGACCCGGACGGAGGCGGTGGACGCGGACGTGCGCGCCGGGGTCGTGCCCGAGGCGGCGCTGGACGCGATGGCCGAGCAGCGGGCCGTGCCGCGCCACGCCGAGGTCGACGACCTCGTCGGGACGGTCGTCTTCCTCTGCAGCGACGCGGCGTCGTTCGTCACCGCGCGCTTCCTCGTCGCGGACGGCGGCGCGACGCGCAGCTTCTAGCCCGTCAGGTAGGAGAGGAACAGCCCGTCCGGGTCCCACACGCGGCGCAGCCGCTCGAGCCGCTCGTGGGCCTCGTCGGAGAGGTAGCGGGCCTCGGGCCGGCCCGCGAGGTTCTCGTCGGCGAGCTGGATGCCGTTCGAGAGCGGCTCCAGGCGCCGCATGTGGTCCCTGCCCCAATGACGCAGCCGCTCGTCGTCGGCCGGGTCGGTCCAGCCGGTGAACGCGGCGATGTAGACGTCTCCCGTCACCGAGAGCGCCGCGTCCGGGATCTCCTGCTTCGGCCAGTGCATCCAGAAGACGTGCGACGCCGGCGTCGGCAGCGTGAGGAACAGCTCGCGGACCGCGGGCACGAGCTCGTCGGGCGGCGCGTCGGTCCACATGTTGTCGACGGCCCAGCGAAAGCCTGCGGGCTCGGTCGAGTCGCCGAGGTCGTACAGCTCGTCGAGCGCCTTCTTCGCGTACGTCTCGCTGGCGACGGCCCGCTCCAAAACCGGGCACGTCTCGAGGAGGCGCAGCGCCTCGACCGACTCCTCGTCGGTGTCGAACATCGCGATGCCGCTGACGATCGCCATCGGCGGGCCGTCGACGACGGTGAGCCCGTCGCGCGGCGTCGTCCCGAGCACGACGAACTCGACCTGCGGCGGCAGCTTCGGCGTCAGCTCGCGGGCCCAGCGCAGGACGTCGTCGAGGACCTCGAGCGGATAGACGAAGCCGCTCACCATCATCGACGCGGGCCGCGGGTGGCAGCGCAGGTGGAAGCGTGTGACGATGCCGAAGAAGCCGGGCCCGGCGCCGCGCGCCGCCCACAGCAGGTCGGCGTTGGTCTCCTCGTCGGCGTGGACGAGCTCGCCGTCGGCGGTGACGACATCGACGCCCACGACGCTGAGGCACGCAGGGCCGACCTTGGTGGAGTTCCAGCCCCAGCCGCCCTGCAGCAGGAACCCGCCCAGGCCCACCGTGGGGCAGTGGCCGGTGGGGAAGAAGAGGCCGTGCGGCTCGAGCAGGCGGTTCAGGTCTCGTCCCTTCGCGCCCGGGCCGACGGTCGCCGTGCGGGCCGCCGGATCGACGGTCACCTCGTCGAGGCCCGCCAGCACGACCAGGAGCGAGTCGTCGCGGACGCTCGACGCCGTCCAGCTGTGTCCGCCCGACCGCGCCTTCACCTTCAGCCCGAGCCCGCGCGCGAGCCGCACCGCCTCGACGACGTCCTGCTCCGAGCGGGCGTGGACGATCCCCGCCGGGTAGCGGTCCGGCTTGAGCTCGTTCCACACGGCGGCCAGGCGGGCCTCCTCGTAGCCTTCGTCGCCGCGCCAGCAGACGCTCTCCTCCAACGCTTCGCTCCTCTCTCCTAGGACGGGATCCAGGGAAGCCCGCGCGGCCGGAGCACGAGCTCGTAGGTGAGGCCGCCGTCGTCCTGGCCGGCGAGGAACGCGATCGCGTCGGCGATCGCGTCCTGGGTGAGCACGGCATCGCCCGCGAGTCCGTCGGCCTCGATGCGCGCGGCGGTCTTGGGCGACAGGATCGGCCCGTCGGCGACGAGCAGGCACGCGCGGATCCGCTCGGTGCGGAGCTCCTCCGCGGCGGAGCGCACGAGCGCCCGGAGGCCCTGATGGCCGGCCGAGAGCGGCCCCTGGCCGGGGGCGGAGCGGGTGGCGGCGCCGTTCGTGGTCTGGATCAGCGTGCCGCCGCCGCCGGCGCGGAGCGCCCGCGCTCCCTCGGTCAGGAACACGAACGCCATCCGCGAGATCGCGGCGCTCCAGCGCTCCCAGCCCGCGAGCTGCGCATCCGCCAGCGGTCCGCCGCCCCACGGCTCGCCCGGCTCGGGTACGGCGACGCTCATCGCGTTGACGACCACGTCGAGCGCGCCGAGCTCGGCTCGGGCCGTGGCGAGCGCCTCGGCGAGCTGCTCCGGATCGGTCGCGTCCGCGCGCAGCGCGAGGGATCCGCGAGCGCGAATCGCCTCCAGCGTGTCCTCGCTGCGCGCGACCGCAGCGGTCTTCCAGCCGTCGGCGCCGAACCGCTCGAGCAGATGCCCGCCGAGATTGCGGGCGCCGAGGACGACGAGCGAGCGGCTCACGTCAGGACCGAGTGGCCGCCGTCGACCGTGATCCCCGTCGCGTTCACGTATGCGGACTCGTCCGACGCCAGGAACAGCGCGACGTTGGCGACGTCCTCGGCAGTGCCGACGCGACCCAGCGGGTTCGAGGCGACGAGCTCGTGCACCGGGTGGTCCGGGTCGGCGAAGAGGTGCTCGGTGGACGGCGTGCGGATCATGCCGGGGAGGATCGCGTTCGCCCGGATCCCGTGCGCGGCTCCCGCCGCGGCGGTGTGGTAGGTGAACGCGAGCACGCCGCCCTTGGCGGCGCCGTGCGCGGCCTGCTGCTGGAAGCGTGCGCCGCGCACCGCCGAGAGCGACGCGGTGTTGATGACGACACCCCCGCCGCGCGCGATCAGGTGCGGCCAGGCCGCCTTCGTCACGAGGTAGACGAGGTCGAGCTCGTTGCGGATGACGTAGTGCCAGGTCTCCGGGTCGAGGTCGGCGAAGTCGCCGACGCGCGCGTTGGAGGCGTTGTTGAAGAGCACGTCGATGCCGCCGTGCCGCGCCACCGCGCCCTCGACCCACGACGTCGCTCCCTCCGCGGTGCTCAGGTCGACCGGGGCGGACGCCGTCATCTCGCCGCCCGCCTCCCGCACGAGGCGCACCGTCTCCTCGGAGCCGGCCTCGTTCAGGTCGCAGCCGACGACCGTCGCGCCCTCGCGCGAGAAGAGCAGCGCGGCTGCGCGGCCCATGCCGCTCGCCGTGCCCGTGATCAGCGTCACCTTGCCGTCGAGCCGTCCCAACGCGAGCCCTCCGTGTCGAAGATCAGAATCAGTATTCTATTTCATGTTCAGGGACGAGACCGCAACTCGAGACGTTACGATCGCCCGGTGAGCGATGCGCCCGCCTCGGTGAGGCCGCCCCAGCAGGAGCGCAGCCGCGCGTCCTTCGAGCGCGTGCTCCAGGCGGCCCGCGAGCTCCTCGAGGACGAGGGCTACCCGAGCTTCACGGTCGCCCGCGTGAGCGAGCGCGCCGGCGTCTCGATCGGCTCGATCTACGCGCGCGTGCCCTCCAAGGACGCGCTGTTCCACGCGGTGCACGCCCGCGTGATGGAGGAGATCGGCGAGGAATACGAGGCGATCGCCGAGGCCGAGACCGGAAGCGACCTCCCGACGCGCGAGCTGATCGCCGAGACGATCCGGCTCTTCGCGCAGCCGTTCCACGCGCACCGCCGGTTCCTGCGGGTGGTCATGCACCGCGGCGCGGTCGACGACCACGTCGCCACGTTCGGCTCCGAGGTCTCGTCCGCACAGGCGGACCAGTTCCGCTCGGTCGTCCTGTCGCGCCGCGATGAGATCCGGCATCCCGACCCCGAGCTCGCGGCCGACGTCGCGTACCGGATGGTCTACTGCACGATCGCGCGGCGGGTCATGTACGGGCCGACGTTCGAGTCGCAGCGCAACGTCCCCTGGGACGACCTGGTGCGCGAGCTCGGCGACGCCGCCGCCACGTACCTGCTCGGCTCGCGCCCGTAGCCCCTCGCGGGGCCTCCCGCTTGACACGCCGGGGCCGGCCTGTCTAGAAATCGAATTAGAACGTTGATTCCTTTTTCCGCCCGGAGGATGCCATGCCGCCGCGTCTGCTCTCCCAGCTCGCCCACGTCGAGATCCTCACGCCGAGGATCGACGAGTCGGCGCGCTTCTACACGCAGGTGCTGGGGCTCGAGGAGACGACGCGCGACGGCGCGTCCGTCTACCTCCGCGGCTGGGGCGACACCTTCCACCACACCCTCCAGCTGACGGAGGCGAAGGAGCCGGGGCTGGGCCACATCGGCTGGCGCGCCGACGGCCCGGAGCAGCTCGACCAGGCGGTGGCGCGGATCGAGGCCACGGGCCTGGGCGTGGGCTGGTTCGAGGACGCGCTCGGCCACGGGCCGGCCTACCGCTACCGCAGCCCGGGCGGCCACCTGCACGAGCTCTTCTGGGAGGTCGAGCGCTTCGTGCCGCCGCCCGGGATGGAGTCGCCGTTCCCGAACCGCCCGCAGCGGTACGTGCCGCGCGGCGTCGCGGCGCGGTCGCTCGACCACGTGACCATCGCGGCGGCCGACCCCGCCGGCGACGCCGCGTGGTACCGCGACACCCTCGGGCACCGCTACATGGAGTACACCGTGCCGCCCGATCGTCCCGACCTCGTCGTCTTCGCGATGACGACGGTCTGCGAGCGCGCGCACGACCTGGGGATCGTCTGGGACCCGTCGGGCGCGACCGGCCGCGTCAACCACGTCGCCTACTGGGTCGACTCGCGGGAGGAGCTGCTGCGCGCGGCCGACGTCCTGCTCAACGCCGACGTCGCGATCGAGTTCGGTCCCGGCCGCCACGGGATGGGCGAGCAGGACTACCTCTACGTGCGCGAGCCGGGCGGCCTCCGTGTCGAGCTCAACTCCGGCGGCTACCGCAACTACGAGCCCGACCGAGAGACGGTGCGCTTCGAGCCCGAGCAGGGCTCGAACGTCTTCTACAAGAACCTCGCGATGCCGCACTCGATGTTCGAGTCGTTCCCGGCCGTCGACCTGACGGCGGAGGAAGCCGGCATCGCCAAGGCGGCCACCGGCCTGTTCGCGTGACCGACGCGCGGTCGGTGCTCGTCGTCGGCGGCGGGATCGGCGGGCTGTCGGCCGCGATCGCGCTCCGGAAGCGCGGGCTCGCCGTCGACGTCGTCGAGCTGAACCCGAAGTGGGACGTCTACGGCGTCGGGATCATCCAGGCCGCCAACGCCATCCGCGCGCTCGACCAGCTCGGCCTCGCCGAGCGGGCGATCGCCGAGGGCTCCGCCATGCAGGGCTCGCGGTTCTTCGACCGCGACGGCAACCAGCTCGGCCGGGTTCCGGCGGTCGAGCTGCTCGGGCCGAGGTACCCGCCCATGAACGGCATCACCCGGCCGCGGCTGCACGCGATCTTCCAGGACGCCGTGCGCGCCGCGGGCGCCGACGTGCGGCTCGGGCTGACGGTCGCGTCGCTCGGCCAGGAGGGCGGCGGCGTCGAGGTGACCTTCACCGACGGCGGCACGCGCCGCTACGACCTCGTCGTCGGCGCCGACGGGATCAACTCGCTCGTGCGGCGGCTCGCCTTCGGCGAGGACCTCGTCGCGGAGTACACCGGTCAGGCGGTGTGGCGCTACAACGTGCCGCGCCTCGACGGGCTCGACACGCTCGACATGTACGTCGGCGAGAACGGCAAGGCCGGCTTCGTCCCGCTCGCGCCCGATCTGATGTACGTGCTGTACATCGAGGCGGTGCCGGAGGAGTCGCTGGCCGTCCCGGACGAGCTGCTCGCCGACGCGATGCGCGCCCGGCTGGCCGAGTTCGGCGGCCCCTTCCCCGCGGTGTGCGAGCACATCGTCGACCCCGCGCAGGTGGTGTACCGGCCGGTGGAGTCGATCCTCGTCCCGGCGCCGTGGCACCGTGGCCGCGTCGTGCTGATCGGCGACGCCGCGCACGCGACCTCGCCGCACGTCGGGCAGGGCGCGGCGATGGCGATGGAGGACGCGCTCGTGCTGGCCGACGAGCTGGCCGCAGACGGCGCCGTGGGCGACGCGCTGGAGCGGTTCACGGCGCGCCGGTTCGAGCGCTGCGAGCTCATCTGGTCGATCTCCCGGCAGATCGGGCGCTGGGAGATCGAGCACGTCGAGGACGCCGACTTCGTCGGACTGACGCAGCGCTCGATCGAGGTCACGGCGGAGCCGATCTAGTGGACCTTCCCGACGGACAGTGGGCGCTCGGCACGGTCGCGGTGCGGGGGCGTGCGTTCCCAGCGCTGCTCCTCCCCGGCGAGCGCGTCCTCGACCTCACCGGCGCCGGCTTCCGGACGGCCGAGGAGATCGTCTCGGCCTGGGGGCGGAGCGTGCCCGACCTGGAGCGAGCCGCAGCCGCGCCGCGCGACACCCTCCCCTTGAGCGACGTCGAGGTGCGGCTGCCCTATCGGCCCACGCAGATCCTCCAGAGCGGCGCGAACTACCGGACCCACGTGATCGACCTCGCCGTCGACCGCGAGATCGGGCGCCGGCCCGGCATGTCGATCCAGGACCTGCGCGCGGAGGCGGCCGCGATGATGGACGCGCGGATCGCGAACGGCGAGCCGTACGTCTTCCTCGGTGCGCTGTCGGCGTGCTCGGGTCCGTACGACGACGTCGTGCTGCCGCCCGAGGGCGACCACGACTGGGAGCTCGAGCTCGGGGTCGTGATCGGCAGGGGCGGGCGCCGCATCCCGGTCGAGAAGGCGCTCGACCACGTCGCCGGCTACACGATCGCCAACGACCTGACGACGCGAGACCTCGTGCACCGTGCCGACATGCCGCCGATCGGAACCGACTGGCTGCGCGGGAAGAACGCGCCGACGTTCCTGCCGATCGGGCCTTGGATCGTGCCGGCGCGCTTCGTCGGCGATCCGGGCGACCTCCGGATCGTCCTGAGGCTGAACGGCGAGCCGATGCAGGACGCGTCGACGGCCGACATGATGTTCGGCGTCGCGCGGCTGATCGCCTACGTCTCGCAGTGGGTCGGCGTCCGCGCGGGCGACCTCCTCCTGACCGGCTCGCCGGCGGGGAACGGCACCCACTACGGCCGCTACCTGCGCCCCGGCGACGTCCTCGAGGGCACGATCGCCGGGCTCGGCACGCAGCGCCAGACGTGCGTGGCGGAGACGGCATGAGGGTCGCGACCTACGAGCACGGCGGCACCGAGCACGTCGGCGTGGTCGAGGGCGACGCCGTCCGGCCGGTCGACGCGACGGTCCTCGAGCTGCTCGCGGGGGCGCGACCCGAGGCCGGCCCGCCGGTGCCGCTCGCGGACGTCCGGCTGCGCGCGCCGCTCCGGCCGCCGACGATCCGCGACTTCGTGTGCTTCGAGCAGCACGTCGCCGGCGCGGTGAAGAACCACGGCGGCACGATCAGCGAGGCCTGGTACGCGGCGCCGCGCTTCTTCTGGATCAGCCCGTATTCCGTCGTCGGCACCGGCGACCCCGTGCCCGTTCCGCCCGGGTGCGAGCTGCTCGACCTCGAGCTCGAGGTCGCGGCGGTGATCGGCAAGGCCGGCTTCAACCTCACGCCCGAGCAGGCACGCGACCACATCGCCGGCTACGTGGTCCTGAACGACTGGTCGGCGCGCGACACCCAGCTGGCCGAGATGCCGGCCGGGATGGGCCCGTCCAAGGGCAAGGACTTCGCCACGACGATCGGCCCCTGGATCGTGACGGCCGACGAGCTGGAGGCGCACCGCGACGGCGACCGGCTCGACCTGCGGATGACGGCGTGGATCAACGGCGAGCAGCTCGGCGACGGCGACACCTCGGCGTCGATGGCCTGGTCGTTCGAGGAGCTCGTCGCCCACGCGTCGAGCGGCTCCTGGGTGCGGCCGGGCGACGTGCTCGGCTCCGGCACGGCGGGACACGGCTGCCTGCTCGAGTTCTGGGGGCACGCGGGCAGGCACGAGCCGCGGCCGCTCCGCGCCGGCGACGTGGTGACGCTGGAGGTCGAGGGCATCGGCCGCGTCGAGAACGAGATCGTCCCCGGGGTGGAGAAGGTCCCGATCCCGCCCGCGAGGCGGCGCGCATGAGCTCCCTGCACCACGTCGGACTGTCGGTCGGCGACCTCGACGCGGCGACGGAGTGGTGGACGCGCGCCTTCGGCTACCGCGTCGACTTCCGCGCCGACCTGCCGCACATGCGCGTCGCGATGGGAGCCCTGCCGGACGGGACCGGCCTCGAGCTGCTCGAGCGGCACGGATCCGAGTCCACCGCGCAGCGCCTCCAGCCCGACGAGGCGCTCCTCCACCGCGGCTGGGGACACGTCGCGTTCGTGGTCGACGATCTGGACGCCGCGTACGCGCACGTCCTCGAGGTGGGCGGCGCACCGGTCTGGCCGCCGCGCCCGTCGCCCGAGCCGGGCGTGAGCATGGCCTTCGTCCACGACCCGGAAGGGAATCTCGTCGAGCTCCTCGCCCGCGACGGTGGCCGGTGAGGCTCGGCGAGGCGCACGTCGGCGGCCTGCGCGCGCTGCGCGGCGGCGACGGGCCGCCGCTCGTGCACCTGCACGGCGCCGCCGGGCTGCACGCCGATCCCGCCCTCGAGCTCCTTGCCGACGACTTCGACGTCCTTGCGCTCGAGCTGCCGGGATTCGGGCGCTCGCCCGCACCGCGCACGTTCGACGAGGCCGCCGTGGTCGTCCTCGACGCACTGGCCGAGGCAGGCATCGAGACGTGCGCGCTCGCCGGCACCTCGTTCGGCGCCGTCGTCGCGCTGCATGCCGCGCTCGCCGCGCCCGAGCGGGTCGAGGCGCTCGTCCTGCTCGCCCCTGCGGCCCTGCGCCCGGCCGGCTGGCGGCCTCCGGCACCCGAGGAGCTGCCGCGCGCGCTCTTCGTCCGTCCCGACCGCGAGGGCCTCCCGGCGCCGGCGCGGCCGGAGGACGGGGCGTTCGTCGCAGCGCTGCTCGACGGGCTCGACCAGGAGGCGTTGCGGGCCCGCCTGCCCGCGCTGCCGACGCCCACGCTCGTTGCGTTCGGCACCGAGGACGGACTCTTCCCGCCCGAGCTCGGCTCCGACTACCGCGCGCTGATCCCGGGCTGCTCGTTCGTGCTCGTCTGGGACGCGGCCCACGAGCTCGGCTGGGACCGGCCGGACGCGGTCGCGGCGCTCGTCGGCGACTTCGTCCTTCGCCACGAGGCCTTCGCGGTGGGCACGACCGGGTGAAGATCGGGCTCTGGAACCCGGTCGAGTACGCGGCCGAGGGCCTGCCGCGCGGCTGGCCGGCCGCGCCGCGCCACTGGAGCCCCGAGCGCGGCGCCGAGTCGCTCCGGCGCGCGTTCGAGCTCTACGACCTCGCTGTCGCGGCGGGGTTCGACGTGCTCAGCGTCGCCGAGCACCACTATGGCTTCGGCTCGCTGACACCGAGCCCGTCGCTCTTCGCGGCCGCCCTGGCGCAGCGGTACCCCGGCACGACGATCGGTGTGCTCGGGCCGATCCTGCCGCTGGCCAACCCCATCCGCGTCGCCGAGGAGATCGCGATGGTCGACCTGCTCACCGGCGGCCGCACGGTGGTCGGCTTCTTCCGCGGCATCCCGAACGAGCACCTCGTGTACGGCACGCCTCCCGAGGCGACGTCCGAGATGTTCCGCGAGGCGTTCGCGCTCGTCCTGCGCGCCTGGACGGAGCCGGAGACCTTCGGCTGGGAGGGCCGGCACTACCGGTACCGCACGATCTCGCCGTGGCCGCGGCCGCTCCAGCAGCCGCATCCTCCGATCGTCTCCGGGGTCACGAGCCCCGAGGCCGCGGCGTGGGTCGCGGCGAGCGGCTACTGGCCCGGGATCTTCGGCGCCGTGGTCCCGCCCGACCGGGCGGCGGCCTGCGTCGAGGCCTGGCGGGATGGGGTGGAGGCGCGCGGCGCGACGCCCGACGACGAGCACGTCGTCTACCGCGCCCGGATCTACGTCGCACCCTCGGACGAGGAGGCCGAGCGGGACGTCGCCGAGCGGCGCCTCGGCGACTCCCGGTCCGTGGTCGCCCCGGCGCCGGAGCGTGCCGCGTCGGCGGCGCGCGTCCTGGCGGCGCTGACCGGCGGCGGCCCGCCGCGGGGCGCAGGCGGGCCGCCGAGCCCGCCGCGGCCGGAGTTCGCCGGCGGCCCCGAGAGCGTCGCGGAGCAGCTCCGCGCGTCTCGCGCGGCGATCGGCTGGGGCTTCCTCGACGCCGTGTTCACCGATCCGAACCTGCCCCACGAACGGGCGCTGCGCTCGCTCGGCCTCTTCGTCGACAGGGTGCTTCCCACTCTGCGGAACGGGCGTTGACGGACCCGAACAGAACGTGGTAAAAGCACGAATTAGAATATTGGTTCATATCGCGGCGGCAGTGCGGCGTCGCCGCCCGATCGTCCCCCCGTCCTGCTGACGAAGGAGGCACCAGCCCATGAGGCGCACCCTCGTTTTCGCTCTCGCCGTCGCGGCCGCCGGCGTGGCCGTGGCGGCCTCGACGGCCGCTCGACCGCACGCCCACGGAACCGCGGCGCGGGCCGCCGCCGCGTGCGGCACGGTGCCCACCGTCGCCCCGAACGACCCGCAGCACCTGACGGCGAAGCTGCCGCGCGCGGTGCGCCAGGTCTACAACGGGTACAGCACGAGGATCCAGGCCAGCGCCTGGGCCCACTGGAAGCCGAAGCACAAGGGGCCCTACACGGTCGGCCTCGTCATGGACGCGCTCGCGAACCCGGACCAGACGGCGCACTACAACGACCAGATCGCGGCGCTGAAGAAGTCGAAGCTGGTGAAGAAGGTCATCGCCGTCAGCTCGAAGACGGGCGGCGACGCGGCCGGCGAGCTCCAGCTCTACCAGTCGGTCATCCAGCAGGGCGCCGACATCGTCCTGCTCCAGCCGACCTCGCCGCCCGCCTTCGTCTCGGCGATCGCCGCCGCGGCCAAGAAGGGCATCCCGACGATCGTCTCCAACAGCCCGGTCGACTCGCCCTACGTCGTCAACGTCGTGCCGAACGCCTACACCGGCCCGGCGATCGCGCTCTCGAACATCCTCCGCCAGATGAACGGCAAGGGGAACCTGCTCGAGGTGCACGGCATCCCCTCGACGTCGGTCGACCAGACGACGTTCCAGACGTTCGACAAGGTGCTCGCCAACTGCCCGGACGTGAAGGTCGTCGGCGAGGTGGACGGCATGTTCGCCCCGCCGGTCGTGCAGTCGGCCGTGCTCCAGTGGCTCGCGACCCATCCGGGCCAGGTCGACGTGGTCGCGCAGACGGCCGTGATGGCGCCCGCGATCATGCAGGCGTTCCAGCAGGCCGGCCGCAAGGTGCCGAACGTCGTCGACGACGTCGCGCAGCAGGGCTCGGTGGCCTACTGGGCGCAGAACGCGAGCAAGGGCTACAAGGGCGCCGGCTTCGCCGGCGGCGAGGGCGACTTCACGAACCTCTCGACGCGGATCGTCGAGCGGATGCTCGTCGGCCAGGGCCCGAAGCTGAACACGATCATCTGGTCGCAGCCGCAGATCACCCAGGGCAACCTGTCCAAGTTCGTGGACCCGAGCTGGACGCTGAACACGCCCGGCAACGTCGAGCCGCCGCCGTCGGCGTACACGAAGGACTCGACGCTCGACGCGCTCTTCACCAATCCGTCGATCTCCACGAAGTAGGACGACGACCCCCGAGATCACACGGCCGCCGCGGGTAGCGTTCCCGCGGCGGCCGTTCGCGTCCCACGACCCGTGAGCCACCGATGACGACCGCTTCCACCGCGCTCCGGACGCAGAGCCTCGCCAAGGCCTTCGGGGCGACCCAGGCTCTCCGGGACTGCTCCTTCGAGCTGCGGCGCGGCGAGGTGCACGCCGTCCTCGGCGAGAACGGCTCCGGCAAGAGCACGCTCGTCAAGATCCTGACCGGCGTCCACCGACCCGACGCCGGCACGCTCGAGGTCGACGGCGCACCGCGGCCGCCGTACCGCTCGCCGCGGGCGGCGCTGGCCGACGGCATCGTCGCCGTGTTCCAGGAGGTGCTCACGGTCGGCCCGCGGTCGGTGCTCGACAACGTCTGGCTCGGCAGCGAGGGCCTCCTCCGGGAGCGGCTGCGCCACGGCGAGCGCGTGCGCCGTGCGCGCGCGGTGCTCGACGAGCTGCTGCCCGAGCCGCCGCCGCTCAACCAGCCGGTCGAGGAGCTCTCGCTGAGCCAGCGGCAGGCGTGCTGCATCGCCCGCGCGCTCGTCCGGGAGCCGCGCGTGCTCGTCCTCGACGAGGCGACGTCGGCGCTGGACGTCGCCACGCGCGATCGCCTCTTCGCCATGCTCCGCCGTCGTGTCGCCGACGGCGTCTCGGCGATCTTCATCTCGCACCGCATGGACGAGATCGAGGAGATCGGCGACCGGATCACCGTCATGCGGTCGGGGGAGACGGTGGCGACGTTCGAGCGCGGCGCGGCGACCGCGCGCGAGCTGGTCGGCGCCATGACCGGTGCGGGCAGCCTGACGGCAGGTGCGGGAGAGGCGGCGATTCGTACGGCGCCGGGGCCGGTCGTGCTGAGCGTGCGCGGCCTGCGGCTGCGGCCGGGGGGCGCGGCGATCGACCTCGACCTGCACGCCGGGGAGCTGATCGGCCTCGCGGGCCTCGAGGGCCACGGCCAGGACGCGTTCCTGCACGCGCTCCGGGGCGCCGGCGGCGTCGCCGGCGAGGTGCGCGCGGGCGACGCGAGCGGGCCGTTGCGCTCGCCGCGCGAGGCGGCGCGACACGGGATCGTCTACGTCCCGCGCGAACGGCGCCGCGAGGGCATGTTCGAGACGCTGACGGTGATCGAGAACTTCGCGCTCCCGACGCTCCGCGGCGACGCGGCAGGCCCGATCGTCCGCGACCGGCAGACGGCCCGGCGGTTCGCCGACTACGTCGAGCGGCTGACGATCCGCACGCCGTCCGGCAGCGCGCCCATCACCGCGTTGAGCGGCGGCAACCAGCAGAAGGTGGTCATCTCCCGCTGGCTCGCCGCGGAGCCGCGGATCCTGTTGCTGAACGACCCGACCCGCGGCATCGACCTCGGCGCCAAGCGCGACATCTACGACCTGCTCGGACGCCTGTCCCGCGAGGGCGTGGCGGTGGTGATGCTCTCCACCGAGGTCGACGAGCTGCTCGAGCTGATGGATCGGGTGCTCGTGTTCCGCGAGCACGAGCTGTTCGCCGAGCTCCCGCGGCGTGAGCTCGAGCGGGAGCGGCTCGTCGGCGCCTTCTTCGGGAGCGACGCGGATGGCTAGCGTCCGCCGCCTGCTGCGGCTGCGCAGCTTCATGTTCGCGCTCGTGCTGGTGGTGGCGCTCTTCGTGGCGAACGTGATCGCCCTGCCGAGCTTCGCCGACCAGGCCAACTGGAGTGCCGACCTGACGATCTTCGCGCCCTACGCGCTGCTCGCGATGGCCGCGACGCCGGCCATCCTCAGCGGCGGGGGCGGGATCGACCTGTCGGTGAGCCCGCTCTCCGGGCTGATCGCGATCGTCCTCGTCGAGTACCTGCTCGGAAGCTCGTTCGGCGGCCCCTGGCTCGCGGTGCCGATCCTGCTCCTGCTCGGCGCGGCCGTCGGAACGGTGAACGGCGTGCTGGTGGCTGTCCTGCGCTACCAGCCGGTGATCGCGACGCTGTGCGCGCTCTTCGTCCTCTCAGGCCTCAACCTGCGGCTGGTCGCGATCCCGACCGCTGCCCCGCCCAACTGGACGAGCTGGCTGGCGGGCGACGTCGGGCCGTTCCCGGCCGTGCTGATCCTGATCCTCGCGCCGGCCGCCGTCTGGGCGCTGCTCCAGCGGACGCCGTACCACCGCACGCTGCTCGCGGTCGGCGCCAGCGACGCCGCGTCCTACTCGGCGGGCGTGAACGTGACCGCGGTGCGCATCTCGGCCTACGCTCTCGGCGGCCTCTTCGCGGCGGTCGCCGGGTTGGCGCTCGTCGTGCTGACCGAGACGGCCGACCCGAACGTCGCCGGGCAGTACGTGCTGATCTCGCTGGCGGCCGTCGCCCTCGGCGGCACGCCGATCGGCGGCGGCCGCGGCGGGCTGTTCGGCTCGATCCTCGGCGCGGCGATGATCTACCTCGTCCAGAACCTGCTCACCTCGACGCACGTCTCGACGCTGTGGCTGCAGGCGGTGTACGGCGCGATGCTGCTCGGCGGCGCGATGCTCGGGGCGCGGCTGACGGCGGCGCCGCGGCCGGCGGGGGCGGCGGCGTGACCGCGGTCTCCTCCCCTGCGACCGAGGGGTCGACGTTGCGGCGGCTGGCGCCGCGGCTGCTCGCGCTCCAGACGCGCTACCCGCTCGCGCAGCTGGTCGCGCTGGCGGCGATCTTCGGCTACGGGCTCCAGAGCATCGACGGGTACGGCACGAAGTCGAGCATCTACTCGATGCTCGTGCTCGCGGCGCTGCTCGGCACCGCCGGCGCCGGGCAGACGCTGGCCGTCCTCGTGGGAGGCATCGACCTCTCGATCTCGGCCTGGATCGTCGCGGGCGCCACGACCACCGTCGAGCTGACGGGGATCTACCACTGGCCGGCGATCTCGGTGTTCCTGCTCATCGGCGGCGGCGCGCTCGTCGTCGGCGCGATCGTCGGCTTCGTCTGCTCCTCGTTCGAGATCGACCCGCTCATCGTCACGCTCGCCTCCGGCGCGATCGTGGCCGGGACGATCCAGGGCTGGGTGAAGGGCCTCGTCAACGGGCTGCCGCCGGATTGGCTGCGGCATCTCGCGTCCCCGGCCGGGAAGACGCTCGGCGTGTCGTTCCCGCCCCTGGTCGCCATCTGGGCGCTGATCGCGCTCGCGATCGCGATCTTCCTGAGGCGCACCGTGGCGGGGCGGCGCCTCTACGCGACCGGCTCGAACCGGCAGGCGGCCGAGCTGGCGCTCGTCCGGACGCGGCGCGTCTGGATGGGGACGTTCGCGGCGAGCGCGTTCCTCGCCGCGCTGACGGGCGTCTTCCTGGCCGGCTTCGCGGGCGCCGCGGACAACACCATCGGCGACCCGTACCTGTGGCAGAGCCTGACGGCGGTGATCGTGGGCGGCACCGTCTTCGGCGCGCGCGGCGACTACTGGCGCACGGTGCTCGGCTCGCTGCTGCTGATCCAGCTCAGCTCCGTCCTGATCGGACACGGCGCCACGACCGCCGACCAGCAGATCCTCTTCGGTGTCCTGATCCTGCTCGTCGTCGCGTTCTACGCCAGGACGCGCCGCCTCGGCGAGCGCGTCTAGGACGGACGCTCGGCGAGGGGCGTCACCCCGGGGTCAGACCCGGGTCTGACCCCGGTTCTCGGCCCGGCAGTGCGTTCCGGCGGAGGACGCGGTCGGCGTCCTCGTCGCTCAGCTCGCGGCGGACGAGGTCGAGCGCGGCGCCTCTGTCGACGAACGGCGCGTCGCTGGCGAACAGGATCCGGTCGACGCCGTAGAGCCGGACGGCCAGGGCGAGGGCGCCCGGGGTGGGGTTGAGCGAGTCGACGTAGAAGCGGTCGCGCAGCACCTCCGCGACCGGGCGGCGAGCCCCGCTCGCCGGCTCGAGCTGCTCGACGCCCGCGAGGCGGCCGATCAGGAACGGGACGACACCGCCCAGGTGCGGCTGCACGACGGTCAGCCCCGGCGCCTGCTCGAGGATTCCCGAGTAGACGAGCGAGAGGGCGGCGACGCTCGTGTCCCAGAGCCAGTTGACGCCGACCTCGACCGCGCGGTGCGGGGTGGAGGCGAACGCCGTCGAGCGCTCCGACGGGTGGAGATACAGCGTCACGCCGAGCTCGCCCGCCCGCCGATAGAGCGGCAGCAGGTCCGCCGTCGCGATCGAGCGGCCGTCCGCGTTGGCGAGGACGCACAGCGCGCGCAGCCCGTCGGCCCACGCGCGCTCGAGGGACGCGACCGCGAGCTCCGGCGTCTGCAGTGGCACCATCGCGGCGCCGAGGAACCGGCCGCGGAGGGCACGCTGGGCGTCCGCCGCCGCGCCGTTCAGCACCTCCGTCAGCTCGACGGCGAGCGGCGCCTCGAGGTGCGCGACGTCGCCGAGCAGCCCCGGGCTCGAGACCATCGCCGACACCCCGTGCGCGTCCATCGACTCGAGGTGCGCGTCGAGCGAGACGTGCGCCTCGGCGAGGCGGTGCTCGACGCCCTCCCAGGGCTCGTAGCGCCAGCCGCCGGCGACCCGCTCGGCCCGCGGCGGCGCGTGCCGGCCCCGCACCGCCTCGAAGTACGCCGGCGGATACCAGTGCGTCTGGTGGTCGACGATCACCGCTTGCCTGCCCCGAGCCACACGAAGTAGAATCCTAATTCCAATTACCGGAGATGACAGGAGGGCTCGCGTGGGCTACGTGGTGACTGCGAAGTGGACGGCGAAGGACGGCGAGGAAGACCGCGTCGCCGCCGCGATCGCGAAGCTGATCGCGCCCTCGCGGGCCGAGCCGGGCTGCCGCTTCTACCAGCCGAACCGCGACCCGGAGAACCCGAACGTCTTCTTCTTCTACGAGATCTACGACGACGAGGCCGCCTACAAGGCGCACGGCGAATCGGCGCACTTCGCCGAGCACGGCTTCGGCGAGGCGATCCCGCTGCTCGAGGGCCGCGAGCGCGCGTTCTACGAGACGCTCGACGGCTAGCGGCCGCTTGCGCGTCGACGCGCACCTGCACGTCCACCCGCCGGCGTACGTCGAGGCGCTGCGCGCGCTGCCGGGCGGGCTGCCGCCGATGCCGATCCCGACGCTCGCCGGCGCCCGCGAGCACATGGCGCGCTTCGGGATCGACGCGGCGGTCGTCAGCGCCGGTCCGCCGGGCGTGTTCTTCGGCGATCGGGCGCAGGCGAGGGAGCTCGCGCGCGTCGTCAACGAGTTCGAGGCCGAGCTCGTCCGTGCAGAGCCCGAGCGCTTCGCCGCGCTCGCCTCGCTGCCGCTCCCCGACCTCGACGCGGCGCTCGCCGAGCTCGCGCATGCCCTCGACGTGCTCGGCCTGGACGGCGTCTGGCTGCCGACGAACGTCGGCGGGACGTATCTCGGCGAGCCGGCGCTCGAGCCGCTGTTCGACGAGCTCGAACGCCGCGGCGCGTACGTGCTCGTGCATCCGAGCTTCCCGCCGTACCGGCCGCCGCTCGAGTGGCCGGTGTGGCTCGTCGAGCTGCCCTTCGAGACGACGCGCGCGCTCGTGCAGCTGCTCTACTCGGGCACGCTCGACCGCTGCCCGAGCGTCCGCCTCCAGCTCGCGCACCTCGGCGGCACCGTGCCCTTCCTCGCCGAGCGGATCGCGTCGCTCGTCGAGCGCGAGCCTCGCTTCCGCGCGGCGATCGGCGGCGAGCCCGCCTCGTACCTCGCCCGTCTCTGGTACGACACCGGACTCGCCAACGCCCGCCCGGGCCTGGCCGCGACGGAGGCCGTCGCTCCGCTGGAGCGCATCGTCTTCGGCACCGACTGGCCCTACGCGGCGCTGCCCGCCGAGGGCGCCGATCCGGCGCCCGAGCTGGCGTCGCTCGGGGAGCGCCGGCGGCTCGTCGACGCGGCCAACGTCGCCGCGCTCGTCCCGCGATTCGGAGAGGAGCGGCAGTGGAGTACGAGGTGAGGCGCATCGTCACCGGCCACGACGACGAGGGCCGCGCGATCGTGCGCGCGGACTCGGTCCTGCGCAGCCACGAGGTGGCGCCCGGCTACGACGCACTCGAGATCTGGTGCACGAACGCGCTGCCGGCCGTGAACGACGAGGACGCGCGCGCCGACGGCGCACCCGGTGCGAAGGGCTCGCGCGCGCTGCTGCGCTTCGGCGTCCTCGAGCCGGGCCACGTGTCGCCGATGCACCGCAGCGAGTCGCTCGACTACGGCCTCTGCCTCGAAGGCGAGTGCGAGCTGCGGCTCGACGACGGCGAGGTCGTGACCGTCCGCGCAGGGGACGTCGTGGTGCAGCGCGGGACGAACCATGCCTGGGCGAACGTCTCGGACCGGCCGGTCCGCTTCGCCTGGGTCCTCGTCGACGCCGAGCCCGTCCGCGTGAACGGCGAGCCGCTTCCCGAGGCGATGCCCGAAGGCCACGACGTCCTCGCCGACTGGCGCACGGAGGGCTGAAAAGCTCTCGGCCCGGAATGACCCGGCACGTAGAATTCCGGGGTGGAACGGAAGCTCGCAAGCGTCCTGTTCGTCGATCTCGTCGACTCGACGGCGCTCGTCGCGAGCGCCGATCCGGAGGTCGTCCGCCGCCGCGTCGCACGGTTCTTCGAGCAGACCTCGCGCTGCATCGAGCAGCACGGCGGGACGGTCGAGAAGTTCGCCGGAGACGCCGTGATGGCCGCCTTCGGCGTGCCGCGGACGCACGAGGACGACGCGACGCGCGCCGTCCGGGCGGCGTTCGCGGTCCTGGAGAAGGTGCACGAGCTCGGGCTCGAGGCGCGCATCGGCGTCGAGTCCGGCGAGGTCGTCGTCGACGAGGCCGAGTCGACGTTCGCGACCGGCGAGGCGGTGAACCTGGCCGCACGGCTCCAGCAGGCGGCGCGCCCGGGGGAGATCGTGCTGGGCCCGGCGGTGCGGCGGCTCGCTGCAGGGTCGGTCGAGGTCGAGGACGCCGGCCCGCTCGAGATCCGCGGCTGGGCCGACCCGCTCTGGACGTGGCGTGCCGTCCGCCCGATCGACGCGCCGCGCGGCGTCTCGCAGGCGTGGTTCGTGGGCCGCGAGGAGGAGCTCGAGCTGCTGCGGAACGCGCTCGCCCGGACCGTGCGCGACCGCCGCGCGGGCCTCGTCACCGTCTTCGGCGAGCCGGGGATCGGCAAGTCGCGCCTCGTCGCGGAGTTCGTCGCGGGCGCCGAGCGCGTCACGACGCTGACCGGGCGCGCGCTTCCCTACGGCGAGGGGATCGTCTACTGGCCCCTGGCGTCGATGATCAAGGAGTCGGCCGGCATCGACGACGACGATCCCGCCGCCGACGCCTTCGAGAAGCTGCGGCTCTGCTGCGAGAGCGAGGCCGTCGCCGACCTGCTGGCCGCCGCGCTCGGCGTGCTCGGCGCCGCCGAGGACGCCGGCAGCGCCGACGAGCTGACCTGGGCCGCGACGCGGTGGGCCGAGCAGCTCGCCGACGTGCAGCCGCTCGTGCTCGTCTTCGAGGACGTCCACTGGGCCGAGGAGCCGCTCCTCGACGTGATCGACCACCTCGCCCGCCTGCGCGAGTCGCCGGTGCTCGTCGTGTGCGTCGCCCGCCCCGAGCTGCTCGACCTGCGCCCGCTCTGGGGCGGGGGCAACCCGCGGGCGCTCGCCGTCGAGCTCACGGCGCTGAGCAAGGACGAGAGCAGCGAGCTCGTCAACGCGCTGCTGTCGCACGCCGAGGTGCCCCTCGGGCAGCGGACGCTCGCCCTCGAGAAGGCCGAGGGCAACCCGCTCTTCCTCGAGGAGACCGCCCGGATGCTCGTCGACGGCGAGAGCGCGTCGCTCGAGCGGATCCCCGACTCCGTGCAGGCGCTGATCGCGGCGCGCATCGACGCCCTCGCCGCCGAGGACAAGCACCTGCTGCAGCGCGCCGCCCTGATCGGCCGCGTGTTCTGGCACGGCGCGCTCGAGGTGCTGTCGCCCGAGCACGACGTCGCCGACGCGCTCGAACGGCTCGTCGCGCGCGAGTTCGTGATCCCGGAGTCGCACTCGTCGATCTCCGGCGAGAAGGCGTTCCGGTTCGCGCACGGCCTCATCCGCGAGGTCGCCTACTCGACGATGAGCAAGGCGCAGCGGGCCGACGACCACCGGCGCTTCGCGGCCTGGGTCGCCGAGCGCGCCCCCGACGAGCTCGCCGACATGCGGGCCTACCACCTCGACGCCGCCGCCGCGCTCATGGCGGAGCTCGACGGCCGCGTCGCTCCCGACCTGGCGGCCGAGGCCGCCGCCGCGCTGGAAGCGGCAGGGCGCCGCTCGTTCCGCCGCGGGTCGTTCGTCCGCGCCCGCCGCCAGCTCGTCCGGGCCGGGACGCTCGAGCCCACGCTCGAGCGGCGCGAGATGGCGGCCGAGGCGGCGTGGTGCCTCTCGGACGTCCCGAGCGTGCGCGACGAGGCCCAGTCGGTGCTTGCCGACGCGCGCGAGGCGGGCGCGCGGGACATCGAGGGCCGCGCGCTCGTGCTGCTCGCCGAGATGGCGCTTCGCGCGGACAGCGACGTTCCGGCGGCGCGGGAGCTCGCCGACGAGGCGCTGGCGGCGCTGCCCGCCGACGACATCCAGGGCCTGTACGACGCGCGCACGCTGCTCTCGCGCATCGCGTGGTGGATCGGCGACGCCGACGGCTGCCGCCACCAGGTCAACGAGACGCTCGCGCTCGCCCGGCAGCTCGGCCGCCTCGACCTGGAGAGCCTGGCGCTCGCGCAGCTCAGCGGCATCGCGAGCGTCGAGGACGACGTCGCCGAGGCGCGCGAGCTGAGCAGCCGCGCGCTGGCGCTCGCCGAGGAGAGCGGGAGCCGCGAGGCGCTCGGCATGGCGAAGACGATGGCGGGTCGCGACTGCCTGCGGCAGGACGACCTCGACGGCGCCGAGGCCTCGCTGCGCGAGGGGCTGGCCGCGTACGAGGAGATCGGCGCCGCCGGCCGGGCCGGCTGGGTCATGACGAGCCTCGGCGCGCTGGCGCTGAAGCGCGGCGACGTGGGCCGGGCGGAGGAGATCCTGCGCGACGCGGTGCGCCGGCTGGGGAACACGCAGGAGCAGGGCTACCTCGTGGAGGCGCAGCGCGTCCTCGCCGAGGCGCTCGTCCAGGCGGGCAAGGTCGGCGAGGCCGAGCGGATCGCCGAGCACGCGCGGCGCGCGGTCGGCCGCGACGACGTCTGGTCGCGGGCCTCGACGCTGCACGCGCTCGGCCTGGTCAAGGCGGCGCAGGGCTGCCGCGAGGACGCGTGCACGCTCCTTCGCGAGGCGCTCGCGATCGTCGAGCCGACGATGTACAAGCTCTTCGCCGACGAAGTGCGGACCTCGCTCGACCTCGTCCAGCGCGGCGCGACGGCCGCTGCCTAGCCTCGTGCCGAACGCGGGCCAGCGGGTCCGGGCGACGGCCGCGCGGACGTGGAACACTGGGAGCATGAGACGGCTGTCGCTCGCCGCCCTGCTCGTGCTGGTGCTCGCCGCCCTTGCCGTCGCTCCCGCCCTGGCGGCGCCGCGGATCACGAACGCCGACCGGGGTGCGATCGGGACGCTGGTCGACCGCTTCACGAAGGACGTCCTGCTCCGCCAGGATCTGGCGGACGGCTGGACGCTCGCGGGGCCGGACATGAAGGCCGGCACGACGCGGGCCGCGTGGCTCAGCGGCGCCGGCGTCACGCTCGCGGCGTACCCGGCGAAGGAGACGAGCTTCTCGAAGGCCTGGACCGGCAAGCTCGTCGGCCCGGGTCACGCGGTGCTGGCGATGGTGCTCCATCCGAAGCCCGGGACGAAGGCCTTCGAGACGGCGTTCACCATCGACGTGCGCAAGCTCGGCGGCCGGTGGGTTGTCGACCTCTACTACCCGGCGGCGATCATCCGCGCCGGCACCCACCAGGGGAGCTGCGGTCACTCGGACTGCTACATCAGCGGGCCGGCCGACTTCGGCCCGCTCGGCGGCGCGACCGGCGGGGGCGCCGTAGGCGCCTCCGGGAACAGCGGCAAGATCAGCTTCGGGTCGTTCATGATCGGCATCGCCGTGGTCGGGGCGCTGATCGTCCTGACGCCGATCGCGTTCTGGCTGCGCCTCAAGCGGCGCGACCGCCGCGCGATGGCCGCGTACCTCGCGACGCGCGACCAGTAGCGCCCCTGTTCGACCCGCAGCCGCACCTGGTGGGCGAGCTCGTCGAGGTCACGCCGCTGCGAGCCGAGGACTGCGACGCGCTCTACGCCGTCGCGGCCGATCCGCTCATCTGGGAGCAGCACCCATCCGAGCGCTGGCGCGAGGACGAGTTCCGCGCGTTCTTCGATGCGAGCCTCGCGTCGCGCGGTGCGCTGCTCGTCGTCGACCGTGCGACACGCGAGACGATTGGCAGCTCGCGCTACCACGGCTACGACGAGGAGCGGAGCGAGGTCGAGATCGGCTGGACGTTCCTCGCGCGATCGCGCGGGGCGGCGCGTTCAACCGCGACCTGAAGGCGCGGATGCTCGGGCACGCGTTCGCCTCGGTCGACACCGTCGTCTTCCTCGTGCACCGCGACAACCGGCGCTCGCAGCGGGCGGTCGAGAAGCTCGGCGCCGCGCGGGTGGAGGACCGCGTCGACGGGAACGGCGACGTGAGCTTCGCGTACTCGCTGAGACGCGACCGTGGACGAGACGATCTCGCGCACCGAGGGCCGGCCTGCGCGCCCGAACGACACCTGGCGGACGTAGTCCCGCAGCGAGAGGCGCGCCTGCTCGTCCGTCGCATCCCGATGAGTTTCGTCCGCGCCGCGGGTCCAACCGATCGACCGCAACGCGAACGAGGAGGATCGAGATGCATCGCCGCCGTCTGTTCAGGATCACGTCGTCCCCGGCCACCCAACGGCCGGCTCTGCTCGTGAACCTCGAGGTGCGCCGTCGCGAGCGCCTCGCCGCGCAGCGCTAGATTCGGCGGACGAGCTCGTCGAGCGGCTTGCGCTTCGCCCGGGCCGACCATTCCTCGACCGGCCGCGAGCTCGGGTCGCGGGGAACGGCCGGGTAGCCGAAGGTGAGCACGAGCTTCACCGGCGCGCCGCAGATCGCGGCCGCCGCGTCCGGGTCGCGGACGCCGTTCGGCGACGAGGTGACGCCGTCGTTCCACGCGCAGAGGAGCATGTTCTGGGCACAGCGGCCGACGTCGGTCGGCCGGGCGTCGCCGCAGATCGCGACGACGAGCTGCGCGCCGAGCACGTTGCCCGGCTCCCAGACCGCGTTCGCGAGCTCCTCGCGCCGGGTCTCGACGAGGACGAAGACCCAGTCCTGCGCGTTCCGCGCGCTGCCCGACAGGCGACCGGCGTCGAGGATGCGTCGCACGACCTCGTCCGGGATCGGCGTCTCGGCGTACTGGCGCTGGTCGCGCTTGCTCGCGATCGCCAGGTAGGTGTCCACGGGCGGATCATGCCGCGAAACCGCGCGCCGCGAGTCCGTCCGACGCGTCGCTCAAGATTGCGCTCGTGCAGGCAGTGGCGAAGCCACAATGGACGTCCGCGTCCTACCTCGTCTACGCGGGGGCCTTCGTCGTGCTCGGGGCGGCGACCGCGTCGGTCTCGTACCTCTCGACCCAGTACGGGGCGGGCGGCCTCGCCGCCTGGGCGCTGCTCATCTTCGCCGTGCTGCTCACGGTCGCCGGCGGCCTGCGCCGGCAGGGTCACGCCCTTGCGGCCGGCGTCTTCGCGTTCCTCGCGGTCGATGCGTTCGGCATCCTCGTCGGCTCGCTCTGGAGCTGGTGGGGCTGGCTGGACACCTCGAGCGGCACGAGCGTGACGATCGGCTCGTCGGTGGTCGACACCTCGTCCGCTTCGTCCTCGCCGTTCTCGGGGTTCGACGTCGGCCTGCTGTCCCTCGAGCTGCTGATCTTCCTGGCCGCGGTGGCCGCCGTGCGCGCGTTCCGCCATCCCCTGCCCATCTGGACCGCCACGGGCCTCGCCTGGCTGTTCGTCACGGACGTGATCTCGAACGGCGGCAACTGGACGGCCGTCGTCACGCTCTTCATCGGCCTCGTCTACCTGGCCATCGGCCGGTCGCTCGACGGCGGCCCGCGCGACGCGTACGGCTTCTGGTTCCACCTGAGCGCCGGCGAGCTGATCGGCGGCACGCTCCTCTACTGGTGGCATGCCGGCGACTTCCGCTGGTCGCTGATCTGCGTCGGCGCGCTCGTCTACATCGCGCTTGCCCGCCGCACGCGGCGCTCGAGCTGGGCCGTCCTCGGCTCGCTTGGGCTCGTCGCCGCGGCGACGCACTTCAGCGTGGAGTGGTCGCGCACGTCGGTCGGCTTCTTCGGCGACGGCGGCGAGGTCGGGCGGCCCTGGGCTCCGATGGTCGTCTTCGCCGTGCTCGGCTTCCTGCTCGTCGCGCTGGGGCTGGCGCGGCGCGGCGTCGCGGCCGACGTCTAGGCGAGCGCGATCCCTCGGGCGTCAGGGACCAGCGCTCCTGATCGGCGCTCCCCGCCCGCGCCGGCACTAGGGTGGCCCACGGTGGACGTCTTCGTCTACAGCCGCGACACGCCCGACTCCGGCCCGCTTCGCGACGACCCGGAGCTGCTCGAGGCGCACTGGTCGTACATGGACGGGTTCGCCGACACGATGATCGCCCGCGGGCCGCTGCTCACCGCCGACCGCGACACCGCGACCGGCAGCGTCCACGTCCTCGGGCTGCCGAGCGTCGAGGCGGCACGCGCGTTCGTCGAGCGCGAGCCGAACAACCGCGCAGGCGTCTACGCCGAGCACGCCGTCTGGCGGTTCGAGAACCTGCTCGGCCGCACGATGTGGGAGTTCGGGCGCGCCGCCGACGAGCCCCGGTTCCTGGTCGTCGCCCGCGCGCGCCACGCGCCCGTCCCGGCCGAGCGCCTCTCGGCGGAGCTGCGCGGGCGGCTGATCCTCTACGGCGCGCTGACCACGCTCGACGGGGCGGAGCCGGTGGGCGTCGCGCTCGCCGTCCAGGCGCCGAGTCGAGCGGCGGTCGACGCGCTGCTCGCGGAGAGCGGGCTGGGGCTCGACCCGGCGGCGGACGTCGAGGTCCACGACTGGGAGTTCGGCGGCCGGCGCTGACCGGGCAGGACGTTCGGATGGGCGACGCGGGCGAGCCGCCGCCGCTCCGGCGGAACCGGGACTTCGTGCTGCTCCAGGTCGGGCAGCTGCTCTCGACCTTCGGGTCGGCGATGTCCGCGATCGCGTACCCGCTGCTCGTGCTCGCGCTGACCGGCTCGGCGGCGGAGGCGGGCTACGTCGGCGCGGTCGAGTTCGCGCCGCTGCTGCTCGTCGGCCCGGCGGCCGGCGTCTGGGCCGACCGCCTCGACCGGCGCAAGCTGATGATCGCCTCCGACGTGGTCGGCGCGACCGCCGTCGGCGTGCTCGCAGCGACCGTGCTGGCGCACCACGCGACGCTCTGGCTGATCCTGGTCGTCGCGTTCGTCGACTCGAGCGCGGCCGTCGTCTTTCGCTCCGGGAACAACGGCGCGTTCCGGGCCGTCGTGCCGCGGGCGCAGCTCGCAGACGCCGCGAGCATCTCGATGGCCCGCATGTCGGTCGTCCGGCTGGCCGGGCCGCCCGCAGGCGGCGCGCTCTTCGCCGTGTCGCGCGGGCTGCCGTTCGTCGCCGACGCGGTCTCGTACGCCTTCTCGTCGCTCTCGCTGCTCCTGATGCGGACCCGCTTCCAGGAGGAGCGGCAGGCCGGCGAGCCGACGCACTTCCGCGAGGGGCTCGCGTACTTCTGGAGCATCCCGTTCCTGCGGACGACGATCGGGATGATCGCCGCGAGCAACCTCGCGGCCACCGGCGTGCCGATCGCGGTGATCGTCCTCGCGCACCGCCACGGCCTGTCGAGCGCGGCCATCGGCGGCTTCGTCGCGCTGCAAGGCGTCACCCTGCTCGCCGGCTCCGTGGTCTCGCCTCTCCTCCGCCGCGTCTTCCCGATGCGCGCGATCCTGCTCTCGGAGTTCTGGATGGCGCTCGTGTACGCCTCGTTCCTCGTGTGGCCGAGCGTCTACGTCCTGGCCGTCGCGGCCGCGCTGCACGCGTTCTGGTTCCCGAACACCGACTCGGCGATGACCGCGTACTCGTACGTGCTCATCCCCGACCGCCTGCTCGGCCGGGCCATGGCGGCGTCCAACGCGCTGCGGGCGTGCTCGACGCCCCTGGGACCGCTCGCGGCGGGCCTGCTGTTGAGTCACGCGTCGGCCCGCGTCGCGGTGCTCGTCCTCGCCGCGCCGGTCGTCGTGGCCGCGCTCCTCGGGACGCTGAGCGCCGCGACGCGCGACCTGCCCGCGCTCGACCTGCTCGAGCCGGAGGCAGCCTCCGCCGCTGAGATCGGCTGAGCGCCGGTTCGGCGCACGAGGCCCCAGGCTGCTCGGCAGTAGGCTTGGGCGGTGCCCTTCACGCGCACGAACATCAAGCGGGATCTGGAGGACATCGGCGCCGCGTTCGACGGCCCGCCCGACCTCGAGTTCCGCGCGGCGACCAGGGCGCTCGAGCTCGAGCGATCCGCGCTGAGCTATCAGCGCGTCCCGCCGGGCTACCGCTTCCCCTACGGCCACACGCACGAGACGCAGGAGGAGGTCTACGTCGTCGTCCGCGGGAGCGGCCGGATGAAGGTCGACGACGAGATCCTCGAGCTGGACGAGTGGGACGCGGTGCGCGTCCCGCCCGGCGCCTGGCGAGGCTACGAGGCCGGGCCGGACGGCCTCGAGCTCCTCGTGATCGGCGCGCCCAATCTCGGCGACGGCGTCCGCGAGGACGTCGAGGGCCGGCGCGGCTGGTGGACCTAGGCGGCGCGGTCCCGACCAGGCACAGCTCGCGCGAGCGGAGCCGCTCCTCGCCGAGCTGCGCCGGCTCGGGGCGGCGGCGAGCTCGTCCCGGCGCAGCGGTCGCTCAGTCGAGCACGTCGCGGAAGTCCCAGACGCGCAGCTCGCCCGGCTCGAGGCGCACGAGCAGGTCGTCCTCGGCGGACTCCACGTACCTCGCGCCGCCCTCCTCGCCGAGGTAGCGCGACGCGATCCGCCGGACGACCGACGGGTCGACCGGGCCGAGCCGCGCCGTCGCGCGCACCTCGATGCCGCGGTAGGGCCGCTCGTCCTCGGCGACCACGATGCTCGCGCGCGGGTCGCGCCGCAGGTGCCCGGCCTTCGCCTCGCCGGAGACGGTGACGACGTTGAACCCGCCGTCGCGCCACTCGTGCCAGACGGGGGAGAGGAGCACCGTCCCGTCGCGCCGGTAGGTCGCGAGCACGGCGAGGTGCGGCGCCTCGAGGAAGTCGCCGAGGTCCTCCGGCGTCAGGTGCTTGCGCACTCGCCGAGTCTCCCATACGGACCGAGCGTCCGGAGGGGGGGCCGGCGCCGCCGGCCCCTTCCTCTGCGGGTTCGGCGGGGGCTAGTGGTGGCGGCCCCGCCGGCCGTGGTCGCGGTCGTGCTCGTGGTGCCTCGGCGGCCGCGGCGGCGCGCTCTTGGCGGCGGCGATCGTGATCCTCGCCGTCCCGTCGTGCCTGACGTCCTTCAGCTCGACGGTCACGCCGAACCCCGGCGTCTTCACGCCCTCCGCCGGGATGGCGGGGTTCCAGTAGTTCGTGCGGTCGTCGAACGTCGTGATGCCCCGCTGCGACGGCACGCGGTAGGAGCCGCCCGTCGCCGCGTCGTGGAGCGTGAACGAGTCCGTGCGCTCCGTCGACAGCGTGGCGTCGTACGCCTGGATGCGGTCGCGGGCCGGGTCGCCGGTGTCGGTGGCGATCGGGTCGGAGTGCACGTCCACCGGCAGGATCAGGCCGGAGCCCGGGTGCTCGCCGGTGTTGTTGTCGCCCTGCGACGTGTCCCAGTACGACACCAGGACGCCGTCCTCGAACGGGTACTTCTCGACCCAGTTCGGGCGCGACGAGTCGGAGAAGTTGTACGGCGACGTCTTCAGGCCGGTGTCGTAGCCGAGGTACTGCCTGTTTCCCACGACGTAGTAGTTGTCGTAGTAGTTGACGTCGCGACCGGTGGTCTGGTGGAAGCCGCTGTCGAAGGTCCACTTCGAGGCGTCCTCCACGCCGTCCACCGGGGTGTCGCCGAGCTTCAGGTTGTCGAGCTCGAAGCCCTGGCCGTGCGTCGCCCCGTCGGTGACGTACTCGAAGCGGAGCTTGACGGTCTGGCCGGCGTAGTCCGACAGGTCGGCCGTCACCGGCACCCACGCCGGGTCGGGCCGGTTCGTGTACCAGTCGTCGAGCCGGCCGGCCCCGGAGGTGCCGGAGATGCCGGTCCCGTCGCTGTTGAACCCGCTCTGGTCGTTGCTCGCGGGGTCGGAGGCGTCGGTCTGGACGTCCGTCCACGTCGAGCCGTCGTCCGTCGACACCTCGACGAACGCGTAGTCCCAGTCCTGCTCGGTGTCGTACCAGGCGTCGAACGACAGCGTCGTGTCGGTCGCCGGGACGTCGAGCGACGTCACCGCCGTCGAGTCGAAGCTGTCGCCGGTGCCCGAGTACGCGGCGTTCGAGCCCTCCGTCGGAGAGCCGACGACGGTGTCGACCTCCTTCTGCGGCAGGTTGACGATCGCCGCCTGCGGGTTCTTCGTGTTGTACTCGGACGGCCCGAGCGTGATGTCGGTCCTCCGCCTGGCGTTGTCCGCGAACGGGTCGACGACGGTGTAGCTCAGCCAGCCGAGCTGGAGCTTGTCCCACTCGTCGAAGTCCACCGGCCGGTTGCCGATGCCGTTCGTCCCGTCGCCGCCGTAGGAGCCCTGCGACATGATCGTCCACCAGGTCGAGGGCGCCTCGCCGGCGTACGAGGTGTCGTACTCGTCCGGCAGGCCGTAGTCGTGGCCGGTCTCGTGCGCGATCACGCCGACGCCGGCGTTCTCGGGCTCCATGACGTAGTCGCCGACCCAGAAGCCGGTCGGCTGGCCGACGCCGGCGCCGATCTCGAACCCGCCGAGCTTGGCGTCGCCGGGGCCCTGCGTGCCGATGCCCGACTGGAAGGCGTACCAGCGGTGCGACCAGATGGCGTCCTCGCCCTGGGCGCCGCCGCCGACCTCTTCGCCCTCCCCCGCGTGGATGAGCTGGAAGTGGTCGATGTAGCCGTCCGGCTCGTCGAAGTTGCCGTTGTCGTTGACGTCGTAGCGGTCTTCCTTGTCGAAGCCCGCGAGGTACGACTTGATGTCGTCCAGCGACTTGCCCTGGGCCTCCTGGTCGAGCACCCACTGGTTGGCGGCGTCGCGGAGCAGCTCCCAGACGGAGTTGCAGATGGTCGAGCCGCACGCGTTGTTGCCGTAGCGCGCCTCGTTGTACGGGACCGTCGTCCAGTCGGTCACGGAGCCGTCGAAGTTGAAGCGGCCGCTCGACTGGAGGTCGTAGAAGTTCGTCACCGAGTTCGCACCCGGCGTGTGGTCGAAGTAGAGCGTCTGGTAGTGCTGCGGCGTGTAGCCCTCGTCGAACCAGATCGTCGTGTTGTCCACGCTCCGGTCCGGCTTCGGGATCTCGCCCGTCTTCGGGCCCGGATCGGTGTTGAACGGCGGCATCGCCTGGTCGCCGAACTGCGCCAGGATCACGAAGATGTCGCTGTGCCCGGTCTGGGCGAGCTTCACGTACTTCGCCTTGTGCCCCCGGCCGACCTGCGCGACCTGGGCGTCCGGCGCGACTTCGCCGGTGGCCTTCAGGGCCAGACCCTTCTGCACGAGCTGCTGCTGCTGGATCTGCAGCGGGCTCAGCAGGTTGTCGCTGCGGGTCGGGCCGGGCTTGGCGGCGACCGCCGTCCCTGCAACCACGAGCGACGAGGCCGTCGCGAGTGCGACGGCAAGCACACGTCTCAACTGCAACCTCCCCCTGGTGGTGATTGAGCCGTACGTCGGTTCGGCCTGCCTCCGAGTCCCCTGCACGCACTCGGAGCGGCACCACCCTAGCCCCGATTGCAAATTCGTCAAGCAGGGCTTACGAACGCGCAGACGGTGGGCTACGGTGCCCGCATGGGGGTGCTGGTCGCGACGCTTGCGATCGCTCTGGGTCTCGGCGGAACCGCCACGACGACCACGACGACCCTTCGCGGCCACGTCGTGCTGCAGCCGGTGGAGCCGCAGTGCGGGAAGCGCACGTGCACGACCCCGGCCCGCGGCCTGACGCTCCACCTGCGCCCGCGCGCGGGCCGCCTGCGCACGGTGCGCACCGATTCGCGCGGCGACTTCGAGGTCGTCGTGCCGGCGGGCTTCTACACGGTCTCGACGCCGCTCACGGAGACCTCGACGGACGCGAAGATCACGCCGCGGCGGATCTGGCTGCACCCGCACCAGGACGTGCGGCTCGTGTTCGCGTACCGGCCCGGTCGCTGACGCCGCGCCGGGTCGATCTGCGTCCCGGCGCGGCGTGGCCTCGGGCCTACAGCGTGGGCGGCGGGCCGAGGATCTCGCAGCCGTACGGCGCGAACGCCGCGACGATCGCTTCCAGCGGAGGCATGACCTCGTCGGCGGGCGCCTCCGCGCCGTGCGCGGCGTCGACGCCGAGATCCACGAACGCCTCGTCGAAGCCGGCCGGCGAGAACGTCACGAGCATCCGCGCGAGGTCCGACGTGACGAGGTACGAGTGCGGCACGCCGCGCGGCACGAGCGCGAAGGCGCCCTGCGAGAGCTCGATCCGCTCGCCGTCGACGAACACCGACACGGCGCCTTCGAGCACGTAGAACGCCTCGTCCTCGTTGTGGTGGACGTGGAGCGGGGTGGCCGTGCCGCGCGGATCGACGGTCTCGACCTGCGAGAAGGCGCCGCCGGTCTGCGCGCCGGTGAGCTTGATCTTGACGCGGCCGGTCTTCCACCAGACGTCCGCGAGGGCGCCGCCGGCGGGGAGGCTGTACGCGCGGGTCTCGAGGGCTGACATGTGAATCTCCTTTCGGTCGGATCTGGGCCGACTCGACCGTAGAAGCGCCCTCGCGCCCCGTCTCCTAGATGTTCGCTATGGGAACCTGACGAAGTTCTTACTCGCCGCGTGGGCGGTGCGCCGCCCGCATCGGCCCGCGCGTCTCGACCTCGGAGAGCACGAGCGGATGTGCGGTGCGAAGCGCGAGTCGGCCGCGCGCGACGCGCTCGAGGTGGAGGCCGAAGCTCTCGCGGGCGAGCCGCTTGCGCAGCACGAGCAGCCGGGCCTCGAGGTTGTCCGCGCCCGCCGGAAGGCCGAGCGTCTCGTCGAGGCGCAGCTCGCGGTTCGTGAACGTCTCGCGCCCTGCGGTCGCGTGCTCGCGGACGAGCTTCCACAGGATGCGACCCGGCACGCCCTTGACCACGTAGCGGTCGTCGACGAAGACGCTGTCGTCTGCCTGGTAGTAGGTCACCTGGAGCGCGCGGCCGGTCTGCGCCGGCGCGGCTGCCTGCGCATCCGACGTCGGCGCCGCCGGCTCCTGGCCGAAGCCGCGCAGCGCTGCGGCCAGATGGCGGCCGAGGATGGACAGCAGCCGCTCGTTGTGCGGCCCGAAGGCGCCGACCTGCTCGCTCTCGAGGTAGAGCACGCCGGTCACGGCTCCGTGCGCCACGAGCGGCACCGCGGCGACGCTCAGTGCGCCGGGCAGGCCGGGCAGCGGGATCTCGTCCGCGGGCGAGTCGGCGGCGCGAACCGCTGCCTGCATCACGCGGGCACGCGCCAGGTTCGGGATGGAGACGACCTGGGCGCTTGCGGCCGCCGTTCCGATCACGCCTTCCCCGAGGGGCACCTCCGCGCCCGCCGCGGAGTCGGGATAGCCGTTCTCGGCGACGGCGTAGAGCCGGTCGGCATCGGGGTCGCGGACGAGCAGGATCGCGTGCCGGAACTCGAACACGTCGTCGAGCGCGTGCAGCGCGGCCCGGGTCGCCTCGTCGTAGTCGTCGGAGAGGGAGAGGCGCCGCGTCAGCTCGTCGAGGAGCACGAGCGGGTCTCGCGTGCGCGGGCGCGGCCGCGCGTCGACCGTTCCACCGACGGCCGCGCAGCGGAGCACGCGGTGGATGTCGACCCCACGCAGGCGGAAGGTGTCGGCCATCCCCGTCTGCGACGCGATCGCGGCGAGGTTCGTCCGCATCGTCTCGAACGTCGGCCCCTGCGCCTCCGTGTGCAGGAACTCGAGATCGAGCTCGTACTGGTCGAGCGTCCCGGGATCGACGACGCGCACCTGGCTGAACGGGTTCGCGTCGAGGTTCGCGCGTGTCTTGTTGAAGAACTGCCGCGAGAGCGCGATTCGCTCCGAGTCGACGTACTGCACGATCGACAGGTAGGTGATGTTCGGTGTCCCGTCGGCCGCGCAGGTCGCGAGCGGCGACGGGATGACGCCGCGGAAGCAGCTCCTGATCGCTTCGAGGGCGACCGGCTCGGTCACAGCCGCGCTCCTGCGGATGCTCCGGGCGTCTGGTCGTAGAGCTCGCGGATCTCGATCACAGCGGTGACGAGCTCGGGGCCGATCAGCCTGCGGCCGCTGTCCGGCATCAGCCCGACCGCCTCCGCCTCACGGGAGAAGGAGGCGACGTGCTCGTCCACCGCGGCCAGCTCGTCGCTGGTCGGCTGGCGCAGCTCGAGCACGCTGCCCTTCACCTGCGCGCTCCGATAGCTGCTGGGCAGGGTGAAGGTCGCGGCGATCGTTCCGTTCGACTCGAGGTTCGCACGCGCCGGCGATCCCGGCGCCGCCTCGAGGCAGATACGCAGGCGCGTGTCCTCGTCGAGCAGAACCGGCGCCCAGGCGCGCGCGATCGTCGGGCGGAGGCGTTCGTCGCGCGTCGCGGCTACGCCCGCGACGCCCGCTGCGAGGAACTCCGCCAACGCCTGCTCCTGCACGGGAAGAGCCTAGAGACGATCGATGCCGCGCGGCATCTGCTCTCAACCCTCGGAGCAGCACCGCCGTCGGAACGACGACTATCCGACGTCCGGCGGAGTGGAGTGGAGCATCGCGTGTGCTTTGACGACCCTCTCGTCGAAGCTCTCGAGGCGAACGTTCCGGCTCCGCGTGGTTCGCGTCGCCGCCGTTGAGGTATGCGATCAAGACGCCGGCATCGAAGACGGCTACGGCCGTTCACCCCGCAGGTCGTCGAGGTAGGCACTCGGATACACCGTGGCGTCGAACACCCCGGCGAACTCCTCGACAAGATCCTCGGCCCGGACGAGCTCCAGCCGGCCAGGTCCGCGAACCTCGATTCGCAGGTCGTCGCCGGGCTCGAGGCCAGCGGCGCGGAGGGCCTCGACCGGCAGGGTGATCTGGTTCTTGCGGGAGATGATGGCCATTCCTTACTCCAGCACAGAAGGTAAAGGGACGACCTTTGGCGTCGCGTGATCCGTCAGGGTCGTCGCTACGCGACGCCTACGGTCCGACCCGGCGGCGTAGGCGCGAAGCGGCAGGTACACGTCCAACATGGGCGCACCTGGGATCGAACCAGGGACCTCTCGCGTGTGAAGCCCGCTTGGCGTGGACGCCCGTGCACCCGGGTGGCCCGGGCCGCGTAACGACGCGGGGTTGAGGACCGGGGGATACACCCTCTTGCAGGGTGGCTACGCGAGAGGTGACCACGGAGTCATTGGTTCCGAACTGATGACGGTCCATACTGGATCGCCAGATATCCACATACGAGAGGCGGGCCAAGAGTGACCAGCGTTGGGGAGACGACGACAGGAGCCCTCACGTACGACGTTGACGTGATCGTCACGGGGTTCTTTTCCGGGACTTTGAAAAAGGCGAAGCTCAAGGATTCGTTGAACAAGCGCGCGTCGGACGGGTGGAAGCTGTCCCGGACGATCGCAGAGGAGAAGCGCGTCTTTCTGATCTTCAAGCGCGAGGCGCATTTCCTGATCTTCGAGCGCGGATAAGCCCAGAACGGGCTTAGAGGTCGTCCCGGAGCGCCGCTCGCCGTGACCCTCCGGCGTAGAGCCATCGGCAACCGGGTGTCAGCGTGGCGTAAGGACCTGCGCGACGCCTCGGACACCTTATGTGGACAGACGACCCGAGCGGGTCTGGATCGCTCAGCCGAGCCGTTTCTGAGGATAGGCGGAACTGTGGGGTGCGCAAACCAACGCGTCGTCAAGGCGCAACCACTAGATCTGACGTTGGGACCGGCGTCGGCGATCTGCAGTCTCACGGCGGCGTCAGTCAGCTATGCCGACACGTAGCGGTTGATCTCCAACTTCACGCGCGGGCTCGGGTCTGACAGGATCGGCATATGCCGATTTGGCCCTGGTGGTCTGCTGCGCCTGGACCGGACGCGTATCGCATACGCGAGCTACTTCGAGCGATCTGGGACCTCCATGCGATGTATGGCGCAGACGACCCATGGCTCTGGCGAGGTCAAGCCAACGGCTCATTTGCACTTGAGCCCGGAATGCACACTCGAGTCCGCAGAAACGCCTCGCTCGATGATGAGACCGTCACGATGTACACCGAAGGACTCATCGAGGCTGCTCGAAGAGCCGAACTTGACATTCACGAATCGACCCGTCTTCCGGACATGGCACTGCTAGCACTTCTCCAGCACCATGGTGCAGCAACACCGCTGCTTGACGTATCGCTGGATCCTATGGTCGGTCTCTACATGGCGATCGTTAGTCCCGATCCCGCCGACGACGACAAGCCGGGTGCTCTCTTCGCCATCCGTCGGCCGAACCTCACCATCGCGGACTTCGACTCGAGAAGCTTCAGGCACGTGTACGAGTGGATCGGGAATGAGGTCGCGTTCTATTCGGCACCCGACGTGAGCCAACGCCTCCGGATTCAACGCGGCCACTTTCTTATCGGCCCCGTTAGCACCACGAACAGCCGTACCACCATCCCCCTTACGATCGACCCTGGCACTGCGAGTGATAACTGGATTGGGAGACGGATGGCCGGTCGCGGCACGAAAGCCCCACCGCCTCGGGCCACGAGTGATGTCGGCGTATTCCGGATCGCCCCGACCTTCAAGCCGGTGATCCGAACATGGCTTGAAGAGCGGTCTGGTCTCACTCGCGACTTCGTCTTTCCGACAGCGTGGCATCAGCCGTACCTCGAGCGCTTCGCTGCAAGCCACGGCCGCGGAGCCAGCTTCTAGGCTCAGCTCGGCTAAACGTCGCCGAACCGAGATAGATGGTGCTGTCCGGCCGGCTTGCGAAGCTTGGCGCTGGCCGGAGGGTTGCCCTGGCTTCCTCGGATGGAGTCCATCCGGGCTCACTGCTATAGGTGATCCGAAGTCAACGTGATTGGAGTCAGCATGACGGTAGGCAACGAAGAGATCCGTGATCTCCTAGTGGAGATTCGCGACCTGTTGCTTCCGATTGCAGACTCGTACCGTACCGCGTACGAGCGACGTCAAGCGATAAGAGCGGTGCTATCGACCGAGAAGCGGCGTAAGGCGTGGGCGCTGGCCAACGGCGACGTCACCCAGCGAGAGATTGCGAAGAAGGCTGGGATGGATGAGGGTGGCGCGAGTCGATTTTTCAAGGAGCTTCGCGAACTAGGGGCCGTTGGCGAAGGGCCGAATCCGAAGCGCGAGATCGACATCTGAGGACCGGAACAACGAGTGAGTGAGTTTGCGGAGAAGAGGCTAGACGAGATCGTACGGCTTCTCGCGCTGATGTTGCGGCGGACTACGGAGAATCAGACCGAAGCAATCCTTCTTCTGTCGCAGGCCAACCTCGAGCCGAACCGCATCGCCGAGTTGGTCGGCACAACAGCCGACAGCGTCCGCGCAACGCAGTCGAAGGCGAAGTCGAAGGCGAAGGCGAAAGGAAAAGGGAAGTAATGGGTGTGGACATCGAACTCCTCGAACGGCTCGACCGGATCGAGAAGATCCTTAGCGTGGCGTTCGCCGAGCGGCTGGCTGAGTTTGGCGCGAGCATTCGCAGCGATAAGGTGAGCGCCGCGATCCTTGACAACGCGAACGACTGGATCGGCTCGACCGAACTGCAGGAGAAGGTCGCGGCCGCCTTCTCTATGACGACGCGGCGCGTACGGGATCGTTTCCCGGATCTCGTAGGCCAACGAGTCCTCCAGGTCCGTGGCGCGGAGTCGCGTCCCGAGTATCGAGCCACAGGGTTGATCTGATGGCGACGATGGACGAACTGCTAACTGACCTGCTCGCAACGGCGAAAGAGCAACTTAGGTGGTCGAAGGCCTCTGTGCTGCCTGGCGTGCGATCGACTATCGAGTCGTCACTCGGCACGAGCCAGCAGCGACGCGCGTACGAGATGTGTGACGGGGTGAAGACGAGCAAAGACATCGCGGCCGCGGTCGGAGCTTCGCCGGCCAGTTTGTCCAACTGGACGCGAAGGTGGCGCGACCTTGGGATCGCCTACGAGACGCCAGAGGGGCGCATCCAGCACCTCGCGAGTCTGGCCACACTCGGCGTGCCGCTTGAGGTTGAAGGGACGTAGGAGCCGCGCCGTGCCGAGCGAGGAAGAGATCACAAACGCGCTGAACGCCATTCATTCTCGGCTCGGCGTCATAGAAGGCAAGGTCAACCTCGTAGCGCGCGCGCACCGCCAGTCGAGCCTAGAAGACATCGAAGCTGCAATTCGTGCCAAGCCTCTCCTCGGCCAGATCTACCTACTCCTGAACGGATTTCGAACTCAGAAGCAAGTTCACGAAAAGTTGGCCGAGCTTGGCATCGTGACGAGCTTGATGGGCGTCTCTCGAGCGATGGAGAAGCTCGAGACCGAGTACGGCATCGCGGATCTCGTGTCTTCGGGAGCGGGGAAGATCTTCAAGAAGGACGTTGAGTCCGAGAGAGTCTTGAACCTCTCGAGGAACATCCGCCGATGGCTCACTACCGAAGGCGCGGTGGTTCCGGACGATCCAAGCCGGCGACGCCGGCGACGCCGCCCGGCGCCCGCAGAGGAATGACAGCTACTACGCCAGCAGAGTTCCAGCGGCTGGTGGCCATCGCCTTTGATGCGCAGGGTTGGCAATACGACATGTCGGTTGGGCCGATGCTCGTGGAAGTGGCTAAGAGCGGAGCTCAGACGGACGGAAGCAAGCTCGCCCAGGCGCTGCCCAGGACGTTCTTCGACCGCAATCGCGTGACACGCGACGCTGTCGCGTCGGTCCTCGCTCGTGCGGTCGGAGGACGAACCGTTGAAGAGGAGGTGGCAATGCCAGCGACGATCGTGATCGGCGGCAACAACTACCAATTGAACATGGGAGCAGGCGCGTCGATCGTCAATAGCAACGTTAACCTCGGTGAAGGGTCGCAGATCAGCGTCACGTCGGGGGGTGACAAGCAAGAGGTGCTGCTTGCCGTCGAGGCGATAGTGCGCGCTGGCTTGGCGGGCGATTGGAGTGACGACGCCGCTAAGGATCTGGCATCTCTCATCGCCGGGCGGGCTGACCTGAGGTACGAGGACGTCCAGGCTGTTGCACTAGAGGTCGCAAGAAGAGAGCAGCCGACGAAGGAGCGGCTGAAGGGCTTTCTCGCGCGGATCGCTGCGAGTGGTATCTCGGGTGCGCTTGCGACGGGCCTCACTGCGGGTCTGGCTGAGGCTATGCATCTTCTTCCGCTCTGAACCGGCGTCACATGCGCTCGGCGCTCACTCCGAGGTTCGAGCCGGCGGCGGGGACGTCTAGACGTGATCGGACAGGATCGGGTTGAGCCTCCCTAGACAGCCCTGGTAAGCCGGTGCGGCTGCGTGTGTCGGTGATTCATCGGCGCCAGGTTGGCTCCAGACTGTCGCTTTTCCGGGCGAAAGCGCTTCTCTATACGAGAGACCGATTCGGCCCGTTGTACGTTGATCATCTGGCTCCGCTACCGGCCCGGCATGACTGAACGAACAGACTGACTTCAAGCTCTTGGCGCCAACCTTGGTGCCGTTGAGTGATGAGCACCGCCCCAGTGCCGAGCGAGCCATCGGCCGCTACTACGTCGCCTTCGAAACCGCGACGTCGACGCAAAAGCGATTCCAGACCTGTGTGTCCGCGCTCGAAAGCCGCCTCACCGACCTACGCGCGCAAGACGTCACCTCGCCGCCCGCGCCGCGACAGGGCCGCCGACAAGCGCGGACACCGCCAACCTCGCTGCGATCGCCGACCGGCTCGAACGCGTCATCGCCGACGGCGACCCGAACAAGCCAAGGCGCTCCTCGACCCGCGCGTCGAAGACCTCCGCGTCAACAGCCGGCGCGAGATCCTGCCCACCAACCGCGTCGTCAACGACGCGGTGTACGCACTGCCAAGTTCAGTGGGCGCACCTGGGATCGAACCAGGGACCTCTCGCGTGTGAAGCGAGCGCTCTCCCGCTGAGCTATGCGCCCTTCATAGCCGCGGCACCGGTGAGGGATCCTTAAGGCTGCTTCCTCCCGGACCTGACCTGGTTCGGAATCTCACCGCGCCGCGGGCGGGGTCAGTGTACCCGGCCGCGGGCCGTGGTTCCTCAGGCAGTCCGCGACGACGGCATGGGCGCCGATCGACAGCGTGGCGCCGTGCGGGTCGCCTGCCGTGGTGACGGACGACGGCCGGCCGGAGCGGACGACCAGCGTGAACGTCACCCCGGCCTCCGTGGAGCCCTCGACCCGGTTCCCGTGCGTCGAGACGAGGAAGTTCTCGCCGTTCAGGCAGTCCGCGACGGCCGCCGCCGAGCGGACGGGCTTGGACGAGCCGCAGCCCGCCGCCGCCACGGCCAGAGCCGCCGCGAGAGCGAGGAACGCGCCTTGCGCAATCCGCTGCATCCCCGGCACAATGCCCGTTCACCGATCGATTCCGACGAGGAGGTGGTTCCGCGTGAAGACGACTCTGCCCGCCCGCGCCTTCGCCGCCGCCCCTCGCCGCGCCAGCTAGCCAGCTTCCGCGTGCGCGTCGGGCCGCGGCTCGACGACCTCGTTTCCTCCACGCACGCAAAGGAGCTTTGCTTGATGCTTCCCGCTACGGCACGCACGCTCGAACAGCTCGGCTGGGACGACGGCTGGGAGGCCGCCTTCTCCGACCACCGCGCGGCCGGGCTCGTGCCCGCTCGCGTCGCGGTGCAGCACCGCGGCGCCTACGACCTCGTCACGGCCGCCGGCGACGTCCGCGCGCCCGCGACCGCCAAGCTCGCCCGCGAGGGCGAGCTGCCCGTCGTGGGCGACTGGGTCGGGCTCGACCCCGAGGCCGCGCTGATCGAGACCGTGCTCCCGCGGCGCACCAGCATGTCCCGCAAGGAGATCTGGAACGCCGTCCGCGAGCAGGTGCTCGCGGCCAACGTCGACGTCGCCTTCCTCGCGCAGGGGCTGCCGCTCGACTTCAACCCGCGCCGCCTCGAGCGGTACCTCGCCATGGCCTGGGAGAGCGGCGCGCAGCCGGTCGTCCTGCTCACCAAGGCCGACCTCGTCCCCGACCTCGCCCCGTTCCTCGACGAGACCGAGGCCGTCACGCTCGGCTCCGTCCCCGTCCACCCGCTCTCGGCGCGCACCGGCAGCGGCCTCGACGTGCTGCAGACGTACTTCGAGGGCAACCGGACGGCCGTCGTGCTCGGCTCCTCGGGCGTCGGCAAGTCGACGCTCGTGAACGCGCTTGTCGGCGAGGAGCTGCTGGAGACGCAGGCCGTCCGGGAAGAGGACCACGCCGGCCGCCACACGACCACGCGACGCGAGCTCGTCCTGCTGCCGACGGGCGGGGTGATCCTCGACACGCCCGGCATCCGCGAGCTGCACCTGTGGGACGCCGACCTGGAGCAGACCTTCGGCGACGTGGAGGAGCTCGCCGCGAGCTGCCGCTTCAGCGACTGCGCCCACGGCTCCGAGCCGGGCTGCGCCGTCCAGGCGGCCCTCGCCGACGGCACCCTCGCGCCCGAGCGCTGGGACAGCTACGTCAAGCTCCAGCGCGAGCTCGAGGCGCTCGAGCTGAAGCGCAACCACCTCATGCGTTTGGAACGCGTGCGGGAGTACAAGATCAGGGAACGCCAGGCGAGAAAGCACCCGAAGAAGCGCTGACCGGTCCCCGCGTCGACGCGGACTCGGTCGAGTTCTGCGTCCCTGATCCCGAGGGGCGACTCGGCGGCGTGCGGCTGTACCAGGAGGTCGAGCGGCCGCGGCTCGGCCCTGCGTTCACGCGCGACGAGGAGGGCTGGCGGCTGCGCGTCCGCCGGCCCGACGCCGACCGGCTCGAGTACCTACTCGAGCTCGACGGCGATCTGTGCCCCGACCCCGCGAACCCGCTTCGCGCGCCCGGCCCGTTCGGCGAGAAGTCCGTCGTCGAGTGGCCGGAGTACGAGCCGCCGGCCTGGCTCGACACGCCCGCCGACACCGGGCCGATCGAGCAGGTCGAGCTGCGTAGCCGCCGGCTCGTCGCACGC
>DASZWI010000124.1:0-5239 GCA_035546715.1 Gaiellaceae bacterium | reverse complement strand
GCGCCTGCACAACCGGGACGCCGGCCGGGGGCGCCGCCGAGCGCTCACCCCTCCGGATCGAAGCGGTCGACCGGAGCTCGGTGCGGGCGGCAGTGCGGGTCGCCGAGCGCGCGGAGCGCGTCGTTGTCCGGCTGCTGGGCGGCCGTGTCGTACCGGCCGGGCGTGGGGAGCGTCGTGCTCACGTCGGCCGTGAGGGCCGGTCCGAGGAGCGTGAAGCGATACCGCGATCCCGTAGCCGCCGGGTACGGGCCGTGCGGGTCGACGCTGTAGCACCACGAGCCGAGCGGGCCATGCGTGAGGAAGCTGCTCTCGCGGCGCCGGCCGGAGCCGTCGACCGAGTCGTAGGGGCGCTGGAGCGCGACCTGCTCCTTCCCGCGCGTCGGCGCGCTCGCGTTGGCGGCGTCCCAGGCGAGCACGTGCCGCTGCTCGCCCCGCGACAGGTACCTGACCATCGCCTCGCCCGTGGCGTCGACGCCGAGCTGGATCTGGGTGCTGGTGCTGACGATCTGCGAGGCGACGGCGGTCGGTGCGGCCAGCGCGGCGAGCACGAGCGCGAGCAGGCCAAGACGGACGAACGTGGACTGCAAGAGGTCTCCCCGGGACGACGGTGCGGTTGCCACCCATCGTCATCGGCAGATCGGCCCCGATCCTGGACCCCTCGCCGCGCACGGCTCGCGCTGCCGGCCCGGCGGCGGCCGGACGCCGGGCGTAGGCTCGAACGGTGACGCCGGCGTCCCAGATCCGCTTTCTCGCGGTGGACGGCCGCCGTGTCGCGTACGAGGCCCGTGGAGAGGGCCCGCCGCTCGTCGTGCCGGCCTGGTGGGTGGGCCACCTCGAGCTCGACTGGCAGAGCGAGGCGTTCCGCCGCTTCTGGGAGGCGCTCGCCGAGGGCTGCACGCTGATCCGCTACGACCGTCTCGGCGTCGGCCTGTCGGATCGCACGGTGCTGGACGGCGACCTGACCCTGACCGGCGAGGTCTCGACGCTGCGCACGCTCCTCGACGCGCTCGAGCTCGACCGCGTCTCGCTCCTCGGCGGCTCGTCCGGCGGGTGCGCCGCCGTCGCGTTCGCCGCGGCGTTCCCCGAGCGCGTCGAGCGCCTCGTGCTCTACGGGTCGTACGCCGACGGCGCGGCGATCGCGAAGCGCGAGGTCGCGGAGGCGATCGTGGCGGCCGTGCGCGCGCACTGGGGTCTCGGCTCGCGCCTCCTGGGCGACCTCTTCCTCGCCGACGCCGGCACGGCCGAGCACGAGCGGTTCGCACGCTTCCAGCGGGAGGCGGCCACGCCGGAGACGGCGGCCGCGCTGCTCGAGCTGGTCTACCGCCTCGACGTCCGCGATCAGCTCGCCCGCGTGCGCGCGCCGACGGTGGTCGTGCACCGCCGCGACGACCGGGCCATCCCGTACCGCCTCGGCCGCCAGCTGGCCGCCGCGATCCCGGGCGCGACGCTCGTCCCGCTGCCGGGCAGCGCGCACTTCCCGTGGCACGGAGACGGCGACGCAGTCGTCCGCGCGTGCCGCGCGGGGCTCGTCCCGGACGGCGCCTCGCCGTCGCCGCCCGGCCGCGACGAGGAGCCGGCGCTCCTGACCGACCGCGAGCGCGAGATCCTCGCGTGCGTCGCACGCGGGTTGAACGACCGCGAGATCGCCGAGCAGCTCGTGCTGAGCCCGCACACGGTGCACCGGCACGTGGCGAACATCCGTCGCAAGCTCGGCCGGACGTCGCGGACGGCGGCGGTCGCCGAGGCCGCGCGGCTGGGACTGCTCTGAGAGGGCCGGAACCGGCCTGGTCCTCAGGCACGACCCCGACGGCCCGAGCGAGCTCGTGCTCGCCGAGCCGACCCCTCGATGCGCCGGCCCAGGGCTTCGACGGCCGGGCTGAGCGCCGTGGCGCGGGATGCCGCCGATCGTCCGGCCGCTCGCGATCGGCCGGGCTGGACCGCCCTCACCATAGGGTGGGACCGGCGCCGGGACGCGTTGCGCGTCTCGCCGGGCCCAGCCTACGATCCGGGGACGGGGCTCCGCGACCCCGGGAGCCCGCCACCCGCGATCCGCGCTCCTGCCCCGGGCAGCTCGGGCGGGAGGCAGGAAGGAACATCGCATGCAGCTCTCGTACCCTCGCCGCCGCGTGCTCCTCGTGGGCTGCGTTGCGGCGGCGGTCGCGGCAGGCGGCACGACTGCCGCGCTCGCCGTGACCCGAGCGTCGAACAACGTCTACCAGGGCTGTCTCAGCCGGGCCGTCGGCGCGCTGTACAACGTCAAGGTCAACCCGTCGTCCGCCCCCCGCTGCCTCGGCCACGACGCCTCGGTGTCGTGGAACCAGGCGGGGCCGAAAGGCGACCCGGGGCCGAAAGGCGACCCGGGGCCGAAGGGCGACCCGGGCCCGGCCGGCCCGGCCGGCCCGGCCGGCCTCGGCGGGACGCAGACGAACACGTTCGGGCCGCTCTCGGTCGACACCGGCACCGTCGCGACCCTCATCGAGCGCTGCACGAGCGACGCGTTCCCGAAGCTCGTCTCTGGAGGCTACTCGTCGTCGCCTACGGCCCTCGCGGGCCTCGCGGCGACGGTCGACGGACCGAGCGGATCGAACGCCTGGGAGGTCGACCTCGTCAACAACAGCGGTCAGACAGTGTCGTTCACGATGTACACGATCTGCGCCGCAGGCTGACCGTCCGCCGAACCAGGTACTTGACCGATCAAGCATGCGGTACGCTGCCGAGGTGGCGGTCCCGCAGAAGAAGATCGGCTTCCTCTCGTTCGGGGCGTGGCATCCCGGCGGTGGGCTGACGTACACCGCCGGCGACGCTCTCCGGCAGACGGTCGAGCTCGCCGTGGCCGCCGAGGAGATCGGGATCGACGGGGCGTTCGTGCGGGTGCACCACTTCGCCCGCCAGCTCTCCTCGCCGTTCCCGCTCCTCGCGGCGATCGGCGTCAGGACGAGCCGCATCGAGATCGGCACCGGCGTGGTCGACATGCGCTACGAGAACCCGCTCTCCATGGCCGAGAACGCAGCGGCGGCCGACCTCCTGGCCGGAGGCCGGCTCCAGCTCGGCGTCAGCCGCGGCTCGCCCGAGCTGGCCTGGCGCGGCGCGGAGGCGTTCGGCTACTCCATGGATTCCGACGACGCGCGCGCGAAGACCGAGCTCTTCCGGGCTGCGGTCGCGGGCGCCGGGGTCGTCCACGCCGACGCGGGCGGGCGGCCCGGCGAGGGCCTGTTGGCCGTCCAGCCGCAGTCGCCGGGTCTCGCCGAGCGGATCTGGTGGGGTTCCGGCTCCCGCGACACGGCCGTCTGGGCGGGCGAGCACGGCTACAACCTGATGAGCTCGACCCTCCTGCTCGAGGACACGCAGGTTCCGTTCGACCAGCTCCAGGCCGAGCAGATCGCGCTCTTCCGCGAGGCCTGGGCGAAGGCGGGCCACGACCGCGAGCCGCGCGTCTCGGTGAGCCGGAGCGTCATGCCGATCACCTCCGACCTCGACCGCCGGCTGTTCGGCGGCGACTCGAACGAGGACCAGGTCGGCTGGCTCGACGGCGCCATCAGCCGCTTCGGCCGGAGCTACACCGGCGAGCCCGACCGCATCGCGGAGGAGCTGGCCCGGGACGCCGCCGTCGAAGCGGCCGACACGGTGCTCCTGACGGTGCCGAGCCAGCTCGGCGTCGAGTACAACGCCGCCATGCTCGAGACGATCGCCCGCGAGATCGCGCCGGCGATCGGCTGGCGCCCGAGCGGCGCCCCCGCTCCGGTCGCCTAGAGCGGCTTTTCGCCGCCGACGGCGGTCATGCGGATGGAGACGAGGATGCCGGGGAGCTCGGGACCGAGCCTGGCGACGTAGCGCGCCGGCGGGTCGCTCGGGAACCAGGTCGCGTACTCCTCGTTCATCCCGGCGAAGTCGGCCGGGTTCGCCAGGAGCACGCCGACCTCGACGACGTCGTCCAGCGTCGCGCCGGCCGCCTCGAGGACGGCCCGGCAGTTGGCGAGCGCCTGGCGCGTCTGCTCCTGGATCGTCGGTCCGGCGACGGCGCCCGTGCTCGGGTCGACGCCGACGAGACCCGAGACGTAGACGTGCCCGCCGGCCCTCACCGCCTGGCCGAAGAGCGGCGAGCTCGGCGCGTTCGGGGTGCTGATGATCTCACGCATGCCCGATGGCTACGCACGACGGGCGCGATCGGTTTGGCCCGCCCGCTCGGGCGAGGGCCGGGGCCGTCGGACCGCCCCGATCTCATGCCGAAGCGACCTCCGGGTAGGCAAACGTCGCGGTAGCCTCACGAGCGTGGCGCGCGTCGTGGTCATCGGGGCGACGGGGCACATCGGCAGCTACCTCGTGCCCCGCCTGGTGCGCGCCGGGTACGACGTGGTCGCGATCAGCCGCGGCGAGCGGGAGCCGTACCACGACGCCGTGGAGTGGCGGTCGGTCGAGCGCGTGACCGCCGACCGCGACGCCGAGGAGGCCACGGGTACGTTCGGCCGGCGGATCGCCGAGCTCGATGCGGACGCCGTCGTCGACCTGATCTGCTTCACCCCCGCCTCGGCTCGGCACCTCGTCGAGGCGCTCCGGCCGGCACGCCCGCTGCTGCTGCACTGCGGCACCGTCTGGGTCCACGGCCGCGCCGCCCGCGTGCCGGTGACCGAGGACGAGCCGCGCACCGGCTACGGCGAGTACGGCGGCAACAAGGCCGCGATCGAGGCGCTGCTGCATCGCGAGACCCTCGCCGGCGGCGTCCCCAGCGTCGTCCTGCTCCCCGGCCACATCTGCGGGCCGGGCTGGCCCGTCGTCACGCCGGCGGGCAACCTCGACCCCGATGTCTGGCGCCGGCTGGCGGTCGGGGAGCCGCTCGCCCTGCCCGCGCTGGGTCTCGGCGTGCTCAACCACGTGCATGCCGACGACGTGGCGCAGGCGTTCGAGCTGGCGCTCTCACGGCCCGCCGCGATCGGCGCGAGCTTCCACGTGGTCGCCGAGCAGGCGATGACCTGCCGGGGCCTGGCCGAGGGCGTCGCGGCCTGGTTCGGTCGAGACGCCGTGCTCGACCTCGTGGAGTGGCCCGAGTTCGAGCGGCGTGTCGGCGCGGAGCATGCCGCCGCGACCCGCGAGCACATCGACCGGAGCGTCGCGGCGAGCATCGACCGCGCCCGCTCGGTCCTCGGCTACGCGCCGCGCTACTCCTCGCTCGAGGCCCTGCGGGAATCGCTGCGCTGGCTCGTCGAGCACGGACAGGTCGACGTGGGCGGCCAGGCGTTCTGAG
>DASZWI010000123.1:0-23207 GCA_035546715.1 Gaiellaceae bacterium | reverse complement strand
CGACCTCGCCGACGTGCGCGCGCCGGTCACGCTCTGGTGGGGCGAGTCCGACCGCGTCTGCCCGCCGTCGATCGCCCGCGCCTACGAGCGCGAGCTGCCGAACGCGACCCTGCGGCTCGTCGAGGGCACGCACCAGCTCCTGTTCGCCCGCTGGCGCGACATCCTGGCCGATGCGGCCATGTCCGGGGGACTGTCCCCCGGACATGGCCAAAGCTGACGACGAGAGGCCCGCCCGGACGCCGACGCCGCTCGGCGGCGCGGCGCATTCCAGCCCATCGTCCGTTTCGGACCGGTCCGAGGGACTGTCCCCTGGACATGGCTCGAACGGACAGCGGACGGCTCAGCGCGGCTCGAACGGACAGCGGACGGGCTCAGCGCGGCTCGGACAGCGGACGGCTCAGCGCGGCTCGGACGGCGGACGGCTCAGCGCGGCGGGCCGAGGGCGGCGAACTCGTCGGTGATCTCGAGCTCGTCGGCGACGAAGCGGAACAGCGCGGCGGGGCGGCCGCCGGCGCGGCCGGGGGCGCGGCGGCCGGGGATCCGCTCGATGACGCCGCGGCGGACGAGCACCCGCTGGAGGTTCGTCGCCGACACGTCGTGACCGAGCGCGGCGACGTAGATCGCGCGCAGCTCCGAGATGGTGAACGTCGCCGGCGCCAGGGCGAAGCCGACGTTCGTGTACGACAGCTTCGCCCGGAGCCGCGACCGAGCCGCGAGGACGATCTCCGCGTGGTCGTCGACGAGCGGCGGCAGGTCGTCGACCGGCGCCCACCGGCCGTCGACCGAGGCGTCCGCCGGGACGAGCCCGAGGTACGCCGTCGCGAGCTGCCAGCCCGGCGCCCGGTCGGGGTCGCTGCGCGTCTCGAGCTGCTCGAAGTGCGCCAGCCGCCCCAGGTCGAGCGCGCGGGCGATCGCCGCGCCGAGCGGCTCGGGCCGCTCCAGGTCGGCGCCCGGCAGCGCGTCGCCGTCGAGGAGCACCTCGAGCCGGCGCTCGTGGACCCGGAGGACGGCTCCGAGCGCGCGGTGCGAAGGACGGTGGGTAGAATCGGCCACAGGTTTTCGTCCCACAGTCTAAAACCTCCGAGTCCCCCACCGCTGAGAGGCCGACCATGAAGAGACTCCTGCCGTTCGCCCTGCTCGCCGCAACCGCTGCGCTGCTCGCCGCCGGGTGCGGCAGCGGCTCGAAGAACTCGACCGGGTCGACGACGACCACGGCGACCACCACGGGCTCGAGCACGGGCTCCGGCGCCTTCAAGGTCGGTCTCAACACCGACACCGGCGGGCTCAACGACCGCGGGTTCAACCACCTCGCCTACCTCGGCCTGAAGCGGGCGCAGGCCCAGCTCGGCGTCCAGACGAAGGTGACCCTCTCGGCCTCGACCGCGGAGTACGTCCCGAACCTCGCCTCGCTCGCCCGCCAGGGCTACGACCTCGTGATCGGCGTCGGGTTCACCGAGATCCAGGCGCTCGAGACGGTGGCGAAGCAGTTCCCGCACACGCAGTTCGCGATCGTCGACGTCTCGAACGCCGACGAGGGCTCGCTCCCGAATGTCGAGGGCCTGCTGTTCAAGGAGCAGGAGGTCGGCTACCTCGCCGGCTACGCGGCCGGGCTCGCCGCGAAGGACCGCGGCGCCCACGTCGTCTCGTCGGTCGGCGGCGAGAAGCAGCCGCCGGTCGACCGCTACATCGCGGGCTTCCAGGCCGGCGCGAAGGCCGCCGCCCCGGGCATCCAGACGCTCAACGCCTACTCGCAGGACTTCAACAACCAGGCGAAGTGCAAGGAGGTCGCGCTGAACCAGATCGCGGCCGGCTCCGTCGTCGTCTTCCAGGTCGCCGGCGGCTGCGGCCTCGGCGCGCTCGACGCGGCGCGGGAGAAGAACGTCTGGGGCGTCGGCGTGGACGCCGACCAGGGCTTCCTCGGCCCGTATGTCCTCACCTCGGCCGAGAAGCGGGTCGACACCGCCGTCTACGACGCGATTCGGGACGCGAAGGACGGGCACTTCAAGGGCGGGAAGGACGCGGTCTACGGCCTGGACAAGGGTGGAGTCGGCCTCGGTAGGTTCTCGCCGAAGACGCCGGCCGGGATCGAGATCAAGGTCGACCAGATCCGCAAGCAGATCGTGGACGGCAAGATCTCCGACATCCCGACCACCGTGAAGTAGGAAGGAGACGAACATGGCCACCCTGACCGACGACCAGCGCGCGTTCATCCGCGACAACGCGTACGCGGCGGTCGTGACGACCCTGCGCAAGGACGGCTCGCCGCACTCGACCGTCGTCTGGATCGACGAGGACGGCGGCGACGTCGTCTTCAACACCGCGCGCGGCCGCGCGAAGGACGTGCACCTGAAGAACGATCCGCGCGTCTCGGTGCTGGTCGTCGACCCGAACGACCAGTACAAGTGGGTCGCGGTGAGCGGCCGGGGCGAGATGACCGAGGAGGGCGCCGACGCGCACATCGACCGCCTCGCGAAGAAGTACCTCGACGCGGACAGCTACCCGTTCCGCAACGCGGAGGAGGTCCGCGTCATCGTGCGGATCGCGCCCGAGAAGGTGGACTCCTCGGGGTTCGAGAGCTGAGGGCTGCGCCGCCGCTCCGGCGGCGGCGAGTAAGCTCGCGACGTGACCGGCACCAGCACCGACACCGGCACCAGCACCGACACCGGCACCAGCACCGGCATCGACCTCCGGCAGGCGGCGCGCGACCACCTCTGGCTGCACTTCACGCGCATGCACGACTACGCGCCGCCGGTGATCGTGCGCGGCGAGGGCTGCTACCTCTGGGATCTCGACGGGAAGCGGTACCTCGACGGGCTCGCCGGCCTGTTCGCGGTGCAGGTGGGCTACAGCTACGGCGAGGAGATGGGGCAGGCCGCGCTCGAGCAGATGCGCGAGCTGCCCTTCTACACCAACTGGTCGTATGCCCACCCGCGGGCGATCGAGCTGTCCGCCGAGCTGGCGACCCTGACGCCGGGCAGCCTCAACCGGGCGTTCTTCGTCTCGGGCGGGTCGGAGGCGGTCGAGTCGGCGTGGAAGCTCGCGCGCCAGTACCACGCCGCCCGCGGCGAGCGCCGCTGGAAGGCGATCGCCCGTCGCACCGCCTACCACGGCACGACGTTCGGCGCGCTGTCGATCAACGGCGTGGCGGCGCTCCGCACGCCGTTCGAGCCCCTGGTGCCCGACGTTGCCCACGTGCGCAACACGAATCGCTACCACCGCCCGGCCGGCGAGACCGAGGAGGAGTTCACCGCGTTCCTGCTGGACGACCTCGAGGAGACGATCAAGCAGGAGGGGCCGGAGACGGTCGCGCTGGTGATCATGGAGCCGGTCCAGAACGCGGGAGGCTCGTTCACGCCGCCCGCCGGCTACTGGGCGGGCGTGCGCGCGATCTGCGACCGCTACGGGATCCTGCTCTGCGCCGACGAGGTGATCACCGGCTTCGGCCGGCTCGGCTCGTGGTTCGGCAGCGAGAAGTACGACATCCGCCCCGACCTGATCACCTGCGCCAAGGGGCTCTCGTCGGCGTACGCGTCGATCGGCGCGGTGCTCGTCACCGACGAGGTCTACGCCGCGTTCGACACCGAGCAGGGGATGTACACCCACGGCATCACGTTCGGCGGGCATCCGGTCGCGTGCGCGGTCGCCCTGAAGAACCTCGAGATCATGAAGCGCGAGCGGATCGTCGAGCACGTCGCCGAGCGCGGCGAGGACTTCCGCGCGAAGCTCGAGACGCTGCTCGAGCTGCCGCTCGCGGGCGACCTGCGCGGCGCGGGCTTCTTCTACGCGCTCGAGCTCGTGAAGGACAAGGAGACGAAGGCGGGATTCGACGCCGCCGAGTCGGAGTCGCTGCTCCGCGGGTTCCTGTCGCCCCGGCTGTTCGAGCGCGGGCTCATCTGCCGCGCCGACGACCGCGGCGACCCGGTGGTGCAGATCTCGCCGCCGCTCGTCGCCGACGACGACGAGTTCGACGCGATCGTCGGGATCCTCGGGGACGTGCTCGCCGAGGCCTGGCAGCGGGTCGACTGAGCCCGACCGCCCGTAACTAGGCTGGGATCCATGCGCCGGTCCGTCGGAGTCACGCTCGTCGCGTTCGCCGCGGCCCTCTGGGGCTTCGACCAGTGGATCCGCGCCTCGCTGAAGGGCAGCGTCTCGGCCGGGACGATCGTGTTCGGCGAGCACGTCGTCCTCGCCGCCCTGACGCTGCCGTTCGCCGCAGCCGCGCTGCGGACCGTCCTGCGGCTGGGCTGGCGCCACCTGCTCGCGGCGATCGCCGTCGGGGCCGGCGCGTCCGCGGTGGCGACGATCCTCTTCACCGAGGCGCTCTTCGCCCACGACGACTTCGTCACGCCGGTCGTCCTGCAGAAGGTGCAGCCGGTGTTCGCGGTGGTCGGCGCGATGATCGTGCTCGGCGAGCGGCCGCGGCGCCTGTACCCGCTCTACCTCGTCGCCGCGCTCGGAGGCACGTGGTTCATGGGCGTGCCCCACCCGTTCGCGCCGGAGGCGCACGGGCTCGCGACGATGCTCTACGCCCTCGGCGCGGCGCTCCTCTGGGCGCTGGGGACGGTGTTCGGCCGCTACCTGGCCCGCGACATGCGCTTCGAGCACGTGACGACGCTCCGGTTCGTCTTCGGCCTTCCGGCGGCGGCGATCGCCTTGCTCGTGCTGGGCGACCCGGCCTTCTCGTCGTGGCACAACTCGCGGTGGATCGCGGTGCTCGCCTTCGTAACCGGCTTCGCCGCGATGTTCGTCTACTACTACGGCCTGCGCTGGACCCCGGCGGTGCTTGCGACGATCGCCGAGCTCGCGTACCCCGTCGCGGCGGTCCTGATCGGCTACTTCAAGTTCCACCAGACGCTGACCGGCTGGCAGTGGTTCGGCGTCGCGCTGACGTCGGCGGTCGTCGCGCTGCTGCCCGCCCGGCCGCGGGCGGCGGTCGACCCGGCGAGCGCGCCGGCGCCGCAGCCTGCCTGACGTGCCGACCGTCTGCGACGTCGGCCCGCGCGACGGCCTCCAGAACGAGCCGGACGTCCTTCCGCCGTCGACGCGCGCCGAGCTCGTCACGCGACTGGCGGCCGCCGGCCTGCCGCGCGTCGAGGCGGTCTCGTTCGTCCGCGACGACCGGGTGCCGCAGATGGCCGGCGCGGAGGACGTCGTCGCCGGCGTCGGCCCGCACGAGGGCTGCGAGCTCTCCGGGCTCGTGCTGAACGAGCGCGGGGCGGAGCGCCTCGCGGCGACGTCGCTCGACCGCCTCAACTGCACGCTCGCCGCGACCGAGACCTTCAACCGCCGGAACGGCAACGCGTCGCTCGACGAGGCGATCGCCCGGACGAACGCGATCGCGGCCGCGGCGACCGTGCCCGTCACGGCGACCGTCTCGTGCGCCTGGGGCTGCCCGTTCGAGGGCGAGGTCGACCCGGGCGTGGTGGCCGACGTGTGCGAGCGCCTCGTGGGAATCGACGAGCTCGTCCTCGCCGACACGATCGGCGTCGCCACGCCGCTGCGCGTCCGCCGCCTGGTCGAGCGGGTGTCGATCCTCGGGCCGCCCGTGGGGGCGCACCTGCACGACACGCGGTCGACCGGCTACGCATGCGCCTGGGCGGCGCTCGACGCGGGCGCGACGATCCTCGACGCGTCCGTCGGCGGCCTCGGCGGCTGCCCCTTCTCGCCCGGCGCGACCGGGAACGTCGCCACCGAGGACCTGGTCTGGCAGCTCGAGCGCGACGGCGTGCGCACCGGCGTCGACGTCGACGCGCTCGTCGAGGTCGCCCGTTGGCTCGAGGGACTGCTCGGCCGGCGGCTCGAGGGCTCGCTGTACCGGGCCGCCCGCTGGCCCTAGACCGGCGCGGGCAGGCGGATGTCCGTCCGGCCGATCTCGGAGCGGTAGACGTCGCCGATCGCGAAGTCCTCGAAGAGCCGCATCGGGAGAACACGAGCTCGACGAGGAGCACGACCTCGTCGCCGAGCTCCCGCTTCGTCGAGCCTTCGACGTCGGTGACGACGAAGGTGACGGTCTCGCCGGGCGGCGACGCCATCGCGCCTAGCCTATGGAGATGAACCGGCTCGGCCAAGAGACGTCGCCCTACCTGCTCCAGCACGCGCACAACCCGGTCGACTGGTGGCCGTGGAGCGAGGAGGCGCTCGCGGCGGCGCGCGAGCGCGACGTGCCGATCCTGCTCTCGATCGGCTACGCCGCCTGCCACTGGTGCCACGTGATGGAGCGCGAGTCGTTCGAGGACCCGGCGACGGCCGCCCTCATGAACGAGCACTACGTCCCGATCAAGGTCGATCGGGAGGAGCGGCCCGATCTCGACGCCGTCTACATGGACGCGGTCGTCGCGATCGCCGGCCAGGGCGGCTGGCCGATGACCGTCTTCCTGACGCCCGCCGGCGAGCCGTTCTTCGGCGGCACGTACTTCCCGCCCGAGCCGCGCCACGGGCTGCCCTCGTTCCGCCAGGTGCTGATCGCGGTGGCGGAGGCCTGGCGCGACCGCCGCGACGACGTGCGCCGCTCCGCGGCCGAGCTCGTCGAGAGCGTGCGCTCGAGCGCACGGCTCGCGGCGTCGGCCGAGCCGCTCACCGCGGAGCTGCTCGAGACGGCGCGCGCCGGTCTCGGCCGCAGCTTCGACCCGACGTGGGGCGGCTGGGGGAGGGCGCCGAAGTTCCCGTCCGCGTCGGTCCTCGAGCTGCTGCTGCGCCGCGGCGACCTGGAGCCGGTGGCCAAGACGCTCGACGCCATGGCGCTCGGCGGCATGTACGACGTCGTCGGCGGCGGCTTCCACCGCTACTCCGTCGACGAGCGCTGGCTCGTGCCGCACTTCGAGAAGATGCTCTACGACAACGCGCTGCTGGCGCCCGTCTACCTCCACGGCTTCCAGGCGCTCGGCGCCGAGCGCTACCGCGCCGTCTGCGAGCAGACCCTCGACTACGCGCTGCGCGAGCTGCGGCTCGACGGCGGCGGCTTCGCGTCGGCGCAGGACGCCGACACCGACGGCGTCGAGGGGCTCACCTACACGTGGCTGCCCGGCGAGGGCGTGCCGGAGGAGCTGCTGCTGCCGTTCGAGCACGGCCGCTTCGTCGTGCGCGGCGTGCTCGACGAGCCGGAGCGCCTGCGCCTGCTCGCCGAGCGCGACCGGCGCCCGCAGCCGCTGCGGGACGACAAGGCGATCGCCTCGTGGAACGGCCTGATGCTGGCGGCGCTCGCCGAGTGCGGGCGCGTGCTCGACCGGCCCGACTGGGTGGACGCGGCCGTGGAGCTCGGTGAGTTCCTGCTCGGGCCGCTCTCGACCGCCGACGGGCGGCTGCACCGAACCTGGCGCCTCGGCGTGGCGAAGGGGACGGGCTACCTCTCCGACTACGCCGACGTCGCGCACGGGCTGCTGGAGCTGCACGTCGCGACCGGCGACCCGCGCTGGCTGCGCGAGGCGCACCGGCTGGCGACGCTCGCGGTCGACCTGTTCGCGGACGACGACGGCGGCGGGTTCTTCACGACCCCGCGCGACGGCGAGCGGCTCGTCGCCCGCAAGAAGGAGCTCGACGACCATCCGACGCCGAGCGGGAACTCGATGCTCGCCTACGTCCTGCTCCGGCTGGCCCGCCTGTGGGGCGACGACGCGCTCGAGCGCCGTGCGCTCGGCGCCCTCGGCCTCGCGCGCGACCTGCTGACGCGTGCGCCGACGGCGTTCGGCTGGATGCTCGTCGCGCTCGACCAGCACCTGGCGCCGCACCGCGAGGTCGCAATCGCAGGAGCGCCGGAGGATCCGGTGGCCCGGGCGGCGCTCGCGACGACGACCCCGACCGACGTCGTCGCCTTCGGCCCCGCGGACGACGTGCCGCTGCTCGCCGGCCGCGGCCCTGTCGGCGGGCGACCCGCGGTCTACGTCTGCGAGCGCTTCGCGTGCCGGGCGCCCGTCACCGACCCGGCCGCCTTCTAGGCGCCGGGTGTGACGGGGCAGGCCCGCCGCCCCTCCGGCGGGCCCGCCCGTCACGGATCGGTACGTCGATCAGTGGATGTGCTGTGACTCCTGCCGCTCGACGACGGTGCCGCCGTCGTCGGCCATGCGCTCGCGCTCGGCCGTCATCGGCTCGTCGGCGGCGCGGACGTCGTCGGTCGCCGCCGGACCGCTCGCCGCCGTCGTCCCCGCCGGCGCGACGGGTGCGGGCCCGTCCCTGCGCGGGGGCGCCGTCTCCGCCGTCGTGGCGGGAACGGGGGCGGCCGCGGCCGGCTCGCGGCGCCGTCTCCGGAGGCTCCCCGGCTCCAGCGAGAAGCCGAAGACCAGCCCGATGCCGAACGCCAGCACGCCGACCCAGGTGCCGAGGTCCTCGACGATGCCGCGGATGTGGATGTCGCCCGACCACGCGAGCACGTGGTCGCGGAACCAGGTCCCGTTCGGTTCCATCGCGAGCAGGATCCAGCCCGCGACGACCAGCACCGGCAGGAACGCCAGCGTGAAGGTGGCCGGGGGGTGCCCGTCGCGCCCGCGGAGCTGCGACATGCCCACGACGAGGCCGGCTCCCGCCACGATGCCGTACGCGGCCCAGTAGCTGCCGGTGGTGTGGCGCCCGAGCTGCGCTGCCAGCCAGAGCAGGAAGCCGGCGACTCCCGCTCCGAGCAGCGTCGACGCCGCTCTGCTCATGCCCCTCATCGAATCTCGCCTCGCTTTCCTCAGACGGGTTCTGGGGGTGAAACGGGCGAGCGCGCCCTGGAGGTGCGGGTCAGACCGGGCCGACGACCGCGTCGGGCAGGGCCCCGATCAGGTCGTCCGTGGCCACGGAGAAGACCGCGTGGGGCGTCCCGGCGGCGCACCACACCCGGTCGAAGCGGCGCAGGGACTCGTCGACCAGGGTCGGGAGCTCGCGGTCGTGGCCGAGCGGCGGGATGCCGCCGATCGCGAAGCCGGTCGCCGCGCGAGCCTCGTCCGCCGTCGCCGGACGGCCGTCGACCCGCTCCACGCGCCGGTCGCCGGCACAGAGCACCATCGTCGCCTCGCCGTCGACGACGAAGACGAGCGACTTGACGATCGCGCCGAGCTCGCACCCGCAGGCCTCGGCGGCCTCCTTCGCGGTGCGCGTCGAGCCCGGCAGCTCCTGCACCTCGATCGGCAGCCCGCGCGCGGCCAGCCGCTCCTGCACCTTTGCCGCCGTGGGGTGGCGGGCCGTAAGCTCCGGATCCATGCCGCTCCTCTCCGTGCGGAACCTTACGCGCCGCTTCGGCGGCATCGTCGCCATCGACGACGTGTCGCTCGAGGTCGAGCACGGCCAGATCGTCGGGCTGATCGGCCCGAACGGCGCCGGGAAGACGACCCTCTTCAACGTCATCACGCGGCTCTACCGGCCCGACGCGGGGGCGCTCGACTTCGACGGGCGGACGCTGCTGCGCACGCCGCCGCACCGGGTCGTTCGGCGCGGCATCGCGCGCACCTTCCAGAACGTCGAGCTCTTCCCGACGATGACGGTGCTCGACAACGTCCTCGTCGGGACGCACTCGCGCACCCGCCCGTTCCGGTCGCGCGGGGCGCGGGCCGAGGCGCTCGAGGTGCTCGAGTACGTCGGCGCGGCGCACCTCGCGGAGCGCCCGGCGGTTGGGCTGCCGTTCGGGACGCTCAAGCAGGTGGAGCTCGCCCGCGCGCTCGTCGCCCGCCCGAAGCTGCTGCTGCTCGACGAGCCGGCGGGCGGCCTGAACCACGAGGAGGTCGGCCGGCTCGGCGACGCGATCCGCCGCCTGCGCGCCGACTTCGACCTGTCCGTCCTGCTCGTCGAGCACCACATGGGCCTGGTGATGGGCGTCGCCGACCGCATCCACGTGCTCGACTTCGGCCGCAAGATCGCCGAGGGGACGCCGGCGGAGGTCCAGCGCGACCCCGCCGTGATCGAGGCCTACCTGGGCGCGGACTCGGCCGCGGCGTGAAGGCGGCCGCCTGCGCGCTCGCTGCGTGCACGCGGGCGGGCGGGGCGATCGACCGCCTCCGGCTCGTCGAGCGGCGGGGCTCGAGCCGGGTCCCCTCGGCGGCCTCCAGGCGGCCGGATGAGGCTCTAGGGTCGTCCCGTGACTCCCGACGAAGCCTGGGCCGCGCTCGACGCCTCCTGGCGGCGGGCGCTCGCCCTCGCGTGGGAGGCGTACGGGAACGGCACGATCCCCGTCGGCGCCGCGCTCGCGGACGGAGCGGGGGAGGTCGTCGCCGAGGGGCGGAACCGCATCTACGAGGAGCACGCGCCGCCGCGGCAGGTCGCCGGGAGCCTGCTCGCGCACGCGGAGGTGAACGCGCTCGTCGGGCTCGACCCGCGCCGGCGCTACGAGGACCACGTGCTGACCACGTCGCTCGAGCCGTGCCTGCTCTGCATCGGCGCCACCGTGATGGCGACGGTCGGTCGCGTCCGCTACGCGGGCGCCGACCCGTACGGCGGCGGCGACGGCGGGCTGCTCGGCACGAATCCGCACGTCGAGCGGGTGCCGCTCGTGCTCGAGGGCCCGCGCGCCGATCCGTTCGGCCGGCTCGCATCGGCCCTCCTCGTCGCCTTCTTCCTCGACCGCAAGCCCGACGGGCACGTCGTCCGTGCGTTCCGGGGACGTGCGCCGGAGCTGCTCGACGTCGCGCGGGCGCTGCTCGAGCTCGGGACCCGCGACGCGGCGGCGGGCGGCACCACGCTCGAGGAGGCCCTCCCGGCGCTCTGGCCGGCGGTCGCGTGACGTGCCGACTACGCCTCGAGCGCCAGCAGGTCGTCGATCGTCTCGCGGCGGCGGATCAGCCGCGCCGATCCGTCCGCGACGAGCACCGCGGCCGGCCGCGTCACCGCGTTGTAGTTCGAGCCCATCGCGAGCGTGTAGCCGCCGGTGACCGGCACGGCGAGCAGGTCGCCGCGCCGGGGCTCGGGCAGCTCGACGCGCTCGATCAGCAGGTCGCCCGACTCGCAGTGCTTCCCCGCGACCGCATACGGGGTCTCGGCCGGCTCGTCGGCGCGGTTCGCGAGCAGCGCGCTGTAGCGCGCGCCGTAGAGCGCCGGGCGGGGGTTGTCGGAGATGCCGCCGTCGACCGTGACGTACGTCGTCGCCGCGCTCGCGGTCTTCACGCCGCCGACGGTGTACAGCGTCACGCCGGCCCGGGCGACGAGCGACCGCCCCGGCTCGAGCACGAGCCGCGGCGCCGGCAGCTCGTGCAGCGCCCAGGCGCGTCCGAGCGCGTCGAGCATCCCCTGCACGAACTCCTGGATCGTGAACTGCGCGTCGTCGACCACGTACCGGGAGCCGAGCCCGCCGCCCAGGTCGATCGTGCCCGGCACCCAGTCGAGCTCCGCCCGCGCCCGGGCTGCGAAGCCGGCCAGCCAGTCGACCGTCATCAGGGACGCGCCGAAGTGCATGAGCTGCGAGCCGACGTGCACGTGCAGCCCTTCGCACTCGGGCACGCGGCGCAGGGCCTCGATCGCGTCGTCGGGCGGCAGCCCGAACTTCGACCCGTGGTGGGCCGTCTTCACGGCCTCGTGCGTGTCCGCCTCGATCCCCGGCGTCACGCGGACGAGGAACCGGGACGCGCCCGCGGCCCGCGCACGGTCGATCTCCTCCAGCGAGTCGAGCACGACGAGCGCGCCGTCGGCCGCGGCGCCCTCGAGCAGCGCGTCCTCCTTGTTGTTGCCGTGGACGACCAGCCGGTCGCCCGAGATGCCCGCCGCGCGCGCGAACGCGAGCTCGCCGGCCGTCGACACGTCGGCGCCGATCCCGAGCTGGGCCAGCAGGCGCAGCAGGGCGACCGACGGGAACGCCTTCGTCCCGTAGACGACGAGCGCGCCGGGCGCCGCGTCGCGGTACGCGGCGGCCTGGGCGCGGATCGTCGTCTCGTCGTAGACGACGAGCGGCGTCCCGAAGCTGCGGGCGAGCTCGGACACGCCGACGCCGCCCAGGACGAGCTCCCCGCCGGCGACGGCCGCCGAGTCGGGGAACAGCTCCATCAGCGGGGTTTTCGTGGCTGGCTGCATCCGGCGTCCATCGTTACACTGGCGGCGGTGAGGCTGCTCCTTGTCTGATCCAGGAGCCCAACGCGGCGATGCCGCGGCAAGCTTCCACGGCCTCTCGCTCGAGAGGCTTTTTCGTTTCTAGGGGACGTGATGGACGAGTACGACGCGCAGACGATCGAGACGAAGTGGCAGGCGGTCTGGGAGGCCGAGCAGGCGTTCGTGGTCCCGGACCCGGAGCCGGGCGAGGCCGCCGACTCGGACGAGTTCTACATGCTCGAGATGCTGCCCTACCCGTCCGCGAACGGCCTGCACATGGGGCACGTCCTCAACTACACGCTGGGCGACGTCGTCACGCACTTCCGCCGCCGGAACGGCTCTCGCGTGCTGCGCCCGATGGGCTACGACGCGTTCGGCCTCCCGGCCGAGAACGCCGCCATCAAGGAGGGCGGCCACCCGCGTGAGATCACCGACCGCAACATCGCGTCGATCGGCCGTCAGATGCGCCGCATGGGGTGGGCGATCGACTGGACGCGCGAGGTCTCGGCCCACCAGCCGAGCTACTACCGCTGGACGCAGTGGCTCTTCCTGAAGTTCTTCGAGCACGGCCTGGCCTACCGCAAGGGCGCGCCGGTCAACTGGTGCCCGAACGACCAGACCGTCCTCTCGAACGAGCACGTCATCGACGGCCGCTGCGAGCGCTGCGGGGCGGTCGTCGAGGCGCGGATCATGGACCAGTGGTTCTTCAAGATCACCGCCTACGCCGACGAGCTGCTCGCCGACCTGGACACGATCGACTGGCCCGAGCGCACGAAGAAGATCCAGACCGACTGGATCGGCCGCTCCGAGGGCGCCGAGGTGCTGTTCCGGGTCGAGGAGCTCGACCTCGACATCCCGGTCTTCACGACCCGCGCCGACACGCTGTTCGGCGCCACGTTCTTCGTCGTCGCCCCCGAGAGCCCGCTCGTCGAGCAGCTGACCGCCGGCACCGAGCGGTACGAGCAGGTGATCTCGTACGCGCGCATCGCCGCGGCGCGCCCGCGCGAGGAGCGCGAGACGCGGGAGAAGACCGGCGTCTTCACCGGCCGCTACGCGACGAACCCGGTCAACGGCGAGCAGATCCCGATCTGGGTCGCCGACTACGTCCTGATGGACTACGGCACCGGCGCGATCATGGCCGTGCCGGCCCACGACGAGCGCGACCGCGAGTTCGCCGAGCGGCACGGGCTGCCGATCGTCGACGTCGTCGGCGAGGACGGCCGCCTGATCCAGTCGGAGCAGTTCGACGGGCTGCCGTGGGAGGAGGGGCGCCGCGCGATCGTCGAGTGGCTGTCCGGCCAGGGCAAGGGCAAGCCGGCGATCAACTACCGCCTGCGCGACTGGAGCTTCTCGCGGCAGCGCTACTGGGGCTGCCCGATCCCCGTCGTGTACTGCGACGAGTGCGGCATCGTTCCGGTGCCCGAGGACGAGCTGCCGGTGCTCCTGCCGGAGGTCGACAACTACCGCCCCAAGGGCGAGCCGCCGCTGGCCTCCAACCCGGACTTCGTCAACGTGCCGTGCCCGAGGTGCGGCGGCCCCGGACGCCGGGAGACCGAGACGATGGACACGTTCGTCGACTCGTCCTGGTACTTCCTGCGCTACTGCGACCCGCACGACGAGCAGACGGCCTTCGATCGCCGTCTCGTCGACTACTGGATGCCGATCGACCAGTACGTCGGCGGCATCGACCACGCGAAGGGCCACCTGCTGTACTCGCGGTTCTTCGTCAAGGTGCTCAACGACATCGGCCTGCTCGGGTTCCGCGAGCCGTTCCAGCGGCTCTTCCACCAGGGCTGGGTCAAGCAGGGCGGCTCGAAGATGTCGAAGTCGAAGGGGAACGTCACCGGGCCCGACGACCTGATCGCGCAGTACGGCGCGGACGCGACCCGCCTCTACATCCTGTTCCTCGGCCCGGCCGACCAGGACATGGACTGGACGCCGGAGGGCGTCGAGGGGATGGTGCGGTTCGTCCGGCGGCTGTGGCGCGTCGTCGGCGACGCGGCGCAGCGCGAGCCGTCGCCCGAGGGCGTCGACACGCCGCTGGCGCGCAAGGCGCACGAGACGATCGCGCGCGTCACCGACGACATCGGCCGCCGCTTCGTCTTCAACACACCCACCTCCGCCGTGATGGAGCTCGTCAACGAGCTCTCGCGCGCGCCGGAGGACCCGGCCGCCCGGTTCGCCGCCGAGACGGCGGTGTCGCTGATCCAGCCCTACGCGCCGCACGTCGCCGAGGAGCTCTGGGAGAGGCTCGGCCACGAGCGCCTGTGGACGCAGCCGTGGCCGGTGGCGGACGAGCGGCTGCTGCAGCGCGACACGGTGCAGCTCGTGCTGCAGGTGAACGGCAAGGTGCGCGACAAGATCGAGGTGCCGGCAGGCCTGTCCGAGGCGGAGCTGATCGCGCTCGCGAAGGCCTCCGAGAAGGTGCAGGCGCACCTGAACGGCGGCGGCGGCGAGCCCCGCGCGTTCGTCGTGCCGGACAAGCTCGTCAACCTCGTGGTCTGAGACGGCCTCGTCGAGCACGGCGAGGTCTCGTTGCGCCTCGTCCGTTGCGGCCGGCTGTGGAGCGATTGGCGCACATTCGGCACGGACCCGTCACCCACGCGTGACACTCGTCCCGGCACGGTGGGGAGGTGCCCATTTGGCCGCTCACCTGGCCGCTCACCACGGCGCAACGCCGGCGTCTGGCGATCGCCGTGCTCTGCCTGCTCGCCGCGTTCGTCGCCTGGCGGCACCTCTCCGCCGGGCACGCGGCCGACGATCCGTCGGCGTACGCCCACGTGCCCCCGCCGGTCGTGCCGCGCGCGGCCGGGCGCGCCCGGGCCCAGGCCTCGAAGCGGCTTGTCGTCGACGTCGTCGGAGCGGTTCGCTCGGCCGGGCTGGTGCGCGTGCCGCCCGGCTCCCGGGTGGCCGATGCGGTCCGCGCGGCGGGCGGGCTCACCGCCCGGGCCGATCCCCTGCTCGTCAACCTCGCCGCTCCGGTCGTCGACGGCGAGCAGGTGGTCGTCGCCGCGCGCGGCGCGGTCGGGGCCGCCGGAGGCGTCTCGGCGGCCGGTGCGCCCGGCGCGCCGTCCGCCCCCGTCGACCTGAACAGCGCCACCGCCGAGCAGCTCGACGCGCTCCCGGGCGTCGGCCCGGTGACCGCGCAGAAGATCGTCGCCTACCGCCAGGCCCACGGCCCGTTCACCTCCGTCGACGGACTCGACGCGATCCCCGGCATCGGCCCGGCGCGCATCGCCGACCTGAAGGGGCTGGTAACACCGTGAGCGCCCACTGGACCGCGCAGGTCCTGCCGGCGCATCTGGCCGCCGGCGGGGCGGCCGCGGGCCTGGCGCTCGCCAACGTCGCACGTCTCGGCGCGAGCGTCGCGGTGGCGGTGCTCGGCGCGCTCGTCGCGGCGGGCGCGGTCGGAGGCTCGCGCCGCGCGATCCTGTCGGCGGCGGTGCTGGCGATTCTCGTCGGCGGGTGGTGGTGGGGCAGCCACCGGCTCGCGGTCCTCGACCGGAGCCCGCTGAGCGCGGACGTCGACCGCTCCGGCGACGCCCGGATCGAGGTCACGGGCCCTGCCCGGCACGGCCTCTTCGCGATCCGCCTGCCCGGGCGGATCCGCTCGTTCGAGCGCGTCCGGGTCGACGAGCGGGTGGAGCTCGAGCTGCCGCTCGGGCGCGCGCCGCCACAGGGCGCCGAGATCGACGCCCTCGTCGTCGTCCGGGCGCCGAAGGGGCCGTCCCAGGGCTTCGACGAGCGGACGTGGCTTCGCCACCAGGGCATCCACGTCGTCCTGCACGTCGACCGCTGGCGGGTCGTCGGTCGCCGCGGCGGGCTCGGAGGGGTCGCGGACCGGCTGCGCAGGTGGCTCGCGCGTGCGTCGGCCCAGAGGCTCGGCGGCGAGCGGCGGGCGATCGTCGAGGGGGTGCTCCTCGGAGACGACGACGCGCTCTCGCCGTCGCTCGAGAAGGCCTTCCGGCGCTCGGGGCTCTATCACCTCCTCGCGGTCAGCGGCGAGAACGTCGTGCTGCTCGCCGGCGGAGTGCTCGTGCTCGGCGGGCTGCTCGGGATCGCCCGCTGGGTCGGTCACCTCTGCGCGCTCGCGGCGCTCGGTGCGTACGTGCTCGCCGTCGGGCCGCAGCCGTCGGTCGTCCGGGCCGCCGTGTCGGGCGCAGCGGTGTCGATCGCCTGGCTGGCCGCGCGCGAGCGCGACCGGTGGCACGTGCTCGGTCTCGGCGCCGTCGTCCTGCTCGCGTGGAACCCGTACGTCGTCTACGACGCGGGCTTCCAGCTCTCGTTCGCCGCCGTGCTCGCGATCTTCGTCGTCGCCCCGCCGCTCGGCCGCCGGCTCGAGGGCTATCCCCTGCCGGCGAGGCTCCGGGCCGGGGTCGCGATCTCCGCGGCGTGCGCGCTCGTCACGGCGCCGATCCTCTGGCTCCAGCTCGGCCAGGTGCCCCTGCTCGGCGTCGTCGCCAACGCGGCGGCGGAGCCGGCGATGCCGATCCTGCTCGGGCTCGCCTTCGGCGCGGCGCTGGCCGACCCCGTCCTGCCGCAGCTGGCCGCCGTGCTCGCCTGGCTGAACGGCTGGATCGCCGTCTACGTCGCGACGTGCGCCCGCCTCGTCGCCGCCGTCCCGTTCGCGCAGGCCTCCGGCGAGACGGCCGGGCTCGTCGTCGCAGGGCTGCTCGTCGGGGCGGCCGTCGCGTGCCATCGCCTGCTCGCACGCGGTGGAGGGATCTCCGGCGTCGGGCGGTCGCGTCCGTGACCCGTCGCGCGCAGGGACGGCCGCGGCCGCCGCCTATGCTTGACGGCGATGGCCGACGACCTCAAGCCCGTCTACCTGATCGGGGGCAGCGACCGGCCGAAGGTCGACCGGGCGGTCGCCCGGCTGCGCGGTCGGTTCGCGCCGGATGCGGTCGAGCTCCACGCGGCGAGCGAGACGCCGGGCGAGGCGGCGGTCGCCGCGTGCAACGCGCTCGGCCTGTTCGGGGACGGCACGCGTCTCGTCGTGGTCGAGGGCGTCGAGGCGTGGAAGGCGGCCGACGCGAAGGAGGTCGCCGCGTACCTCGAGGCGCCGGCACCCGGGACGACGCTCGCCCTCGTCGCCGGGGAGCTGAAGAAGGACGCGCCGATCGCCAAGGCGGCGGCGAAGGCCGGCGACGTGCTCATCTGGGACGTCGCGCAGCGCGGCCTGGCGGCCTGGGTCGCGGAGCAGTTCAAGCTCCGCGGCACCGCGGCCGACCCGGAGGCGTGCCGGCTGCTGCTCGAGCTCGTCGGCGACGACCTCTACGAGCTCGCCACCGAGATCGACAAGCTCGCGACGTGGGCGAACGGCGACCGGATCGGGGAGACGGAGATCGAGGCGCTCGTCGCGCCGCGCGCGCAGTCGCCCGGGTTCGCGCTCACCGACGCCTGGGGGACGCGCGACGTCGGCGCCGTGCTCCGCGCCACCGAGCGCCTGCTCGACCGGACGGGCGACCCGCGCTCGCGCACGATCCCGCGGCTCGTCGGCAGCCTCACCACGCACGTCGCGCGTCTGCGGAGCTGCCAGGCGCTCGATGCGGAGGGCGTGCCGTCGAAGGAGGCGGCGGGCCGCCTGAAGATGCACCCCTTCTACGTCCAGAAGCTCTACGCCCAGGCCCGCAACTTCGGGGCCGACGAGCTGCGCGACGCGACCGTGCGCCTTGCCGAGCTCGATCTCGCGCTGAAGGGCGGCTCGCGCCTGCGCGGCGACCTCGAGCTGGAGCGCGCGTTGATCGACATCACCCAGCCGCGCTGACGCGGCGGCGGCCGACGCCGGCTACGACTCGCTGCTGCCGCCGGCGGCCAGGCGGGCGGCCTGCGACTTCTTGCGCGCGCCGGCGTTGCGATGCAGGGCGCCGCGGGCGACCGCGCGGTCGATCAGCTTGACGAGACCCTTGTGCTCGGTCTCGACGGCCGCGGCATCGCCCTCGTCGACCGCGGCGGCGAGGCGCTTCGTCAGCGTCTTGATCGTCGAGCGGTAACGCAGGTTCTCGAGCCGCTGCTCGGATGCGGTGCGGACGCGCTTCTTCTGCTGCTTGATGTTGGGCATGGCGGAGAAAAGCCCGCTCCAGGCGGGCGCGCAGATGGTAGCAGCGCCCAGGCGACGGCGGGAGGCCTCCCTATGCTGCGTGCGTGGATCGAGACGACGCCGCGCGCGAGCGGGAAGCGCGCCGCCGCGCGCGCAACGCCCGGCGGGCCGCCCAGGGCAAGCCGACCTGGGACACCGACTGGGACCTCGAGGAGCGGTGGCCCGTCGCGCTCGATCTCTCCGAGCAGCCGACGATGATCATCTCCCCGCAGCAGCTGCGGGAGCGGGTGCCGCCGCGCGCCGACCGCCGGCAGCGCGGCCGGTCCGGCGAGACGGCCGCCGAGCAGGTCAAGCTCGAGGGCGGCTGGCCGGAGCCCGCGGCCGCCGAACCGCCGCCCGTCTCGGATCGCCGGCGCCTCGCGGTGTCGACGCTGATCTTCGGCGTCGCGACCGCGCTCTCCCGCGTCATGGGCCTCGTCCGGGAGGTGGTCGCCGCGTACCTGTTCGGCGGGAGCGGGCGCATCAACGCGTTCACCGTGGCGTTCCAGGTCCCGAACCTCATCCGCGCGCTCGTCGCCGACGCCGCGCTCTCCTCCGCCTTCGTGCCCGTCTTCAGCGACCTCGTCGAGCAGGGGCAGCGGCGGCGCGCCTGGCGCGTCGCCTCGAGCCTCTTCTGGCTGATGCTGCTCGGGCTGAGCGCGCTGGCCGCCTTCTTCATCCTGATCGCCCCGCACGTCATCGCGCTCTTCGGCGACCCGGGCCACGACCGCCCGCTGGCGATCGGCCTCAGCCGCGTCCTCTTCCCGCTCGTCGTGCTGCTCGGCGTCTCGGGAATCGTCGTCGGGATCCTGAACACGTACGACCACTTCACCGTGCCCGCGATCTCGCCGGTCTTCTGGAACCTGGCGATCATCGTCGGCCTCGTGATCGGCGTGCCGCAGGCGGACACGATGAGCACGAAGCTCTACGTCTACGCCGTCTCGATCCTCGTCGCGACGTTCGTCCAGGTGCTGCTGCCGCTCCCGTGGCTGCGCGGCCTCGAGGGCGGACGGGAACGGCTGCGCGTCGTCGTCGACTGGCGCGACCCCGCGGTCTGGAGCGTCTTCCGCGGGATGGTCCCCGTGACGCTCGGGCTCGGGCTCATCAACGTCAACGCGCTCATCGACACGTACTTCGCGAGCCGCTACGTCGACCCGAACCTCGCGCCGAACGCGATCCAGAAGGCGTTCCTCATCTACATGCTCCCGCAGGGGATGTTCTCCGTGGCGGTCGCGACCGTGCTCTTCCCGACGCTCTCCCGGCTGGCGTCGCGCGGCGACCGGCGCGCCTTCGCCGACGCCGTCTCGGAGGGGCTGCGGCAAATCACCTTCCTGCTCGCCCCGGCGGCCGTCGTCAGCGCCGCCCTCGCGACGCCCATCGTCCGGCTGCTCTACCAGCACGGGAAGTGGGGCCCGCACGCGACCGCCGTCACCGGCGGCGCGCTCGCGGCGTTCAGCGCCGGGCTGGTGTTCAACGGCGCGATGCTCCTCCTGAACCGCGCCTTCTTCAGCCTGCGCGAGAACTGGGTGCCGACCGCCGTCGCGCTCGGCAACCTGGCGCTCAACGCCGTGCTCGACGCGATCTTCTACCGCTTCGGCACGTGGGGGATCCCGCTCTCGACCGCGGTCGTCAACGTCGCCGGCGTGATCGCGCTCGCGGTGCTGCTGCGCCGCAGGGTCGGCTCCCTCCGAGGCGGCGCCGTCACCTCGAGCGTCGCGCGCATCGTCGTCGCCTGCGCGGTGACCGCGCTCGTCGCCTGGGCCGTCCACCATCCGCTCGACGCCGCGCTGGGCCAGTCCCTCCCCGGGCAGCTCGTGTCGGTCGGCTTCGCCGTCGCCGCCGCGGCCGCGGCGTATCTCGCGCTCTGCCGCGTCCTGCGCCTGCGCGAGCTCCAGGCGCTCGCCGCCCTCCGGCGCCGCGCCTGATCGGGAGCAGGCACACGGCTACCATCGCCGCACCGCCATGGAGCAGAGCCGCGTCCGCAACTTCTCGATCATCGCCCACATCGACCACGGCAAGTCGACGCTGGCCGATCGCATCCTCGAGCTGACGAACGCCGTGTCGCAGCGCGACATGCGCGCGCAGGTCCTCGATTCGATGGACCTCGAGCGGGAGCGCGGGATCACGATCAAGGCCCAGGCCGTGCGCGTGGAGTGGAAGGGCCACGAGCTCAACCTGATCGACACGCCCGGGCACGTCGACTTCACCTACGAGGTGTCGCGGAGCCTGCAGGCGTGCGAGGGCGCGCTCCTCGTCGTCGACGCCGCCCAGGGGATCGAGGCGCAGACGCTCGCGAACGCCTACCTGGCGATCGAGAACGACCTCGAGATCGTGCCGGTCGTGAACAAGATCGACCTGCCGCAGGCCGATCCGGACGGCGCGGCGCAGGAGGTGGGCGACCTAATCGGGGAGTCGCCCGAGAACGTGCTGCGCATCTCCGCGAAGACCGGCCTCAACGTCGAGGACGTCCTCGATGCCATCGTCGAGCGGATCCCCGAGCCGGCCGGGGACCCGAGCGCCCCAGCGCGCGCGCTGATCTTCGACTCGTCGTACGACCAGTACCGCGGCGTGGTCGCGTTCGTGCGGGTCGTCGACGGCGAGCTCCGCCCGCGCTCACAGCTCCTCGCGATGGCGCTCGGCACGCGCTTCGAGGCGCAGGAGATCGGCTTCATGTCGCCGGCGATGCGCCCCGTGCAGGCGCTGGGCGCCGGGGAGGTCGGCTACGTCATCACCGGGCTCAAGGACGTGAGCGAGCTGCGCGTCGGCGACACGCTCACCCTGGCCGCGTCGCCTGCCTCCGAGCCGCTTCCGGGCTACAAGGACGTCAAGCCCATGGTGTTCGCAGGGCTCTTCCCGACGGACTCCGACGACTACCCGGAGCTGCGCGACGCGCTGGAGAAGCTGAAGCTGAACGACGCCGCGCTGTTCTACGAGCCGGAGACGTCGCAGGCGCTCGGGTTCGGGTTCCGCTGCGGGTTCCTCGGGCTGCTGCACATGGAGATCGTCCGTGAGCGGCTCGAGCGGGAGTTCGACCTCGACCTGCTCGTCACCGCCCCGAACGTCGCCTACCGCGTCCGGGCCCTCAACTCGGACTGGGTCGAGGTGCACACGCCGTCCGACCTCCCCGAGGCCGTCGACGAGGTCGAGGAGCCGTACATCAAGGCGTCGGTGATCGTCCCGAAGGAATACGTCGGCGCGGTGATGGAGCTCTGCAACGACCGCCGCGGCCGCTTCGACCACATGGAGTACCTCTCCGAGCAGCGCGTGCACCTCGTCTACGAGCTGCCGCTCGCCGAGGTCGTGCTCGACTTCTACGACCAGCTGAAGTCGCGGACGCGCGGCTACGCCAGCTTCGACTACGACCTGGCGGGCTTCCAGCCGGGGAACCTCGCGCGGGTCGACATCCTCGTCGGCGGCGAGCCCGTCGACGCCCTCTCGCTGATCGTGCACCGCGACTTCGCCTACGACCGCGGCCGCCAGCTCGTCGAGAAGCTGAAGGAGGAGATCCCGCGGCAGATGTTCGACGTCCCCATCCAGGCGGCGATCGGCGCCCGGGTGATCGCCCGCGAGACGGTCAAGGCGCGCCGCAAGGACGTGCTCGCGAAGTGCTACGGCGGCGACATCACGCGCAAGCGGAAGCTGCTCGAGAAGCAGAAGGCGGGCAAGAAGCGGATGAAGCAGGTCGGCGGGGTGGAGGTGCCCCAGGAGGCGTTCCTGGCGGTGCTCAACCTGAACGAGGGGGCGAAGCGCTAGCCATGGCGCTCGAGCTGCGTCCCGTGTGCGAGCGCTGCGGCGCCGCGACGCCCCCGGACGGCCCCGCCGCCATCTGCAGCTACGAGTGCACGTTCTGCACGGCCTGCGCCGGCGAGCTCGACCACGTCTGCCCGAACTGCGGCGGCGAGCTCGTGGCGCGGCCGCGCCGGCGCGCAGCGTGAACGTCCGGCATCTGTACGTCCATCTGCCGTTCTGCGGCTCACGCTGCGGCTACTGCGACTTCGTCACCGTCGTCGGACGCCGCGACGAGCACGGCGCCTACGTCGACGCCCTGCTCCGCGAGCTCGACGTCGAGCGTCCCGCGCTGGCGACCGAAGTCGACACGATCTTCCTCGGCGGGGGCACGCCGACGTTCACCGCGCCCGCGGAGCTCGAGCGGCTGCTCGCCGCGCTCCCGCCGACGTCGGAGCTGACGGTCGAGGCGAACCCGGAGACCGTGACGCCCGAGCTCGCTGCGCTCCTGTCCCGGAACGGTGTCGATCGGGTGTCGCTCGGCGCCCAATCCTTCAACAGGTCTCTTCTGGCCGTGCTCGACCGTGTTGCCGGTCCGGACGACGTCCGGCGCGCGTTCTACGCTCTTCGTGATGCCGGAATCGACAACATCTCGCTCGACCTCATCTACGGCATCCCCGGCCAGGAGCCCGCCGACCTCGACGCCGACCTCGACCAGGCGCTGGCCCTCGAGCCGGAGCACCTCTCGGCGTACGAGCTCGAAGCGAAGCCGGGCACGCGGTTCACGCACGCGCACGGGCGTGAGCTGGCGCGCCAGGCGGACGCGATGGAGTCGTACTTCGAGCGTGTGGTCGACCGGCTGACGGGCGCGGGCTACCGCTGGTACGAGACCGCCAACTTCTGCCGCCGGGACGACGGACGCGACCTGCGCGCCCGGCACAACCTCGGCTACTGGCTCGGCCACGACTACCTCGGGTTGGGGGTGGGGGCGGTCAGCACCGTCGGTGGGCGGCGCTGGCGGAACGCCGCCTCCCTGCCGGGCTACCTCGCAGCGCTGGCGCGCGGTGAGGCGCCGCCGCGGGAGGTCGAGGAGCTGTCGCCGGACACGCAGGCGTCGGAGCGGGTGATGCTCGGCCTCCGGCTCGACGAGCCGCTGTCGCTGCACGGCCTCGAACAAGCCGTCGATGCCGCCGAGCTGGCGCGGCTCGAGGACGGCGCGCTGCTCGTGCGCCGGGAGGACACGGTCGCTCTCACGCGCCGAGGCCGGTTCGTCGGCGGTGCCGTCACCGCCCGGCTGCTCGCCTGACCCCCGCCCTGCCTACCATGGAGCGGATGCCGAGCGCCCTCACCGACCGTCAGCGCGACCTCCTGCGGCTCGTCGTCGAGGAGTTCGTCGCCACCGGCCTGCCGGTGGGCTCGAAGA
>DASZWI010000122.1:0-4975 GCA_035546715.1 Gaiellaceae bacterium | reverse complement strand
TCAGATCGTCTTGAACTGCTCGAACGGCTGGCGGCAGTCCTCGCACCAGCGGATCGAGCGGCACGGCGTCGGGCCGAAGATGTTCTCCAGGCGCGTCTCGAGCGAGCCGCAGTACGGGCAGCGGAACGCCTTCGACTGGAGCTGGATCAGCTGCGGCGTGCCCGCGGCGCGCGGGACGGGCGGGGCGAAGCCCGCCTCCCGGAGCTTCTCGCGGCCGGCGAGCGAGATGCGGTCGGTCGACCACGAGTCGTCGTTCAGCACCTCGACCTCGGGCTCCGCGCCGAGCTCGCGCAGCTTCGCCTCGATGGCGCTGCGCATCGCGTCGAGGGCGGGGCAGCCGAGGAAGGTCGGCGTGAACGCGACGTGGACGCGCGCGCCGTCGACCGTCACGTCCCGCACGACACCGAGGTCGACGAGCGAGATGACCGGGATCTCGGGATCCGGGATCTCCTCCAGGGCCGCCCAGACGGCGCCCGTCGTAAGGGCGGTCGCGGTCACCACTCGGCCCCCGGGATCGAGCGGCGCACCTCGGTCATCTCGTTCCACAGCTCGGTCAGAGCTGCGAGGTTCTCGCCGCGATCCGTCAATCCTTGCGACGTTTCGAGCGGACGTCCCGTGCGCGCGGCGAGCGCCGGCCGCAGGTCGGGCGGCAGGACGCCGAGCGCGTAGGGCCAGAGCTCGTCGACCGCCTCCCGGAAGCGCGGCTCGTCCTTCAGGCGCTCCGCCCACATCTCGGCGTGCATGCGGTGGTAGACCTCCTCGCGGTCGATCTTGGCCGCGAGCTGCGCGAGCTCCCCGTCGCCGCCGGCCTGCAGCGCCTCGAGGCGCACGGCGTCGGCCTGCTCGTAGAGCCACCGGCGGGCGATCGTGTGCGCCCAGTCGAGGAGATGGAGCTGGACGAGCGGTGCGCAGCGGTACTCGCCGGGCTGCCGGTCGAACGCGAGCGCGTCGGGGTCGCTTCCGAGCTCGCGGGCCGCCAGCTCGTACAGCGCCCGCGCATGCCCGATCTCGTTCTGCGCGATCGACGAGAACGCGACGTCCTCCTCGAGGGTCGGGGCGACGCCCGTCCACTCCGAGTCGCGCCAGCCGACGATCAGCTCGTCGTCGGCATAGTCGAGCAGGAGCTCAGTCTTCGACGAGAGTGCCTGCACGCTCCCGTGCCTCCCTGAGCCGAGCCTTGATCGAGTAGCCGTCGACGCGGCGGTACTTCAGGTCGAACTCGTCGGCCCAGTCGGTGATCTCGTGGATCGCCGGGCGCGGCACGAGCCACAGCCCCTCGCTCTCGCCGCGGCGGCCGAACTGCTCGCGCGCCCAGGCGTCCGCGAAGGCCGCGTCGGGCGCCTCGACCGAGCCCGCGTGCGCGAAGGGCTGGCCCTTCCGCTCCTGCCGGAAGACCTCGTAGATCATGCGGCCAGGACCGCCTCGCGCACCCACTTCTCCTGGTCGAGGAAGCGGCGGCGGAACTCGAGTCGCTCCTGCGAGCGTGGGCCGTGACCGGTGACGACCGCCTTCAGCTCGTCCCAGTCGGGCTCCGTGTACTCCCACACCCCGTCGTCGCCGCGGCGCAGCTTCGGGTCGGGCACGGTGAGGCCGAGCTCCCAGATCTGCGGGACGTAGCCCTCGAGGAACTGCTGGCGCGCCTCCTCGTTGCCCTGCGACTTGATCCGCCAGAACCACATCGGGTCCTCGTCGCGCGGGATCGGGTTGCCGTGGAACTGCATCAGCGGCGGCCACCAGCGGTTCAGGGCGTCCTGGACGAGCTCGCGCTGCTCGTCGGTGCCGGTCATCATCGCCAGGATCACGTCGCGGCCGTGGAGGATGTGGAACGACTCCTCCCAGCAGATCTTCTTCATGATCCGCGCGTAGGGCGCGTAGGAGCACTTGAGGAGCGCCTTCTGGCTGATGATCGCCGCGGCGTCGACGAGCCACGCGATCACGCCCACGTCGCCCCAGGTCTCGGTGGGGTAGTGGAAGACGTTGTGGAACTTGCTCTTCCCGGAGATCAGGTCGGCGAGCATCTCCTCGCGCGGCTTGCCGAGGTCCTCGGCGACGCGGTAGATGAGCTGCGAGTGGCCGACCTCGTCCTGCACCTTGGCGGTGAGGGCGAGCTTCCGCTGGAGCGTCGGCGCCTTGAGGATCCACTCGCGCTCGGGCAGGACGCCCATGAGCTCCGAGTTGCCGTGCATCTCGATGAACTTCAGGAGCTTCGCGCGGTAGTCGTCGGGCATCCAGTCCGTCGCCTCGACCTGACCGCCGTCCTGGACCCGCGCGATGAACTCCTCGGTACGTGCGTCCGTCATGTGGCCCTGACCTCCCTACCGACCGATCGTTAGTCTGCAGTGTATGCCTTCGCGGCGCCAGGAGCTCACGCGGATCGCCGCCAGGCTCTTCGCCGAGCGCGGGTACCAGGGCACGTCGCTCGCCGACCTCGCCGACGCGCTCGGCATGGCGAAGCCGTCGCTCTACCACCACATCGCCTCGAAGGAGGACCTGCTGTGGGAGGTGGCGTGGGAGGGCGCGGAGGCGTTCCACCGCGGCCTCGACGCGCTGCCCTCGGCGGCGCCGGCCGTCGAGCGGATCCGGCTCGCGCTCCGCGCGCACCTCGCGGTCGTCGCGGGACAGCTCGACGTGGCGACCGTCTTCGTGCGGGAGTGGCGGTACCTCGAGGGCGAGCGCCGCGAGCGCTTCGTCGCGGAGCGGCGCCGGTACGAGGAGCGCATCCGCGAGCTCTTCCGCGAGGGCGTCGAGGGCAGCGAGCTGCGCACCGACCTCGACGTCGCGACCGCCGCCCGTCTCTTCCTGTCGGCGGCGAACTGGGCCTACACGTGGCTCCGTGCGGACGGCGACACCGACGCGCTCGCGGACCGGTTCTTCGCCGTCCTGCTGGACGGCATGCGCGGCTACGCGACGCCCTAGCGCCGTCGCTGCCGGACCGGCGGCGCATGGCATGCTCGGGCGGTGAGGCGGGCGGTCCTGATCGTCAACCCGTACTCGACGAACGTCGACCGTGAGCGGGTCGCGGTCGTCGAGCGGGCGCTGCGTGCCCGCGTCGAGGTCGACACGGCGTTCACGGAAGGGCCCGGCCACGCGACGCAGCTCGCGGGCGAGGCCGCGGCGCGCACCGAGGCGATCGTCGTCTTCTCCGGGGACGGCACCTACAACGAGGTGCTGAACGGCGTCGACGGCGCGGTCCCGGTGGGGTTCCTGCCCGGCGGCGGGACGAGCGTCTTCGCCCGGGCCCTCGGCCTGCCGCGCGACCCGATCCGGGCGGCGGCGCGCGTCGCCGACGCGCTCGCCGAGGGCCGCACCCGTCGCATCTCGCTCGGATGCGTGAACGGGCGCCGCTTCTGCTTCTCCGCAGGCATCGGGATCGACGGCGAAGGCGTGCGCCGCCTCAACGCCCTCGGCCGCGGCCCGGGCGGGGCGCGGCCGGGCGACTTGCGCTTCGCGCGCGTCTTCGCGAGCATCGTCGTCGAGCGTCGCGGCCGCTGGCCCGAGGCCCTCGAGATCGAGGGCTACGGACGCGCGGCGTTCGTGCTCGTGGCGAACGGCGATCCGTACAGCTACGCCGGGCCGGTTCCCTTGCACGTCGCGCCGGACGCGCGGTTCGAGCTCGGGCTCGACTTCATCGCGCCGACGCGCGTGCTCGCCCGGGACGTTCCCCGCCTCGTGGCGCTGCTCCTGCGGCGGAGCAGCCGGCGCGCGGGCTCCGGGCTGCTCGTCGGCCACGACCTCGACCGGATCGAGGTGCGCTGCGATCGGCCGCTTCCCCTCCAGGCGGACGGAGAGGATCTCGGCGACGTCGAGTCCGCGCTCTTCGAGGCTCAGCGCGATGCGGTCGACGTCCTTGTCTAGGTACGCTCCGCGCGCGATGGCGCAGGCTGCACCCGAGCTCCGCCGCGTCCTCGACGGCGAGGACGTGCCCGCCGGTCTCGCGGAGCCCGACCTGCTCGAGCTCTACCGCCGCATGGTGCTGCTCCGCACCTACGACGAGCGCTCCGTCGTGTTCCACCGGCAGGGCCGCATCGGCACGTACGCGATCTTCTGGAACCACGAGGCGATCCAGGTCGGCGCGACGTATCCCCTGGGCGACGACGACTGGATCTTCCCGAGCTACCGCGAGTCGGCGATCGGGCTGCTGCGCGGGATGCCGGTGGAGACGGTCCTCCAGTGGTGGCGCGGCCACCCCTCCGGCTGGTGGAACCCGGCCGACTGGAACGTCGGCTCGATCTGCGTCCCCATCGCGACGCACGTCCCGCACGCCGCCGGCCTCGCCTGGGGCAAGAAGTTGCGTGGCGAGGATGCCGTCGCGCTGGCGTTCTTCGGCGACGGCGCGACCAGCGAGGGCGCGTTCCACGAAGGCGTGAACTTCGCGGCGGTGACGCGGGCGCCGGCCGTGTTCGTCTGCAACAACAACGGCTGGGCGATCTCCACCCCGCTGTCCGCGCAGACGCGCGCCGAGACGCTCGCCGACAAGGCGGTCGGCTACGGGATCCCGGGCGTGCGCGTCGACGGGCTGGACGTCCTCGCCGTCTACGAGGCCGCGCGCGACGCCGTCGAGCGGGCGCGGGCCGGCGACGGCCCGACCCTCATCGAGGCGGTCCACTACCGCGCCGCGCCGCACGCGACCGCCGACGACCCGCGCGCGTACATCGACGTCGCCCGGGTCGAGGAGGAGCGCGCCCGGGAATGCGTCGGCCGCTTCGAGGCGTACCTGCGGCGCCTCGGGCTCCTGTCCGACGAGACGGCCGCCGCGGTGCGCGCCGAGGCCGAGGAGGCGCTGCGCGCCGGCATCAAGGCCGCCGAGGCGGAGCCGCCCGCGGATCCCTCCCTGCTCTTCGACCACGCCTACGCCGAGCCGCCGGAGCACCTCTACCGTGGCTGAGCTGACCCTCGTCGAGGCGGTCAACGACGCGCTCCACACGGAGCTCGAGCGCGACGCCGACGTGCTGGTGATGGGCGAGGACGTCGGCCG
>DASZWI010000121.1:0-9123 GCA_035546715.1 Gaiellaceae bacterium | reverse complement strand
CGCCTCGACAAGCTCCAGGCGATCGGTGTCCGGGTCGTCCGCTTCTCGCTCGAGTGGAGCCAGATCGCGAAGGACGAGCCGGCGACGGCGACCGACCCGACCGACCCCGCCTACGACTGGAGCGCCGACGACGCCGTGCTCGACGGACTGCGCGACCGCGGGATCACGGTCGTGGCGCAGCTCGTCTCGACCCCGAGCTGGGCCAACGGCGGCCGCGGTGCGAACTACGCGCCCACGAGCCCCGTCGCGTTCGGCGAGTTCGCGAGCGCCGCCGCGCAGCACTACGCGTGGATCAAGCGCTGGGTGATCTGGAACGAGCCGAACCAGGTGATCTGGCTGCGTCCCACGACGCCGGCGATCTACACGACACGCCTCCTCAACCCCGCCTACAAGGCGATCCACGCCGTCATCCCCGGCGCGCTCGTCGCGGGCGGCGCGACCGCGCCGCGCGGCGGCACCGGCGGCGTGTCGCCGACCGCCTGGATCGAGGGGATGCACGCCGCGCACGCCAGGCTCGACGCCTACGCCCAGAACCCCTACCCGCTCAACCCGAAGAAGGAGACGCCGCTGACCGGTGGCTGCGACCACTGCACGACGGTCACGATGTCGACCATCGACCGGCTCGTCCGGCTCGTCGCGAAGGACTTCGGCAAGGCGCGCATCTGGCTGACGGAGTACGGCTACCAGACGAACCCGCCCGACAAGGTGCTCGGGGTCACCCCGTCGCTCCAGGCGCGCTACCTGGCCGAGGGCGCGTACCAGGCGTGGCACACGCCGCGCGTCGACATGCTCCTGCAGTTCCTCTACCGGGACGAGCCCGACCTCGACCGCTTCCAGAGCGGGCTCGTCACGCTCAGGAACGGCACGAAGCCGGCGCTCCACGCGTTCGAGCTGCCGCTCGCGCAGACGGGGCGCAGCGGCGCCCGCGTCTCCCTGTGGGGTCAGCTGCGCGCGCCCGCCGCCGGCCGCACGGCGCGGCTCGAGCGGAAGACGTCGAGCGGCTGGAAGCTCGTCGCGACGCTCCAGGGCTCGCCGAAGGCCGGGTACGTGACGTGGCAGGGATCGCTGCCCGCGGGCACGACCGTGCGGCTGACGGCCGCCGGCGGGATCGCCGGCGCGCCGCTCAGGCTTCACTGATCGATGGTGACGTGCCCCGGCTCGGCGGCGACGCGGTCGAGCCAGGCACGGATCGCCGGGTAGCGGTCGAGCTCGAAGCCGCCCTCGCCGGCGACGTGCGTGTACGCGTAGAGGGAGATGTCGGCGATCGTCATCCCGTCGCCGACGAGCCAGTCGCCCGACCCCAGCCCGCCCTCGAGCGCGTCGAGCGCGCGGTACCCGGCGGCGCGGCGCTCGTCGAACCGGTCGGCGAACCGCTCCGGCGTTCCGGAGTAGGCCAGCCAGAACCGCACGACGGCGATCGCGGGCTCGTGGTCGTACTGCTCGAAGAACATCCACTGGAGGACGCGAGCGCGCGCGTACGGGTCGTCGGGGACGAAGCGCGTGCCGTCGCCGAAGTACCAGAGGATCGCGTTCGACTCGCCGAGCGGCCGGCCGTCGTCGAGGACCAGCGTCGGCACGCGCAGAGCCGGGTTGAGGCCGCCGAGCACCTCCGGCCGGTTCGAGCGGTCGACGACGTCCAGCGTCCGTCGCTCGTACGGCAGCCCGAGGTGCGCGAGCAGGAGGCGCACCTTGTAGCAGTTGCCCGAGACCGGGCTGTCGTACAGGAGCACGGCCGAGATCCTATGCTCCGTCCTCGTGGAGGCCGAGCTCCCCTACCGCGACCCGAACCGTCCGGTCGACGAGCGCGTCGACGACCTCCTCGCCCGCATGACGCTCGAGGAGAAGGCGGGCCTGATGTTCCAGCCCGCGATCATGATCGGCCCCGACGGCGAGCTGGCGGACGGCTCGGCGGAGACGATCGCCGACCGGCACGTCAACCACTTCAACATCTACTTCGCCCCCGCCGCGCGGCGCCTGGCGGAGTGGCACAACCGGCTCCAGGAGATCGCCGCGGGGACGCGGCTCGGCATCCCGGTCACGATCTCCTCCGATCCGCGCCACGGGTTCGACGAGAACCCGGCGACGAGCTGGTCGGCGGGCTCGTTCTCGCAGTGGCCGGAGCCGATCGGCTTCGGCGCGATCGGCGACGAGGAGGTCGTGCGCCGCTTCGGCGACATCGCGCGCCGGGAGTACCGCGCGGTCGGCATCCACGTCGCCCTGCATCCGATGGCCGACATCGCCACCGAGCCGCGCTGGGCGCGCGCCGGCGGGACCTTCGGCGAGGACGGCGCGCTCGTCGGCCGGCTGACCGCCGCATACATCCGCGGCTTCCAGGGCGAGGAGCTCGGCCCGCACAGCGTCGCCTGCATGACCAAGCACTTCCCCGGCGGCGGCCCGCAAGCCGACGGGGAGGATCCGCACTTCCCCTACGGCAAGGACCAGGTGTATCCCGGCGGCCGGTTCGAGGACCACCTGAAGCCGTTCGAGGAGGCCTTCGCGGCCGGGACCGCGCAGGTGATGCCGTACTACGGCCGGCCGGTCGGCACCGAGCTCGAGGAGGTGGGATTCGGCTACAACCGGCAGGTGGTCGAGGGCCTGCTGCGCGGCCGCTACGGCTTCGACGGCGTCGTCTGCACCGACTGGGCGCTCGTCAGCGACCTGCCGATGCCCGACGGCTCGATCTGGGAGGCAAAGGCCTGGGGCGTCGAGCAGCTCGACGCGGCCGACCGGCTCGCGAAGATCGTCGAGGCGGGCTGCGACCAGCTCGGCGGCGAGGCCCTGCCGGAGCTGCTCGTCGAGCTCGTGCGCTCCGGCCGGATCGCGGAGGCGCGCATCGACGAGTCGGCGCGCCGCATCCTGCGCGACAAGTTCCGGCTCGGGCTGTTCGACGAGCCGTTCGTCGACCCGGACGCGGCGGAGCGCATCTGCGGCGCGCCCGAGTTCCGGGCGGCGGGTGAGGAGGCGCAGCGGCGCGCGCTCACGCTGCTCACGAACGACGGGACGCTGCCGCTCGCCGGCCGCCCTTGGCTCTATCTCGACGGCCTCCCGGTCGCCGCGGGCAACGCCTACGGCGACGTCGTCGAGCGGCCCGAGGACGCGGACGTCGCGATCGTGTTCAGGACGGCGCCGTTCGAGCCGCGGAACGGCTCGTTCATCGAATCGCTCTTCCACGCCGGCAGCCTCGAGTTCCCCGCCGACGAGCGCGAGCGGATCCTCGGACTCGCCGCGACGGTGCCGACCGTGCTGGTCGTGCATCTCGACCGGCCCGCGATCCTCACCGGGCTGACCGACGCGTGCGCCGCGGTGATCGGCTCGTTCGGCGCGGCGCCGGAAGCGATCCTGGACGTCGTCTTCGGGCGCTTCGCACCGACCGGGAAGCTCCCGTTCGAGCTGCCGTCGTCGATGGAGGCGGTCGAGCGGCAGCTGCCGGACGTGCCGTGCGACTCGGAGGCGCCGCTCTTCCGGCTCGGGCACGGCCTGACGTTCGGCGCCGTCGAAGCGTCTGCCTAGTCGAGCGCGGCGAAGACGGCCGCCGCGCCGTCCTCGAGGTGCCGGCGCAGCGCCTCCGGGCCTTCACCCTCGAGCCCGGCGACGAGCTCCTCGTGGTGCGTTCGCATCCGCTCGAGCGTCCAGACGGGCCGGAGCTGCAGCAGGAACAGCCGCAGCTCGGCGGCCAGGCGCGCGTACTCCGCGTCCAGCCGGTCGCTCCCCGCCGCAGCGACGATCCCCGCGTGGAGCCGCGCATGCAGGTCGGCGACCGTCGACCACGCGACGCGCGCCCTGCGCGTCGCGGCGGCGAGCGCCGCGAGATCGGCGTGGACGCGGGCAGGCAGCCGGCCGCCGTTCCGGGCAAGCGCGAGGCGCGCACCCTCCACCTCCAGCGCCGTCCGCACCTCGAAGAGGCCGGCGAGCTGGGCGCGATCGAGCGAGGCGACGCGCGCGCCTCGATGCGGCTCGATCTCGACGATGCCCTCCCCCGCCAGCAGCCGCAGGGCCGCGCGGAGCGTGTGTCGGGAGACGCCGTAGGCCCCGGCGAGCTCGACCTCCCGCAGCGGCGTCCCGGCGGGCACGACCCCGTTCAGGATCTCGGTGCGGAGCACGCCGGCGAGCTCGTCGACGACGGTCTGGCGCCGCAGAGGCTGGACCGCGCTCACGGCTCCACCAGGGCGGGCTCGGGAGCGCGGAGCCGGGGCAGGCGGACGGCGAGGGCCACGAGCCCGGCGAGGATGAGCGCTGCGCCTGCGACCTCCGCGGGCACCACCCGCTCGTGGAGCGCGACGACGCCGAGCACCGCGGCGGTCAGCGGCTCCGCCAGGCCGATCGTGGTCGTCTCCGCCGCGCTCACGCTGCGCAATCCGCGGGCGTAGAGCAGGTAGGCGAGCGCGGTCGGGACGACGCCGAGGTAGACAGCGAGGTCGACGCCCCGCGGCGTTGCGAGCCAGCCGGATCCCGTCGCGAGGAGCGCGGGGACGAGCAGGGCGCCGGCGAGGCCGAAGGTGGCGCCCATGACGCCGCCCGGCTCGTGCCCGAGCCGCAGGAGCCGCTTCGAGAGGACGGCGTAGCCGGCATAGCCCGCCGCCGCGGCGAGCGCGAGGACGACGCCTCCCGGCGCGACCGGCGCGCCGTGGGCGGACGCGGCCGCGACGAGTGCCAGGCCGCAGACGGCGAGTCCGGTCGCGCACAGCCATCGGACGCCCTGCCGCGTCCCTTCGACGAGCCGCTCCGCACCGCCCGTGAGAACCGCGGCGGAGCCGATCGTCACGACCGTGCCGACCGCGACACCGGTCTGCCGCACCGCCGCGAAGAAGGCGAGCTGGTAGCCGGCGACGCCCGCTGCGGCGGCGAGCACGAGCGGCCACGACCGTCGCAGGCCGGAGAGCTCGCCGCGCGCGGCGGCGAGCGTCGCGAGCAGGCCTCCGCCGACGGCGATGCGCGCCGCGCCCACCGAGACGGCGGAGCCCGTCGAGGCCAGCGCCTGCGCCGTCCCGGTCGTGCCGAAGCAGAGCGCGGCGACGAGGATCTGGAGCCGGGGCCGCATGGTCCGCTGATTGTTGCACAATTCTACATTCCCGGCGACGCCAAACAGCCGGGGCGGGAACGTTTGGCTGGCCGTCCGCCGGGTACGGCACCGTCGATGAGGTGGAGGGGGAACGCCCGGGTCGGTGCGGTCCTGGCCGGGACGATCGCGCTGCTCGCCGCCGGGTGCGGCTCGAGCGGGCCGGTCGTGCCGAAGGGCGCGGCGCCGGAGACCTCGCAGACGAAGGACGCGTGGCCGGCTCCGAACGGCGACCTCGCGAACACGCGCGTCGCCTCCAGCTCGATCGACTCCGGCAACGTCCACCAGCTCGGGATCGCCTGGGCGAAGCCGATCGCGCTCCAGGGGAGCTTCGGCGTGATGTCGTCCACGCCGATCGTCTCGGACGGTGTCGTCTACACCCAGGACATGGCCTCGAACGTCGCGGCCTACGACTTCGAGACCGGCAAGCTGCTCTGGAAGCACGACTTCGACGCGCCGGACGAGGGTCCGAACGGCGTCACCGTCGGCTACGGCAACGTCTACGGGGCCACCTCGGACTTCGCGTTCGCGCTCGACGCGCACACGGGGAAGGAGGTCTGGCGCTCCGAGAAGCTCACCCGGAACGCGAACGAGGGCATCGACATGGCGCCCGCGGTCTTCGACGGCAGCGTCTACGTGTCCACCGTGCCCGGGAACGCCAAGGCCTTCTACGCCGGAAACGGCCAGGGGGTCGTGTGGGCGCTGAACGCGGACACCGGCGAGACGCAGTGGTCGTTCGCGACCGTGCCGCACGACCTGTGGAGCACGGCGCACACGAAGATCAACAGCGGCGGCGGCCTCTGGCATCCACCGGCGTTCGACGGCGCCGGCCACATGTTCATCGACATCGCCAACCCGGCGCCCTGGCCCGGCACGGACGCGTTCCCGTGGGGTACGTCGCGCCCCGGGCCGAATCTCTACACCGACAGCGTCGTCCGGCTGAACCGGCACACCGGGAAGCTGATCTGGTACCGCCAGATGATCCCGCACGACGTCTACGACTGGGATCTCCAGCTGCCGCCCGTCGTGTCGAGCGTCGGCGGACGCGAGGTGCTCCTCTCGGCCGGGAAGATGGGCTACGTTTACGAGACGAACGCGAAGACCGGCAAGCTGATCTGGAAGCGCGCCGTCGGCGTCCACAACGGCCACGACGCCGACAACTACAAGGCGCTCTCGCAGGATCTGAACGGGCTCCCGAAGCTCCCCGTCACGGTCGAGCCGGGCGCGCTGGGCGGCGTCGAGACGCAGCTCGCCGTGAAGGACGGGGTCGTCTACGCGCCGATCGTCGACCTGCCCGGCACGTTCCAGACGCAGTCGAAGCTGAAGCTCGACGTGACGAAGGGGAAGGGCGAGCTCGTCGCGCTCGACGAGTCGTCGGGGTCGATCCTCTGGACGCACCGCTTCACGACGCCGGCGTACGGCGCCGCGACCGTCTCCAACGACCTCGTGTTCACGACGACGTTCGACGGCTCGATCTGGGCGCTCGACCGGACGAACGGCAGCGTCGTCTGGCACGCCAAGCTCCCCGCGGGCACGAACGCGCCGCTCGCGATCGCCGGCGACACGCTGGTCACCGCCGCGAGCTTCCCCACGGGGGCGGGTCAGCAGGCGCAGGTGATCGCCTACCGGCTCGGCTCGCACGGCAAGCCGGCGAAGGCGCTTCCTCCCTCCTCGACGACGACCGTCGGCACGGGCGAGGGCGGCGGCCAGGGCGGCGGCGGCAAGAAGCCGGGCGGGCCCGGCAAGAAGCCGACCACCACCACGACGCCGTCGTCGGGCGGGGCGTCCGCGGCCGGCAAGGCGGTCTTCCAGGCGAACTGCGCGACCTGCCACACCCTCGCGGACGCGAACGCGCACGGCAGCGTCGGCCCGAACCTCGACGACCTGAAGCCGAGCCTGGCGACCGTGAAGCACCAGGTGATCAACGGCGGCGGCGGGATGCCGGCGTTCGGCGGGCGGCTGTCCGACGCGCAGATCGACCAGGTGTCCCAGTACGTCTCGTCGGTGGCCGGGAAGAGCTCGTCGTCCTCGGGCGGCGGCGCCGGCGGCCCCTGACCCCTCGACGCACGGCGACCTTCGTCCTCATACACGGCGCGGGCGACAGCCCGTTCTACTGGCACCTCGTCCAGCCGCGGCTGGTCGAGCGCGGCCACGACGTGGTCGCGCCGAGCCTGCCCTGCGAGGACGAGCGCGCCGGTCTCTCGGACTACGCCGACGCCGTCGTCGCCGCAGTCGGGGACCGCAGTCGACTCGTCCTCGTGGCGCAGTCCGCCGGAGCCTTCACGGCGCCGCTCGTATGCTCGCGTCTGACGGTCGACCTGCTCGTGCTCGTCGCCGGCCTGGTCCCGCTCCCGAACGAGACGGGCGACGAGTGGTGGGAGCGCACGGGACATCCGGGACTGGCGCCCGAGGCCGCAGGCGGCGACACGAGCGCGCTCTTCTACCACGACGTGCCGCCGGAGATCGCCGCCGAGGCGATGCGCCGCGGGCGCAGGCAGGCCGCGCGGCCCGGCGAAGAGCCCTGGCCGCTGCCGGCGTGGCCGGACGTTCCGACGCGCTACCTCCTCTGCCGCGGAGACCGGCTCCTTCCCGCCGAGTGGCTTCGCGGCGTCGTCCGCGAGCGGTTGGGAATCGAGCCCGACGAGATCGACGCAGGTCATTGCGTCGCCCTCAGCAAGCCGGACGAGCTGGCCGACCGGCTCGACCGGTACTGGTCCGCCCTCTAGCCGCCGCCTCGTCGCCGGGCCGGACGGCGCCGCCGTCCGCGACAGGGCGAAGGAGCCGGGTCAGCCAGACGATCTGTCGATCAGCTCGACGCGGTAGCCGTCCGGATCCTGGACGAAGCAGATCAGCGACCCGCCCTCGCGCACGCGGTACGGCTCGCGCTCGGGCTCGATGCCCTGGCCCGCGAGCTCCTGGAGCGTCTGCGCGAGGTCGTCGACGCCGATCGCCACATGGCCGTAGGCGGTGCCGAGCTCGTACGAGCGGCCGTCCGTGTTGTAGGTCAGCTCGAGCTCCTCCTCCTGGCCGGGAAAGCCGAGGAAGTAGAGGATCGCCTCCGTCTCGCCGTTCCGGACGATCGGAGACTCACGGCGGAACTCCATCCCGAGCGCCTCGTAGAAGGCGCGGCTCCGCTCCGGGTCGGTGACGCGCAGCATGGTGTGCAGGTATCTGGCCATGGGGCGAGCCTAGCGCCGCGACGTGCGACGGAATGCGGAGCTGACGAGAATCGTTCTCATTTGCAGACAACGAAAGGACCACGTGCAGACCAGCATCCACCCCACCCTCGTCGCCACGACCGTCACCTGCGCGTCGTGCGGGACGACGTTCGAGACGCGTTCGACGAAGCCGTCGTTGACGGTCGACGTGTGCTCGCAGTGCCACCCGGCGTACACCGGCCGGGCACGCGCAGAGGCGACCGGCTCGCGCGTCGAGCGCTTCGAGCGCCGGCGGGCGCGCGCCCGCGTCTAGCTGTCGACCGGCGCCGACCGCCCGAGCAGCCTCGCGGCGGTCCCGTCGCGCTGGTAGACGTGCTCGGCGAGTCGCTGCCGGTGCCGGGACTCGTCCGGGCCGTGGCGTGCCGCGAGCCAGCCGAGCACGGCGTCGGTCCCCGCGAGCACCTCGCGCTCATCGGTGAGGAGGACGGGGATCTCGTCCGTGCCGGCGACGCGGCGGAGCTCGTCGCGCGCCTCCGGCTCGGGCTCGACGGGCTGCGCGACGAACGGCAGCCCGAGCTCGGTCAGGCGCTGGCGCACAGCGCTGGAGTACGGGCACCACTCGGTCTGGTAGAGCGTCAGCATCCCGTCGTGGTGCCCACCCGGGACCGGGCCGAATCGTCCAGCGCGGCCGTCCGGCAGGGTCAGACCCGGGTCTGACCCCGATTTGGCGGTCGAAGTGAGAAAGCAGCTGCACTGCGGCAAGACGCCTCCGGCCCCGCGGGAGTGCCGGGCCGACCGGCAGGGTCAGACCCGGGTCTGACCCTGGTTTGACGGTCCGAAGTGAGAAAGGCCTGCATGGGAACGCGCTCGCCGGCGGGCCGGCGGGAGTGCCGGGCCGACCGGCGGGGT